>JAZQNE010000001.1:0-14587 GCA_045627185.1 Lachnospiraceae bacterium
CTCACCCATTGACTCACTCACAAATACAAGTCCGGAGGCTCAAAATGGAGTGGCTGACCTGCTTAAAAAGCGCAATTGATTATATGGAGGACAATCTTACGGAAGATATCGGTCCGGAAGAAGTAGCCGTCCATGTTAATGTTTCCTGTATGTACCTTCAGCGTGGATTTCAGATTCTAACAGGATATACGCTTGGAGAATACATAAGGAACAGAAGGCTGTATCTGGCGGCAGTAGAGCTCGCTGAGTCAGATCTTTCAGCTATTGATGCAGCGCTTAAATACGGTTATGAAACTCCCGCAAGCTTTACCAAGGCGTTTTCAAGGTTCCATGGGGCAACACCAATGGACATAAAAAAAGGAAGAACCGGAATCAGAGCTTTCCAGAGACTGAAAATAAGTATATCCGTACAGGGAGGAAGCAATATGCAATTCAAAATTGAAAAAAAAGAAGCAATTAAACTTGTTGGTTTCCAGCGTATCTTTAATGAGGAAAACTCATACGAAATGATCCCAAAATACTGGGATGAAGTATGTGACAATTATTGTCCAAACCTGATGAAAGGCCTTGAGCCCGCTAATGATACAGAAAAATATATTGCCGCTCATCATATCGGGGAATTTGGTGTGTGCATCGACGATATCGGTGCCGACGGCAACTTCAATTACATGATTGCGGGTTATGACAAAGGTGATGCTATTCCCGAAAATATGACCGTAAGGGAAATTCCCGCAGGCGAATGGGCAGTATTCGATTGCACCTTGAAAACACTTCATGATACCAATACGGCTATCTGGAAGGAATGGATTCCGGGCAACGGAGAATATGAACTTGCCGGCAGTTACAATATTGAATGGTATTCGCCGGAAAGCAATTCCGGACCTGATATGAAATGCCAGATATGGATGCCGGTTAAAAGAAAATAGTGCCGGTACGGATGCAGATAAAAATGCCGGATATGGACACTTGTAAAGAAAAAGAATATCGGAGATGAGAAGATGAAAAGGAAAATCAGTGTGGTTGCGCTGCCATGTCTTTGCGTGGATGTATTTGAAGGAACGGATGAAATGCGTCCGGGCGGTGAAGCATTAAATTTTGCCGCGCATGCAGGTGAATTCGAGGATGTTCAAGTGATTCTTCTTGGGGCTGTAGGAACCGACAAATATGCTGATTTCCTTCTGAAAGCCGCAAATGAGAAGAATGTCGATACAACGCATATAAGGATAGAAAGCGATTTGCCGACCGCACACTGTAAGACTTACCTTACACCGGACGGTGACCGTTATTACAAGGATGATTCCTGGAACGGGGCCATAATTGACCGGTTCCGTGCAAATGAAGAGGAAATGAAGCTTCTTACTTCTTCAGATGTTGTCTTTATTCATTTTCGCGCCGACTGTTTTGAACAGATTTTTGAAGCAAAGAAAAAGTACGGATTCAGGCTCGCTGCTGATTTCTCAACATACAGGGATTTTGCGGATATGGAGCGCTATGCACCTTATATTGAGTATTTCATGATTAGCGGTGAGGAAGACCTGCTTCCGTACTTTGAGGACTTTTCAAAGAAATATGACGGCCTTTTCAATATGTCACTTGCCGAAAAAGGAAGTGTTACATACAGCCATGGAAAATGTTACCGTGTTTCTGCCAGACCTGTTGATGAAATAATCGATACAACCGGCTGCGGAGACAGTTATCATGCAGGCTTTGTATGCGAACATATGCTGTCGGGCGACATAATACAGGCAATGAATAAAGGCTCTGAAATTGCAGCTGTTACGCTTGGCCACTTTGGAGGTTTCTGATTTTATCTGTTGTTAATTTCATGTGTTTTACATAATTCCATAAAATCTTTGATAACAGGTGTGACCAGCTTGTCTTTATGATAGATCACCTTGAAGGTTCTTTCAAAGGATAATTCATCAACATCCAGCACCTTGATACAGCCGTTTATTATGTAGTTGTGTACAAGATGCTCAGGCAGAACGGCAATTCCAAGGTCTTTCAGCACACCGTTAATGAGCGCTATTGCGCTTGATGATTCCCAGGCAGGATCGATTACGATTCCTGCCTGTTTTGTTACTGCATCAAACAATTCTCTTGATGCACTTTTCTTTTCGCCAAGCAGAAACTTCTGAGCCTTAAATTCTTCAAGAGTTAACCGGCTCTTTGATGCCAGCGCACTTTTCTTCGAACAGATAACAACAAGAAGGTCGTCTCTGTAATTTTCAGCAACAATGTCGGGATTATGAACCAGTCCCTCGCTCAGCGCAAAATCCAGGTCACTTCCGACAAGCATTTTCTCAAGTGTTTCTGTTGGCGCAACCGTTGCTTTAACTCTGGCTTCCGGATATTTGTCCTGAAAAGATTTGACATATGACGGAAGCAGATCTGCACCGATTGCGATACTTGCACCGACTCTTACTGTTCCGGTTTTATCCATGCTTTTAATTGTAAGCTCCATATCCTTGAAAAGAGATGTGATATGCGATGCATATTCATAAAAACGGCGCCCTGCGTCAGATATCTTCAAACGTTTGCCGTAGCGTTCGAACAACACGATTCCGTAATAATCCTCAAGCTCGTGTATTGCCAGACTGATTGCGGGCTGAGACATATTAATTGCCTGTGCTGCCTTTGTTGTATTACATCCATTCTCATAAACTGCGCAGAAGATGGTCATGTGTCTTAATGTCATTTTGTTCTCCGTAAAATTCGGTTATCCAATCGGATTAACCGGATTTTTTCCTTTCTTCGTTTTTTTCATATTTGATTCAAACCTTTATGTCTATAATTTTTCCCCAAAATCTTATATAAAAACGCCTTATATTCAAAAACACCATATATTCAAAAATGTCTTATGTTCAAAGCGTCCTTTTATAACCGAAATCATATATAAAATATTGAAACATATTATTTCCCTTATTATACACTGAGCGTTATAATTTGTACATAAGCAATAAGTAAAACCATATAAGAATTATATATATAGAAAATAACAAATGACATATAAGACGGACTGCTTGTGAAAGGTGAGAAAATGATAAAAATTGCGTTCTTTGATGCAAAAGATTATGATATTGCATCGTTTAACAATTCGAATAAAAACGGAGATTATGAAATTAAATATTATGAAACAAGGCTTTCGGAGGATACGGTAAACCTTGCTGCCGGGTTTGATGTGGTTTGCGTTTTTGTAAACGATTATGTAAACAGAAAGGTCATAGATGCCTTGCAGGAATACGGTGTCAGGCTGGTTGCCCTGCGATGTGCGGGTTATAACAATGTGGATATTGAATATGCTTTTAAGAAAGTGCATATAGTAAGAGTTCCGGCGTATTCGCCTTATGCTGTTGCCGAGCATGCAATGGCAATGCTTCTGACATCTGTCCGAAGGATACATAAGGCCTATATCAGGACACGTGATTTTAATTTCAGCCTGAACGGTCTTACCGGTTTCGATCTTCACGGAAAGACGGTCGGCGTTGTAGGAACCGGCAAAATCGGCAGGATTTTCGCAGACATATGCAAAGGGTTCGGAATGAAGGTTCTGGCTTATGATAAATACCCTGCGGAAAACCTTAATGCAGAATATGTTTCGCTTGATGAAATCTGGGAGAAGAGTGATATTATTTCCTTCCATTGTCCGTTGACGGATGAAACGAAACACATGGTTAACAAAAGAACAGTTTCTAAAATGAAAAAGGGTGTTATCCTGATTAACACCTCCCGAGGCGCGCTGATTGATTCGGAAGCGCTTCTTGACGGAATAAAAGACAGGAAAATAGGTGCTGCCTGTCTTGATGTTTACGAAGAAGAATCGGACATTTTCTTCCACGATTTTTCGGGGCATATAGTTGCAGACGATACGCTCGCAAGGCTGATTTCAATGCCAAACGTGATTGTGACCTCTCATCAGGCATTTTTAACAAAAGAAGCACTTGAAAATATAGCAGATACGACACTTGCAAACATTAAGCAGTTCATGGCAGACGGACGGTGCGATAATGAACTGTGTTATAAATGCGAGAAGTTCGGAAGCTGCACATCGACTCCCCCCATTAAATGTTTCTAAGAAGCACGAAAATCTCCTTGATATGTAACCGGAAAGGAAACATATCAGGGGGATTTTTGTTTCTCGGAGTCTTACAAAGAAAAAAAGAAAATAAGACATAAAATGATAAAACGTTTTCGCGATTTTGTATAATTTGACATGAAAATACAAAAAACTTACTCATCTTCGGAACACAAAATGCAAAAATATATCCTAAAAAGTATCGAAAAAGCAAAAAAACATCAACAATCTGCACAAAACATATTGACATTTTAGCGTTTCGTTTGTAAACTGTTCGCAGAGAAAACGTTTTACCTATTTATTTTTCAGGAGAAAACAATGATTACTATAAGAGAACTGGCCAAGGAATGCGGAATGTCAGTGTCTGCTGTTTCCAAAGCCATGAACAACAAAAAAGGAATCAGTCCGGAAAATGCTGAAATGGTAAGGAAAAAAGCACAGGAACTTGGCTATTTTCCTAATGCGGCTGCCCGCACCATGCGTACGAACAAAAGCCATAATATAGGCATTATGTTCCGAAACGATATGGCCCATGAATATTTCTCACTTGTACTTGAGGCAATAAGATGCAGGGCTTCGGAGCTTGATTATGATATTACATTCCTTGAAAGAGGAGATATGAGTTTCCTTGAGCATGCAAAGAACAGACAGTGTGACGGAATCATCATTGCAGCCGGTGATTTTGAACCGGAACAACTCAAATTGCTTGCCGACAGTGACCTGCCGCTGATAGGTATTGATCACAGCTTTGAAAACTGCAGCAGTGTTTACGGAAGTAATGAAGACAGCATGAAGGAAATTGTTAATTATCTGTATGGACTTGGACACAGAAAAATAGCATTTTTCTATGGTGAGGTTGGTGAGGTTACACTACAGCGTCTTTCAGGCTTCACAAAAGGTATGAGAAGCTGTGGACTGGAAACACCAAGGGAATTCGTCATGCAGACCGGATTCGGTAACTTAAATGCAGCCGGTAAAGCGACACGTGAGCTTCTAAGTTCAGACAACCGTCCTACGTGTATTATTTATCCGGATGATATATCAGTGCTTGGAGGCATTTCCGCAATACAGGAAATTGGTCTTAAAATCCCTGAGGATGTATGTGTTTTCGGCTATGATGGTATTCGTCTTACCAATATGCTTACTCCGACAATTGCAACCTATCATCAGGATGCAAAGGGAATAGGAGAAGCCGCTGTAAACCAGCTTGTTGCGGAAATTGAAGAAAGAGCCCAGACAAGAATGATTCTTATCCCCGGCAAAATACAGGAAGGCGGTACCGTAACAAAATTGACTGAGTAATTCCCCGAGCAGGGACAAGAGTTAAATCAGAACCGGTATTATATGAACCGCCATTTTCAAACAGATATTTCATAATGATATATTCGTCCCTCCGTCGGAAAGCGGGAAGGTTATTGAGGACGTTATATATAGGCAGTCAGACCGAAACCTGACACAAATCAAAGGAGGATTATTTATTATGAAAAAGAAATTAGCAGCGTTTTTCGCACTGTTTCTTGCAATCGTAATGGCACTTCCTACAGGAATCACACCTGTACGTGCTGACGAAGAGGCTGAAAAGCCCGTAGCAAAGGCTACTTTTGCGTTTGCATCGGCTGATTGGGCAGTTTCAAATTGGGATGCAACAGAATCTGACCCCGTAGTTACCGGTGAAGGTACTTACACCGTAACTTACACAAACGAAACAGGATTTAATGATTTCGCTTTTGCAGCGCTTTATGTTACCAACGGAGAAATCGTTTTCCCCGGCGCAACAATTGAAATCAAGTCACTTAAGATTAACGATAAGGATGTTAACTTTACAAAGGGTTACACATCGTCCGATGATGGCATTATTACCCGTATGAACATCTACAATGAGTGGGTTACCGAACTTCCCAAGGATGCAAGAAGCTTTGACGGTAAGACTGAGGATGCTACTCCCTTCATTATCGACAACAAGCAGGAAGCAGTAAAGAAAGTTGAAATCACTTTCGATTATCATGTTCCCACAGCTTATATTATGTTCTCAGAGCCTACAAACACACTCTCTTACTGGAATGACGGTACAGAAGTTCCCGAGACACTTAAGATTTCCAACACACCCATTACGGGCCCCGGAGACTACTCTGTAAAGATTGAGTCTTCAACACCTTTTGATAATCTTCAGTTCCTTGCTCTCGGTATCACCTATGGTGAAATTGCTTTCCCTGCAGGCTGCATCGAGCTTAAATCCGTAAAACTCAACGGAACGGAAGTAGAAACACAGGTTGGTTACACATCATCAGATGACGGTATCGTAACACGTATGAATAGTGACAACGAATGGGGAGCAGATGTTCCCGAAGATGCACGCGGATATGGCGACATTTCTGCCGCAACTCCTAAGGTTATCAGCAATCAGTTTCCGGGAATCACTTCAATCGAGATTGATTTCACATATCACGTACCTTATACATATCTTATGTATGCTGATTCAGCCTGGGCAAATCAGTACTGGGGCGATTTCACCAAGGATGAAATGGTTACAGGCGAAGGTGAATACACCGTAAAGCTTGAACTTCCCACAGTTGACGAAGTTCCTCAGACCTTTGACGGCATTGCATTCCTTGCTATCGGCATTAAGGATGCAGAGAAAATTTTCCCCGGCTACACAATTGAACTTAAGTCCATTAAGGTAAACGGTCAAAAGTATGATGTTACCGGAAAAGGCTATACATCATCCGATGACGGTGCAGAAACAAGAATGAACCTTTACAATGAATGGGTTTCAGCTGTTCCTGCTGATGCAAGAAGCTTTGACGGAAACATTGACGAAGTTTCTCCTACCATTGTTTCAAAGGAACTTACAGGCGTTAACAAGATTGAAGTTACTTATGCTTTTGCTCCGGACGCAAGCACCAAGGAGCCTGAAATCGATACATTTGATTACGAAGGTGCTCTTAAGCAGAGCTACAATGCTTATATTATGTTCCAGACAGCTCCCAACTATTCATTCCGTAATGCATGGTTCGAAGCTAACTACGGTATGAATGCTGAAGGTGATTACTTCTCACATATTACAGGCTGGGATGCAGATTCAAATGCCCTGAATCTTGGCGGAAAGTTTAACGATGTTGCTATTACCGGTGACGGAACATATAAGGTTTCAATGGATATTGCCGACGGTGAGACCGGTATTGCCAATCAGGAAGGCTACAATTTCCTTGGTTTCAGCACAAACATTCCTTATAAGCTTATTGAAAAAGGTTATGTTGAAATTACGGATGTTAAGACATCCTTTGATGGCGGTGCTTCACGTGAGTTCACATATGTATCAAGTGAAAGAGACGCCACTACGAAGACAGATTATGCGGTTATTTATGTTCTCAGTTCTTATGTAACCGATGTAGGCGCTGAAGCTATTCCTTTTGTAATGGCTCAGAAGAACATCACTATTTCATTCACAGTTAAGGGCTTAAAGGGCGAGAAGGCTTCTGAACCTGAAGCTACAGCTACACCTACTCCTGCTGTAAAGGATCCTACACCTACAACTGCTCCTTCACAGACTCCTTCTGAAAATACAGGTATCCCTGTATGGGTATGGGGTGTTGTTGCCGGCGTTGTTCTGGCAGCAGCTGTTGTTGTAATCATCGTAGTCAGCAAAAAGAAAAAGAAATAATCATTGACTGAAATTCTCACTTTTGAATAACTCCAAAGTTATTCACGGGAAGCTTGCGGGGCAGCTTTTGCCCCGCAGGATGACCCGAACCCATTCGAAAGGATTCACAGGGGTCATGGAACAAAACATAAAAAAGAAAACAAACGGGCAGCATATAATAAAGGAAAACCCGCTTTACTATGTTGAGCGAATTCTGGTTATTGTGGCTACAATGACAGCTTTCTTTCCTTCGTTTAATCCGTCAAGAATATCTCTTGAGATAAACAAGCACTGTTCATTGTTTACTGCATCCGTTTCATATAAAACACTGACTGAAAACCTGAAAAGAGCACTTCTTCAGGGCTGGGTTCAGGCGTCAAGCTTTAAGCTTCTGCTGATTGGCAGCCTTATTGTTGTAATCGGTATCGTATGTGGTGATGCCGGTGCAATTATGTCTCTTGGAAATAACAGAATGAGAAAGCTTGGAAGGTGGTTTCCGCTTGGCGGTTCACTGCTTATGGGAACCGGTTTGGCACTTGTTTATGTTGCTTATTCGCAGGTTGCCGCTACTGACCATCCCAACAAGGTAAATCCCAATTTTTGTTGGGGATTCTGGTATTATCTTGCGGTTGCAGTCCTTATGCTTATAATTTCGATTTTGCTTGTTTTCGCTGAGAGGAACAAAAAAATTGAGGATATATTTGCAATGGAAGAGGGCAAAAAGCTTTTTGTAATGCTACTCCCCATTGTTGCAGCCGCTTTTCTTTTCTCATACCTGCCTCTCTGGGGCTGGCGCTATGCATTCTTCGATTACATTCCCGGAAACGACCTTTCCTTAAAGAACTTTGTTGGCTTCAAATGGTTCGGAATGCTTTTCAAAAATGAGGCAACAAGAGCAGATATTATCCGTGTATTGCGAAACACTTTCGTAATGAGCGGACTTGGTCTTGTTACAAGCTGGATGCCAATGGCCTTTGCGATTCTTCTTGCAGAAATTTCAAGTGTCAGATACCGCAAGTTTATTCAGATTTTCACTACAATTCCGAACTTCATAAGCTGGGTTCTTGTATATGCGATTGCACTCGCCATTTTCTCAACGGACGGTTTTGTGAACAGTCTTTTAAGAGAGCTTGGCAATTCATCTGCCAAAACAAATTATCTGATGTCAGCTGACGGAATATGGTTCAAGATGCTTTTGTGGGGAACCTGGAAGGGTATAGGCTGGAGCGCAATTATTTATATTGCTGCAATAACCGGTATTGACCAGGGACTTTATGAAGCCGCCATGATTGACGGTGCCGACCGTTTCCGGAGAATGTGGCACATTACAGTGCCTTCGCTTCTGCCGACATATCTTGTAATGCTGCTTATGCAGATTGCGGGAATCCTCAGTAACGGTCTTGAACAGTATCTGGTATTTAAGAACGCAAATAATAAGGATTTGATTGAGGTTCTTGATCTTTATGTTTACAATCTCGGCTTTGACGGCGGACAAATACCGCTTGCAACCGTTGTAAGTATGGCAAAATCCTTAATCAGTGTATCCCTTCTGTTCGTAGCAAATAAAGCCTCAAAGAGTATTCGTGGCGAGAGTATTATTTAAGGAGGCGGAAAAATGGCGAAGAAAAAAATACACCTGATTAAAACTGACAGAAACTATATTTTCAAGAGAAAAGCCGGAGATTATGTCTTTGATATCATTAACCACATCTGCTTCGGTATATTCACCTTGCTTTGTATTTTCCCGTTTTATTACCTGTTCATCAATACCATTTCGGATAATAATCTGGTGGCGAAGGGTCTGATTAATTTTTATCCGAAGGGATTACATCTGAAAAACTATATTGCACTGAAAAATGTTAACGACCTTTTCAATGCTTTTGCAGTTACGGCGGCAAGAACATTGCTCGGAACAGCACTTATGGTATTCTGCTCAGGCCTTGCGGGATATCTTGTTACCAAGCAGAAACTATGGAAAAGAAGTTTCTGGTACAGGTTCATTGTTATTACCATGTACTTTAACGCAGGCCTTATTCCCTGGTACCTGAACATGATGATGCTTGGCCTTACAAACAACTTCTGGGCATATATTATTCCCGGTATTGTAGCTCCTTACAACATCATCCTTGTAAAAACCTACATTGAATCACTTCCCGCAGAACTTGAAGAGGCTGCCCTTATTGACGGAGCCGGTTTCTTTACGGTATTCCTGAAGATTATATGGCCGCTCAGCAAGCCTATTCTTGCTACAATTGCAATATTCGGTGCCGTTGGAAACTGGAATTCATTCCAGGATTCACTGCTTCTTATGCAGGACGCCCCCAAGCTGTATACGCTGCAGCACAGGCTGTATGATTACCTGAACAGTTCAACAAACCTTGGAGCCCTTATTACGGGTGCCGGGGGAAGTTCGGTTATCGCATCCAACATGACGAACCCGGTTGTAGTTAAATACACCATCGCCATGGCGACAATCATCCCGATTCTGTGTGTATATCCCATTATGCAGAAATACTTTGTAAAGGGAATTACCCTTGGTGGAGTTAAGGGTTAATTTATATGTGAAAGAGGAGGAAGTTTTATGAAAAGCATTTCAAAAAGAATCATCAGCTTTATGCTTATTCTTGTAATGGTAATGTCTATGGTTCTTTCAACAGGTTGTGAAAAGAAAAAACCCACGGGCGGGGAAAATAAAGAGCTTATCACGCTTAATGTTTATTCACAGCTTGCAAACTATTCCGGATTACAGGGCGGCTGGATTTCAGCTCTCCTTGAAGACAAATTCGGCGTAAAAATCAATATCATTCCGGATCAGGAAGGTACTTATGAAACACGTGTTGAGACCGGTAACCTTGGCGATATCGTTGTCTGGGGTTCAGATGGCGATGATTACACAAATGCCGTAAATCTGGGACTTCTGTTTGACTGGGAAGATGAAGACCTTCTTACGGAGCATGGCTCATATATTAAAGAGCATATGCAGGCTGCACTTGAAAATAACCGTTCCATCAACCCCGATAAGAAGATTCACGGTCTTGGACACGGTGTTGCAACAGATATGAAGGACCATCAGGCTTTCTTCTACACATGGGACCTCAGATGGGACCTTTACAAACAGCTTGGTTATCCGAAGGTTGACAGTCTTGACGGACTTATTGATCTTTTCAAGGATATGAAGGCTCTTCAGCCTAAGGATGATAACGGTAACGAAACATACGCACTTTCACTCTGGCCCGACTGGGACGGTGACATGGTTATGTACGTTAAGGCTTTTGCTACAGCTTTCTGGGGCTATGATGAAATTGGCGGCGGTCTTTTTGACTCAGATACCGGTAAATTCCATGCAGCTCTTGAAATAAATGATGATGGCAGCTACGGCCCTTATCTTACAATGCTTCAGTGGTTCAATAAGTTGTATCGCGCAGGTCTTCTTGACCCTGACTCAATGACAGCTACCTATGACTCCGCAACAGAAAAAGTTCGTAACAGCGGTGCATTCTTCCAGATATTTGATTATGCCGGAAGCGCTGTTTACAATACTCCTGAGCATATCGCCGAAAACCGTATGATGCTTTCTATGGTTCCCGACTGTGCTACACCGCCGGCATACGGAACATCAATCTACGGTGGAAACCGTGTATGGACAATAGGTTCCAAGACAGCCTATCCTGAACTTTGCATGGACATCATTAACTGGTTCTGCACACCTGAAGGAACAATGGCAATCTGGTACGGAATCAAAGGCCTTATGTGGGATTATGATGCAGAAGGCGGCTTGTACCTTACAGAACTCGGGAAAAAGTGCAACGAAAACTCCAAGTTTGAGCTTGACGGTGTTGAATGGACTTCTCCTGAGACCGGAAAGACCTATACGCTTGGCGGAAACTTCACCGATGGTACCTTCCAGGCTAACAACATTACCTGGGTAAAGGAAGCAAAGAACCCCGAGTCAAAGAAAAACGAAAATTACAACAATGCTTTCTGGGCTTCAACGCTTGGAGATCCCAAGTGTGATATTGAAGCTGACTGGAGAACCTTCACCGGTCAGATTGGTACCCAGCAGTATCTGGAAACTAAAAACTACAGGATTATAAAGCCTTATTCCGGTTGGAAGGAATTACCCAAGGATGAGACCCTGAAGACTGCTTACAAGCAGATTCAGACCTGTGTTGTTGATTATTCATGGCGCGCAATTTATGCAGAAACCGATGCAGCCTTCAAGTTTACGGTCAATAATATGATCAGCCAGTGTAACAAGTACGGTTATGCGGACTATGTTAAGTGGTGCGAGGAAAATGCAGCAGCCAAGTTCAAATCGCAGATTAATTAATCACAGTGTTTTTGTTCATGGAGGGGCTGTGATGGAGCAATTTCTGTTCACAGCCCCACCTGATGTTTTTGGAGGATGGTTTTGAGATTATTCAGTTATGACAATAAGTTAATGAAATTCCTGAATACCTTCTTCGATGTGGCATGGCTTAACCTTTTATGGTTTGTATGCTGCATTCCTGTAATTACCATCGGACCGGCTACTATTGCGGCCTATACGGTGGCGTTCAGGATTATAGAAGGAACGGAAGGGTATATTGCAAAGGAATTCTTTAAGGCATTTAAGGAAAACCTTAAGCACGGCTTTGCTCTTTCATTTATACTTATAATTCCGCTGTACAGCGCATGGATAAGCTATCAGCTGTTTGTAAATCTTCCTGACCATCCTTTTATTTTTATGTTGGTTTCGGTTCTTCTTTGCTTTATGTTTGTATGGCATTTTCTTTATATTTTCGCAATTGAAGCCAGATATGAGAATAGGCTTGGAATGAACCTGATTAATGCAAGGCGTATGTTTATGCGTTTCCCGGTGCGAAGCATATTACTGTTCGCACTTCTTGCTTTTGAGGCATTTATCTTTTTCTACTGGTGCTTCAAATATGATAATTCCTTCAGTAAGGTTCTTATGTGGATAGGTATCCTTATCGGACCTGTAAGTATGATTATGACCATAAGCGGTATGGTTCTTCCAATGTTCCGCATTATTGAAACGGACCGGGACGATGAAGAACCGGTTAACATAAGCGTAAACTGATGAAGTAAAAAATGATCCCCAGAGAAGCGGGATATTAGATTCTTGGGGGTAAAGGGAGCGATCGCATGATTAAACTTGCAGAAATATTCACTGACCATATGGTGCTTGCGCGCGACAGGAAATGTGTCATTTTTGGCGAGAGTACGGATTATTCCGTAGAAGCGTTTCTTGACGGTGAAAAGGTTGCCGAGACGGTTTTCGGGGAGTTTGAAATGACTCTTCCCGCACATCCCGCTGGTGGACCGCATGTGCTTGAAATAGTGGCAGGACCTGAAAAAATCACACTTTCAGATGTGTGGTTTGGTGAAGTATGGCTTGCAGGCGGTCAGTCAAATATGGAATACCTTCTTTGCAATGACCTTGAATACGAGGATGCAAAGAAAATTGCGGATGCTCCGCTGCTCAGGCAGTTTGCCGTACCGAGAGCAGAGTACAAAAACTGCAGAAGAGACCATCCTGAGCGTTTTGAGAAGGCTCCGGTGTGGACTGTTTCAACTCCGGAAACTTGCGGTGTATTTTCGGATGTATGCTTCTGGTACGGAAAAAAGTTTACTGAAAAATACGGAATCCCGGTTGGAATTGTTTATTGCAACGTGGGCGGAAGTTCAGCCTGTGCCTGGGTAAGCCGCTACACGGCAGCAACTGTTCCGGTGGTTCATGAATACGTGGAAGATTATGAACGTGAGCTTAGAGGACAGTCTTTTGCGGATTATGTTAAAAAATATAATGATTATTATGATTATGACAGAACATGGCACGAAAAAGCAGAGGAGCTGATTCGGACTGAGGGACTGGATGCAAAAACTGCTTACAGCGACCCAAGAATCGGAGCTTGTCCAAGCTGGCCACCGCCAAACGGGCCATGGCATTTCAGTGCTCCGGCACATCTTTATGACGCTATGCTTTCGACCATCATCCCTTATACTCTGACAAAAGTTTTGTGGTATCAGGGAGAAGAGGATGTCCCTCATGCCGTTCGTTACAAGGAATTGTTAAGAACAATGATTGCCGAATGGCGAAGAGATTTCAGAAATGCAGAGCTTCCGTTTGTTCTGATTCAGATAGCACCTTATTCCTATGACTGGACTGACGGTCTTAAAGGGGATGCTGCTTTAGTCAGAGCTGCTGATGTGGAACTTTCACACGAACTTTCAAACGTTTCATTTGTTGTTACAACCAATTGTGGCGTACAGTTTGATATTCATCCTCCTAAAAAGAGAATTCTGGGCGAAAGAATTTTTGAACAGGAAAGATCGAAAATAGAAGATATTCCTGTCATAAAGAGTCCCGAACTGCTGGATGTCAAGGTAGTACCCGGCAATATAAATGCAAATGGTGAGAAGAGTGACATCATTATTATCCTTTTTGATGAGCCACTTGCAGAAAACCCTGATATTAAGGGCTTTATGGTATCAGATACCAATAACAGTGTCAGATTTATCAAAGCAGAGACGGCAGGCAGAGAAAAACTTTGCAGTGGCTGGGCACCCTTCAAAGGCTGCGAGGACCGGATTGTTTTGATTGAATGTGAGAAATCAGAGGATATTTCCGAAATACGTTATGCTTATGCAGACTATATCGAATCAACTCTGTATGGGAAGAATGGCCTCCCGGCCACTCCTTTCAAAAAGCTTATGTGGAAAGCATAATAAAAGAGACTGTGGATTACTTTGAAAAGTATTTCACGGTCTTTTTTATTGTGCGCCTAGCGGCGCACGTTTCTAACGGGTTAAAGTCCCGAATCCGCCCGGTAGTGGGAAGGATATAGTCGAAGGCAAGGGTGTCGGGG
>JAZQNE010000002.1:0-19813 GCA_045627185.1 Lachnospiraceae bacterium
AACTTACTTTTGGGCAGATGTAAATCTGTCTTTTTGTTGTACCTGAAATTTTTTCTGCAGGAAAATCATTGGCAAAGGATGGAATAAGAAAAGAGCTTGGGCAAATTTATTTGCACAAACTCCTTAACTTAACGTTATTGGAACCGTCCCCATTGACTTAAAGAAAAGGAATTGAGACCTATCTATTGACAGTAAAAAATAAATATGTCACAATGTTCTTTGTTCTTTGTTCTTTGTTCTTTGTTCTTTGTTCTTTGTTCTTTGTTCTTTGTTCTTTGGGTATTTATTGGCAGAGTAAAAAAACTTATAGGAATAAGAATATGGGGGAAAGAAGAGACAACTACAAAAAACCAATAAATCACAAGGAGACAAACTATGAAAACAAGAAAAAAACTTCAAGCATTATTGATGGTTGTTATTTTTACTGTAACATCAATGCCAATTAGTGGTAAGGCGGCTACTTCCAAACAGGCCGGAAATAGTTATTGCAAATATGTATTTGATGGAGCTTTAGAAATTGAACAGTATTTAAGACAGGAGTATTCCAATGTTTGGAGTATAAAACTTGTCAGCGATAAAAAGTTGGATAGCAAAAACCATGCACAAAGCACTTTGAATATAAATTATAATTACAATAAAGGTACATATGACCCTGAGATTGTTAATTCTAAAGGGGAATACTACGGAACGTGTTGGGCTGTTTCTACGGCTACTATGGTTGATTATTACAACACTACTAATAAAAATATTGATGACATATATGCTTATACTATCAAAAACGCAGTTAAGAAAGGATATGTTTTTCCTGCATTAGGGCTTCCGGGGAGAAATCAGGACAAACTCTTGAATTATGTTGCCAATAGTGTATATGTATTAACGGAATATAATAAAACCACATATGGTAATAATATTTATTCACGTTTGGTAAATGAGATAGACGATGGCCGTTTGACTTTGTTTTCTCTTCCAACTCATGAAATGGTTGGATGCGGTTATGCAACATGGGAAGTATCGTATGGATTGAACGTTGGGTGCGGAAAATTACAGACGATAAATAAAAAAATAGATTTTGTAATAGTAAACTCAACATGGTCGGATAATATACAATATTCTTATTACCCGGCAGGTAAAATAGTAAATGGTGCGAAGAAAAGTTATGAATTTTGTATCACTGTTTTAGAAGAAAAATAACTAGTGGAAGGTAAATCATGAAAAAAAGAGTCGTTTTATCAATTGTAACCATCTTGTGTGCTGCTTTGGTGATGGTTGTTCTTTTCAGCGTGTTTAAGAAAGAGCCTTTTGATGTGGTGCTGGAAACGTTAGGAGAAAGCACGGTGTTCACTCTTGAAAAGATTTCTTATCCCGAGCCACAGTCATTTAGTGATTTTGGTGAAAGTTCAGTAATGATTTTCTCTTCTGATAAACAGAAAACATACCAAAAGATTGCAGATTTGGATTGCTTTCTATATAGTTTCAGCGGTCGGAATCATGCGGAAGATACATCATTAAATTCTTTTCTGTTATATCAAAACGGTCATTATTTTGTTATGCGTAAGGGCAGCGATTCGGATAAACGTGATGCCATTGTTCTTTCCGAATTAATCACGTGTGTTGAAGTTCCACGTCCGGAGAATGGTGATGTATTTACGGGATATCTGTATTTACCGATGACTTTCTCAACTCGGATAAATCTATTGGAATTCAGCTCATTTTCTTTTGGTGATACGATTGGAATAAATTCTTTTGACGAACTTGCTGAATTTTACTCTAGAATTGACTCTAAATACTATAAAATTGATTCTGTAAACCGTTCCATAGAATTGCGTTTCTTTTACAAATTCGGAGGTTCTCTCATGCAGGAATCATGTGTTATTAAAGAGAAAGACACAGGTTTCTCTTTAACGTTGCATCTGTCGGAGAATTAAAATGAAGCTTATTGTTCAGAATCTCTCATTCAAATATGGTAAAAGAAAAATACTTGACGATGTTTCACTTAAGGTTGAACCTGGGGAAATAATTGGTATTATCGGCGATAATGGTAGTGGAAAAACTACTTTTTTGAAATTATTATGTGATTTCCTTAAGCCTTGTTCGGGCAATATTTTTTTCGAGGAATTGACACCGGGGAAGATTAGAACCGCAGGAATACTGGAAGAACCGCATCTTTATAACCAACTGACCGGACGCGAGAACCTTCAATTCTATCTTCGAAAATACTATTCAGAGGAAAAAGCAGTTGATTTTTTTCAGCGCTTTAATATGAGTGACGCCATAGATTTGGAAGTTAAAAATTATTCTCTGGGGATGAAGCAGAAACTTTCAATAATGGTGGCGTTGATGTCAGATGCTGAAATTTTTGTATTTGATGAACCTACTAATTCTATTGATGAGAATTGTTGCGCTGTTTTTTTTGAAATATTAAAGGAATATGCAAGCGCCGGAAAGATAATTTTTATAGTCACGCATATTCTGATTAATTTGAATAAGTACTGCACAAGAATGCTTTTGGCGAAGGCAGGCAAACTTGAAGAATGGAAGGACTACTGTCAAACAGAAAATATTGAAGTAGTACGTTTGGAATTTGAAACTAATGAGAGCGCTGAAAAGATTTGCAAATCCGTTCTAAAGGATGATGTAATCGGTTGCAAAAACAATATCGTTCTTGTTTCAACACAAAAATTTCCTGTTGCTAAAATTGTGGAAAAGACTTGTAAATATGGGATTATTGGCGTACAGAAACAAAGAAAGAAAGTTTTAGAATTTTATGAGGAGGCAGAAAATGATAAAAAGTAATATTCTCCTCTTATCAAGACAATGGCTTTTTCTGGTACTGACAATTTTTTCATTTGGTTTTATTTCAGTGTTTGCAATACAAAAATATCGAATTTCTTTTGAGGAAACAAACAGATGGGCACGGTTTCAGATTGAGGATTATTCTGCTGAAGATAATTCTATTGATATTCAGTTGGAAAGACTACAAGATGAGCTTGATTATCTGGAAGAACAGATTAATAACATTCCGGAAAATATGTTTGTTGAAGAAAAAAACTATTATTTGGATTCAATTGCAATGTTGAACTTACTAAAGGAGCGCAACATAGATTATAACGATGCTATTCAAGGTGATCTTTTAGGCAATTATAAGGATCGGCGTTCTTTTATTTTTGGTGCACTCAATATTCAGCAGTATTTGTATTCTGCCATGCTTGTTCTGCTGATATATGAAATAGTATGTTTCAGAAAGGATAAAGGCACCATTGTAATTGAACTTATTATGTACGGAAGAAAAAAAGTCTTTTGGGAGCAATTTATAACCGGCATAGTATTTATTGTGGCTTTTTGGATACTGATAAACATTTTTACGGTTTGTTTGAATACTCAATTTCTTCCATCAACGAAATGGCTTGCTTACGGGGACCGGAATGGCGTTCGGCTGATTCCTGTATGGATAGATTATCTGGATATGTATTTATTCAGTTTTTCACAGATGCTTTTATTTTTCCTGATACTGTTCGGAATGGCTTCGTTTGTAACATATTCTGCGTTATATTTCCTTATTTCTGCCGGGCTGATTTTTTTACAGTATGTTGCTTCACAAAATGACATTTTTTTATTGAACCGAATCTTTAAGACTTCAATCATGTCTATTTTTTCAGGTGATATTTCAAGAAGAGATTTTGTGATTCTTACAGCAATTAAATTGTGCATTCCATTGCTGATGCTTGCTGGAGCATACATGTATTCAATGAAAAAAAAGAACAGAACACATAATTAAGAATTTCCGTAACTGTTGTTTGTGGCTTATGTTATTGTTCACTATGCTTTGTAATGGATTTATAATGTTTTTTATAGCACTTGACACTATATGTGCCAAGTGCTATTCTTTCGATTGAATAAATATTCAGAAGGAGATTGCGTATGAATAAAATCCCCATGACAACACCGCTTGTTGAGATGGACGGCGACGAAATGACCAGAATCCTCTGGCAGTATATTAAGGATGAACTCATTCTTCCCTTTGTTGACTTGAAAACAGAGTACTACGACCTTGGCCTGAAGCACAGAGATGAAACAAACGATCAGGTTACCGTTGATTCCGCAAATGCAACAAAGAAGTACGGCGTAGCCGTTAAGTGCGCTACCATCACACCGAATGCCGCACGTGTTACAGAATACAACTTAAAGGAAATGTGGAAGAGCCCGAACGGCACAATCCGCGCAATCCTTGACGGAACCGTATTCCGCGCTCCTATTCTTGTTAAGGGCATTGAGCCTTACGTTAAGAACTGGGTTAAGCCCATTACAATTGCACGTCACGCTTACGGAGACGTTTACAAGGCTTCCGAAATGAAGGTTCCGGGCCCCGGAAAGGCAGAGCTTGTATTTACTGCAGCCGACGGCACGGAGACACGTGAACTTATTCATGATTTCAAGTCAGCCGGCATCCTTCAGGGAATGCATAACCTGACGCCTTCAATTGAGAGCTTTGCACGCTGCTGTTTCAACTATGCCGTTGCAACAAAGCAGTCGCTCTGGTTCTCTTCAAAGGACACCATTTCCAAGAAGTATGACCACACCTTCAAGGATATTTTCCAGGAGATTTTTGATAAAGAATACAAAGCAAAGTTTGACGAACTCGGAATTGAGTATTTCTACACACTTATCGATGATGCCGTTGCCCGCGTTATCCGTTCCGAAGGCGGTTACATCTGGGCCTGCAAGAATTATGACGGCGATGTTATGAGCGATATGCTTGCAACAGCTTTCGGTTCTCTTGCCATGATGACATCCGTTCTTGTGTCTCCCGACGGAAACTTTGAATATGAAGCTGCTCACGGAACAGTTCAGCGCCATTATTACAAGCACCTTGAGGGACAGGAAACTTCAACAAACTCAATTGCCACCATCTTCGCATGGACAGGCGCGCTCAATAAGCGCGGTGAGCTTGATAATAATTCTGAACTTTGTGACTTTGCAAAAAAACTCGAAAGTGCTACAATAGCTACAGTGGAATCCGGAAAGATGACCGGAGACCTCTATGCGATTTCAACACTTCCCGTTAAAGAGAAACTTAACAGCCTTGATTTTATAAAAGCTATCAGGGCAGAACTTGAGAAAAATCTCTGATTTGTCGATGCTTATGACAGAAGCTTCTGAACTTGGGAAGGTTTCTTCGTAAATAACACGTTTTGGAGATAGAATGTTTTACAAAATAAAGGAAAACAATACAATTATGAAACTGCTCGCGGTGCTGCTTGTTACAAGTCTGCTCTCGGGCAGTTTTGTGCCTTTACGGGCAGGCGCTGATGAACCCACACCAACGCCTGAAGCATCCGAATCTGTGGAAAACCCGACAGCAACACCGACTGAAGGCATGCAGAATCCGAGTTCCGTACCCGATCCGACAGCAACACCTGCCCCGGTTACATCCGCTCCTACATCGGAACCCGGGACACCAACACCGGTTCCCGCAACATCTGCACCTACGGCTGCTCCGGGCACAGCAACACCTGTTCCTGCAACCGAGCCGGGGGACATCAGTCCGACGCCTGATATCACACCCGGTGAAGAAATAACACCGTCACCCGTTTCCTCATCCCTGATTGAGAAATATGCAAACGGAACATATGAAAACTGTACGGCCGGATTTATTGTTGCGAATTATCCTGAGACGGAAATATATGAGCATGCTGCAGATACGGTACTTACCGTAGGCGAAATCAGCGAATGGGCATTTTTGCTGGCTGTTCTTCAGAAAACAGAGCTTGCTTTTGATGCACCGGCAACCGCACGCGTACAGCTTAACGGTGATGCTGCGGTAACAGTTACAAAAGCTGCACTGGATGCGGCCGGAAAACTTAAATATTCAATTCTTGCAGGATTAAAGACCGGTGACGTTGTAAAACTTTCCGACCTTATCAATATGTATATCATCACGCATGCAGATGATGTCAGGGAAGTGCTTGTTTCTTATGTTTTCAGAACAGAAACCCAGGCAGTTGCCGCAATGAATACCGCTGCAAAAGCTGCAGGCATGAACTCGACCGCATATGTCGCAACCTGTGGGGATTATGCGCAAAACCAGGTAACAACCGTTCACGACATATACATCCTTTTCACACAATTGCTGAAATATGAGAGTTTTACGGCAAAAGCCGCTCTTGAATCGGAAACGGTGACAATTACACGTGCGAATAAAACAGAGGAAATCCTTTGCGAAAGATTCGATTACGATGATATCCTGCTTTACGGTTTTGCAACCGCTCCCGAAGGCTTTTCAATAAAATACAGGATTTCGGGTGCTGACAACAAATCGGGCGGCGCTCAGGCTGTTCTTGTAACAGATGAGGAGAACAACGAATACATCTTTGTAATAGGAAATATCCCGTTTGAAAAGGATGTATCGGTAGAAATACACCGTCTTATTGAAATGCAGGGCGCTTATGAAGATGCCGATCAGGAGCTTCCTCTTGGTGAAGATGATGTCCGCTACAAATATATTTTCAATACCGATGTAGTATACTATACGGTTGACAACAAGCCCAGAGGCTACAGAAGTGCGGCCGAAGCTGACCGCTATATGATGGAATTTACGGCTCCCGTATGGAAATACAATACCTCAACCGGAAAATATTCTGAAGGCAGTATGACAATTTCCATCAACAGAAAGGTTTATACCAGCCTCAAGGCAATCATGGAAGAAATATTCAATCTTCCCGAGCATTTCCCGTTCAAGGTATTCAAGGGCTACGGCTACAGAATATCCGGCGGTTCGGGACTTAGCAACTGTACGCTTATTTCCGCACACGCCTACGGAGTTGCCGTTGATATCAACAACGGACAGTATGATAACGATTATTTCCTTGGCAAGGGCAATGACCTGCGTAATAAGGACAATATTTACTGTATCCCCGATGAAGTAATTGAGATATTTGCAAAACACGGCTGGTACTGGGGCGGAAACTTCAATATCTGTGCCGATACAATGCACTTCCAGTACATCGGACTTGATTATCTTTCATACCAGGATAATGATCCGTTCCAGCTGCTTTCAACCGATGGGACAATGAATGTCGGTAAAATTGTTTACGATGCGCAGCGTCGTCTTGCTAAAATCGGATACTCCGTAAACCGGAATGGCATTTATAATAACAAAACCCGAACCGTAATAATGAAATTCCAGTCCGAAAACGGGCTTCCGATTACGGGCGAAATTGATTACAAAACGTGGGAAACACTGATAAATTTAACACATTTTATGGATTATTACTTCTAAGGGTACAAAAATGGATATTTTTTTGAAAAAAAGTTAAAAAAACAAGGCTTTTTTGCTTGACAAACCGCATAAAGACTGTTATAACGGATACATAGACGTAAACAACGTGTTACGTTGAAAAAAATATTCAGGAGGAATATTCCATGAACAAAACAGAACTTGTTGCTGCTATCGCTGCAAAAACAGAATTATCAAAGAAAGATTCAGAGAAGGCTCTTAAGGCTTTCATCGAAGCTGTTACCGAAACACTCGCTAAGGGTGGCAAGGTTCAGTTAGTAGGCTTTGGTACCTACGAAGTTGTAGATCGTCCCGCTCGTACCGGTAAGAACCCTCAGACCGGCAAGGCTATCAAGATTGCTGCTTCTAAGGCTCCTAAGTTCAAAGCTGGCAAGGCTCTTAAGGAAACCGTTAACGCTCCTAAGAAGGCTAAGAAGAAATAATTGAAACATCTTACGGGCTGCTTTGATAATCAAAGCAGCCTGTTTTTCTATTTGGAGATAATATGAGAATTGACAAGTATTTGAAGGTTTCGCGCCTTATCAAGCGCAGAACCGTTGCAAACGATGCCTGCGATGCAGGACGCATCTCCATCAACGGCAAGGTTGTAAAGGCCTCTGCCGAAGTTAAGATTGGAGACATTATTGAAGTTGGTTTCGGAGATAAAGCCGTAAAGGCTGAAGTTACCGCTATTACCGAAACAACAAAGAAGGATGCGGCAAAGGACATGTACAGACTGCTGTAAACGCATCGTACAATATGTCGCATCACGCAATAAATGCTGTTAGAATACTTCAAGGAGAACTGACGTGAAAAAAGGAAAACGCCGTTTCGGATTTAGAATAATTGCTGTTGCAGTGCTTGCACTATGCATTATTCTTGGCGTAAATAAAGTGAAAATCGAAAAGCGTTATAATGAACTTGTGCGTCAGAAAGCTCAGCTTGAACAGCAGATTGATGACGAAAAAGATCGCTCCGAAGAAATTGAGGAGTATGGAATATACGTGAAAACAAAGAAGTTTATAAAGGACTTTGCGAAAAACGTTTTAGGGCTTGCTGACCCTGATGATGTTATTATTGAAGAAGGCGACTGATATTTTCGGGCAGCATCATCAAAGAAGGAGACTGACTTGCTTTCAAAGGTAAGAAACTACATTGACAGATACAATTTAATTACACGCGGGGACCGGCTGGTCCTTGGTGTTTCCGGGGGCGCGGATTCCGTGGCCCTTTTGCTGCTTTTAACGGAACTTGCACCGGAATATGAAATGCAAATAACGGCTGTTCACGTAAACCACGGAATCCGTGGCGAAGAAGCAGATTCCGACATGCGTTTCACGGAAGAATTGTGCGAAAGACTTGGTGTCCCGCTGAAGGTTTTCAATGAAGATGTTAAGGAAATCGCAAAGCGTGAAGGATTAAGCCTTGAAGAAGCCGGAAGGCGTGTGCGTTATGCCGCTTTCGAGGCTGTTGCACGTGATGTTAAGGCATCGCTGATTGCAGTTGCCCATCATATGGATGATAATGCCGAAACAATGCTGTTCCGTGCTGTTCGAGGTACAGGCCTTAAGGGACTTGCCGGAATGACACCGAAAAGACAGCTTGCCGAAGGGATTTTCCTGATTCGTCCGCTTCTTTCGGTAAGACGAAACGAAATTACGGAATGGCTGTCCGAAAAAGGGCAGAAATATTGTACCGATTCAACTAATCTGAACGATGAATACAGCCGTAACCAGATAAGAAACCGCGTACTTCCCGAACTTGAAGACATAAATCCCGGGGCAGTGGGAAACCTCTGCGCACTTGCCGAACAGTCGCGAAAAGTTGAGGAATATCTTGCAAGAGAAGCGGAAACAAAATACGGCAGCTGCGTGGAATTCGAACGGGTTGACAATACTTTGCAGGTCAGGGTTCCGAAAGAATTTGAACCTGTTCTTTTTGAACGGATTCTCAGAAATGCACTGTTCAGAGTGGCCGGACATGAAAAAGATATTACTTCACTCCATATAAAGCTTCTTTCCGAACTGACTGAAAAACAGACGGGAAGCAGACTTTCGCTTCCATATGGTGTGACGGCCGAGAAAAGCTATGACTGCATTCTTTTGAAGCGTGAGGGCTTTAATCCCGGTTCCGCGTATAAGAAGCTGGAAAACAGACTTGTACCGCTTGATACGATTAAAGACGGTGACCGGCTTGCGGTTGATGTACCGGGTTACGGAACATTCGTTTTTTCCGTTGAAGAAAAAAATGAAAAATGTGTTATTTTTTCAAAAGAAGACTATACGAAATACTTTGATTATGATAAACTAGTCGAAAATCCCGTTTTGCGATTTGCCAAGGATGATGATATAATCTCTATATCACCTGACGGTGGCTCGAAAAACCTGAAAAAACTGTTCACGGACTGTAAGGTTTCACAGGCTGAGCGAGGCAGTATCCCTGTTATTGCCGAAGGCAGCAATATTCTCTGGGTGCCTGGAATCAGAACCGGTGAAAACCGACGGACAGATGAAAATACAAGAATGGTTTTGAAGATAGAATGGAGGAAATAACATGGTTAAAGAACCCAGCAGAATCAGTACTTTGATCTCTCGGGAAGAGGTTGAAAAAAGAATTGCTGAACTTGGCGCAGAAATCAGCCGTGATTATGAAGGAAGGGAAATTCATCTTGTTTGTGTGCTGAAGGGTGGCTCTTACTTCATGATTGAGCTTGCAAAATACATCACCGTGCCTGTAACAATTGACTTTATGTCGGTATCCAGCTACGGCTCGGGAATTAAGAGCTCAGGCAGTGTTAAAATCATTAAGGATCTTGATGAACCGCTGAACGGCAAGAATGTTCTTGTTGTTGAGGATATCATTGATTCGGGACGTACACTTTCATATCTTATGACACTTCTCGAAGGCAGAAAGCCTGCATCGCTGAAGCTGTGCACTCTTCTTGACAAGCCTGAACGCCGTGAAGTTGAAGTGGATGTAAATTACGTTGGTTTCCGTATTCCGGACGCATTTGTTGTCGGCTGCGGACTTGATTATGACCAGCGCTACCGCAATCTTCCTTATGTAGGAGTTGCGGAATTTGATGAATAAAAAGGAACAGAAATGAAAAAAAACAGTGGTAAAAATTTTAGCTTTGTGCTCTTTTTTGGTATTTCGATTTTGCTGATATATCTGATTGTCAGTCTGGCTAATGCAAGCAATACCGGAAATTACGAGTACACGGATTTTAAGAACGATGTTGCCGCAGGAAAGGTAACATCGGTTGTAATCAAACAAAATGAAGAGGCACCCACGGGACGTGTAAATGTTACCTTCAAAGATAACAGAACCATAAGCTTTTTTGTTACGGACACCAAAGAAGTTGTTGATTATGTGGTTGCTGAAAAGCTTTCCTATCATCTGACCGATGTTGCCCGTCCGAGTGTATTTCTCACAACAATTCTTCCGTATATCATTATCCTGATTGCTATGTTTGTTATGTTCTTCCTGCTTGCAGGTCCTGTTTCAAACAGCGGAAGCAACGCAAAGGTAATGAATTTCGGTAAGAGCAGGGCACGCGTATCCATGAATGAGAAGACTACATTCAAGGATGTTGCCGGACTCCGTGAGGAAAAAGAGGAACTTGAGGAAATAGTTGATTTCCTTGCAAATCCCAAGAAATACCTTACCGTAGGCGCCCGTATTCCGAAAGGAATTCTTCTTGAGGGCCCGCCCGGAACCGGTAAAACACTTCTTGCAAAGGCAATTGCAGGTGAAGCAGGTGTTCCCTTCTTCTCAATCTCAGGTTCGGATTTTGTTGAGATGTTTGTTGGTGTAGGTGCTTCGCGTGTGCGTGACCTTTTCGCAGATGCGAAGAAGAGTGCGCCCTGTATTGTTTTTATTGATGAAATTGATGCCGTAGCGCGCCGCAGAGGTACCGGTATGGGTGGCGGACACGATGAACGTGAGCAGACACTTAACCAGCTCCTTGTTGAAATGGACGGTTTTGGCAGCAATTCCGGAATTATTGTTCTGGCAGCTACAAACCGTGTAGATATTCTTGATCCCGCAATCATGCGTCCGGGCCGTTTTGACCGGAAAATTGTTGTCGGAAGACCTGATGTTAAGGGCCGTGAGGAAATCCTCAGAGTTCATGCAAAGGACAAGCCTCTTTCGGATGATGTTAATCTTGAAAATGTGGCAAGAACCACAGCAGGCTTCACCGGAGCAGACCTTGAAAACCTGCTTAATGAGGCTGCTATCAAGGCTGCACGCAACAACAGAGGCTTTATTACGGATGAAGATATCAGCAAGTCCTTCATCAAGATTGGAATCGGCACTGAAAAGAAGAGCCGTATTGTTACTGAAAAAGAGAAAAAAATCACTGCATATCATGAAGCCGGACACGCTATTCTGTTCCATGTGCTTCCTGATGTAGGGCCTGTTTATACCGTTTCAATTATCCCTACGGGTCAGGGTGCTGCGGGCTACACCATGCCTCTCCCCGAAAAGGATGAGATGTTCAACACAAAGGGACGTATGCTGCAGGATATCATCGTTTCGCTTGGCGGCCGCGTGGCTGAGGAGCTTGTCTTTGATGACATTACCACCGGTGCATCGCAGGATATCAAGAGTGCTACCGCAACTGCCCGCTCCATGGTTACAAGATATGGCTTTTCGGAAGGCCTCGGAATGGTTAATTATGACCAGGATGACGATGAAGTCTTTATCGGCCGTGACCTTGCCCACACGCGCAGTTACAGTGAAAATGTTGCCAACAGAATTGATGAGGAAGTTCGCAAGATTATTGATGACTGCTATGCGAAGGCCAGAAAAATACTTGATGAGAACAGACCTGTTCTCGACCGTCTGGCTGCTCTGCTCATAGAAAAAGAGCGTATTACCAGAGAGGAATTCGAAGCATTGTTTGAATAACAAAAAAAGACTCTTCGGAGTCTTTTTTTATTGACATTTTCACTGAAATTATTTATGGTTATCTTATGGTTTGTTCATAAAACCGCGAATGGAGGAAGTATTATGGCAGGTCCGAGAGGTCTTGGCCCGAGAGGGTTTTTAACAGATGAAGAAAAGAAAAATATGCCTAAAGTGACAGGAGCGCTGATTAAACGTATTCTGTCCTACTTAAAGCCGTACGTATGGCAGTTTGTCCTTGTGTTTGTGACAATTATCATATCATCGGTAGTAGGCCTTTTACCATCCATCATCACAGGTAAAATTGTTGATGAGGCACTGATTGGCAAGGACCTGGCGCTTCTTATCAAGCTTCTTGTTGCGGCATTCGTTACACTGACGTTCTCAAAGGTAATCGGTGTGCTTGAAAGCTATATAAATGCATGGATTTCAAGACGTATCATCTTTGATATGAAAAATCAGATGTACGATCATCTTCAGCATATGCCGCATTCGTTTTTTACATCAGAAAAACAGGGCGATATCATCACCCGAATGAATACGGATATCAGCGGTGTAAGTTCGGTTATTTCCGGCACACTGACCAGCATCGTGAGCAACATTGCAACTGTTGTAACTACACTTGTTGCTTTGTTTACAATGAGCTGGCAGCTGGCTCTTGTAGGAATTGTAGTTATTCCGCTTCTTATTCTGCCCACAAAGAGTGTAGGCAAGACACGTTGGAAACTGCTTTCCGAATCACAGGCAAAGACTGATGAGATGAACCAGCTTGTTAATGAAACACTGAGCGTAAGCGGTTCACTGCTTGTTAAGCTCTTTACGCGCGAACAGAAGGAATACGAGCGTTTTGTAAAGGTAAATGAGGAAGTAACACAGTATTCGCTTAAAGAAGAGCGAAGCGGTAAATGGTTCCGTGTTATCATGGGCATGTTTACTGAAGTTGGCCCGCTTCTTATTTACTTCTTCGGCGGTCTGTTCATTATTAAAAACTTCCAGCCGGAGCTCACAGTCGGTACAATTACTGCAACCGTTACCATGATCAACCGTCTGTACAGACCTGTTGAATCCCTGCTGAACATTGGCGTTGATTTCACAAGGTCAATGGCTTTGTTTACACGTATTTTTGATTATTTTGATAAAGAAAATACCATTGTTTCCCCCGAAAACGGTGCAACACCGGATGTTACCGATAAGGACATTGTTTTCAACCACGTAGGATTCAGCTATGACCCTGAGAAACCTCTTCTGCACGATATCGACTTTACCGTTCCGGGCGGAAAGATGTACGCAATTGTAGGTCCTTCCGGGTCGGGCAAATCTACGGTTGTCAACCTTATTCCGCGTCTTTACGATGTTCTTTCGGGCAGCGTTGAAATTGCGGGCGTTGATGTACGTGATTTTGACCTTGAATACCTCAGAAGCACAATTGGCGTTGTATCGCAGGAAACATATCTTTTCAACGGTACAATCAAGGAAAATCTTCTGTATGCCAAGGATGATGCAACAGACGAAGAAATTGAAAATGCCTGCAAAATTGCAAACATCCATGAGTTCATTAAAAATCAGCCGGATGGGTATGACACCATGGTCGGAAACCGCGGCCTTAAGCTTTCGGGCGGTGAAAAACAGAGAATTTCCATTGCACGTGTTGTTCTTAAGGATCCGAAGATTCTTATCCTTGATGAGGCAACAAGCGCCCTTGACTCTATTTCCGAGAACTCAATCCAGGATGCTCTTGAGCTTATGATGCAGGGACGTACCAGCATTGTTATTGCCCATCGTCTCACAACAATCCTTAAGGCAGACAGGATTCTTGTTGTTGCAAACGGTACTATTGCAGAGCAGGGCAGCCATGAAGAATTGCTTGAAAAGAACGGGATTTATCATGAACTTTACGAAACACAGTTCCGTAAAATCATCGATGCGGAAACAGGTGCATAATGCTTGCACTTTTTTTGCCGGTGTGCTAAAATATACCTAAAGTGTATCCAAAAATAGGTGTGGAGGTTTATCCATGCACTGGGATGTGTCATATGACTATTGCGCATTGCTTGCTTTAGCGCTTTTTGCTATTTATGCATTCTCAATGCGTCAGGTGAAGAATCGTCTTAATTCCCTGTTCAAAGGGATTTGCGCTCTTACCTTTGTCTCAATAGTGCTTGATATTTTTGCATGTCAGGCTATGACAAAGATGGATGTTTTCGGACTTTCGTTTGCGTATGTCCTTAACATCCTGTATTTGTTGTGCCTTAACTGTCTTCTCTTCACCTTTGTTCTTTATATTGTTATTCTTACGGAAAACAAAAAGTCGCGAACAATCAATCTGATTGGATTCGCACCTATGCTTTTTAACCTTTTTGCGATTATTACCAGTCCGTGGACAAAATGGATTTTCTTCCTTACGTCGGAAGGTAAGGTTGTGACTTATGTCCACGGGCCGGCTTATCTGATTTATCTTGGAATTATCATGCTTTATATTTTCTTCGCATGGTTTCTTCTGATTTCCTACAAAAAAAAGCTTAACAGAGCAAGATTTATTGCATTGCTTCTCTGCTTTGTACTTCTTGTGGTTGCTTCTGTTCTGCAATTTTTCTTCCCTGACAAGCTTCTTGTCGGAATTGCATGTACATTCAGTGTTGTTGCAATTTATCTCGGTCAGTACAATACAGCTGATTCAATTGACCGTTACACTGAAGCTTTCAATAAGAGAGCATTTTATCTGAGCGTTTCAAGTCATATTGATTCAAAACAGCCCTTCAGTGTTATTGCTTTTGAACCGGACGGCTTTAAGGATTTGACTGACAGAATCGGTGAAGACAAAGCAAATTCCCTGCTCCGCCAGATTGCTGATTTTCTTATGGGACTGATGAGTGACCAGGCGGTATTTAAGCTTGACGGAAACCGTTTTGCCGTACTGCTTGGAGTTAATGACAGATATGTAAATCCTGACACATTTATAAAGTATTATTACGCTTCATCTGTTTTCCGGGGTGATAATGTTGCAAGCTCTGATGAAGCCAAAATCATTCTTCAGGCGTTGACAGACCGTTTTGACCATTCCTGGAATGTGGGCGATGAACAGTTAAAGATGACTACCTGCCTGTGCTACCTGCGTTATCCTGAGGATGTGGCCCGTGCGGACGAAGTAAATGATATGATTGATGCTGCTTTAAGGCAGGCCCGTGAAATCGGCAGAGGTACTATTCTGTATGCTGCGGAATATACCAGAACCCGTGAGACCTATATCACCGAACTTCAGGCAAAGCAGGCTGAACTTGAGGAAGCAACAAGGACGGCTGAGGAAGCACGTGCTATCGCTGAAAAAGCTGACAATTCCAAGACAAGATTTCTTGCGAACATGTCGCATGAAATCCGTACACCTATGAATGCAATCATGGGTATGACGGAGCTTGTTCTGCGCGATTCAATAAATGACCAGGTACGCAAGAATGTAGGGAATATCCAGAGTGCAGGCAATACCTTGCTTACCATCATTAACGATATTCTTGACTTCTCAAAGATTGAAGCAGGTAAGATGGAAGTTGTTACCGGAAGTTACGAAACAGCTTCTCTTCTGAATAACGTTCTGAGCGTTTCAGCAGCCCGTCTGAGCGGAAAAAATCTTGACCTGGCCGTTGATGTGGACCCGACCATTCCGACCCGTTTTAAGGGCGATGAAATGCGTCTGAGACAGATTATTATCAATCTGATGGGCAATGCCATAAAATATACCGAAAGCGGTTCCGTAACACTGAAGGTACGCTGGGCCCGTCATGAGGACTCTGCGGAGGATACAAACGGTGCAATGGCAGACCTGATTATCAGCGTCATAGACACCGGCTCCGGAATTAAGGAAGAGGACTTAAACAAGCTGTTCAAGAGTTTCTCAAGAATAGAGGAACAGAAGAATCATCTGATTGAAGGAACCGGACTCGGACTTTCAATCGTAAAGCGTCTGCTTGACCTGATGGGCGGCAGGATTACTGTTGAGAGCGAATACGGAAAGGGCAGTAATTTCACATTTACAATTCCTCAGGAAGTTGACAGTGTTATTTCGTTTGCACATATTGATGACCCTGATTCCAAGTGCGTTCTTGTTTATTCGGAGACTGCATCGGTTCACAAAAATCTTGGAGACGTTCTGGAAAATCTGGGTGTCAGTCACGTTGAAGCACTTTCAATCGATGAACTTACCCAGGCGCTTGAAGCACGTCAGTTTACGCACATTTTTGTTGAATATTCAAAATACAGTTCTGTATGGGAACTTCTGAAGGATCTGAAGGATATACATGTGGTTCTTCTTATGAAGGGCAATCAGGTGTCTGACGAAAAGGAAGTTTCGAACTCTATCCGTCAGCCGTTCTATTGTCTGAATGTTGCGGAGGCTCTGAATGAAAAGCCGAAGCTTGAAGAAAAGCCCAAGCAGAATGATTATTTCCGTGCACCTGATGCAAAAGTCCTTGTTGTTGACGATAATGCAATCAATATCCAGATTCTTGTAGGTCTGCTTCAGCCGCACAGAATGCAGGTTGATACGGCAGAGAGCGGAAGGGAATGTCTGAAGCGTGTACAGGAAACCGAGTATGACCTTATTCTTATGGACCATATGATGCCTGAAATGGATGGCGTTGAAACACTTCACGCAATTCGTGAATTGAATGGAGATTATTTCAAGAAGGTTCCCGTTATTGTTGTTACCGCAAATGCGATGAGCGGTGTACAGGAAGCCATGAATGAGGCAGGCTTCCAGGGCTATATTTCAAAGCCTATCAATGTCGAAAAACTTGAGGACACACTTGCAAGCTTCATTCCGCTTGAAAAAATCCGTTACGGCGGTGATGAGAATAAGGAAGCCGGAGAGATTATTACATTGTTCGTTCCGGGCGTAAATATCCATAAAGGTATTGACAATTGCGGCGGACAATTGCAAAATTATATCTCGGTACTGAATTCGGTACTCTTTGACGGAAACAAGAAACTTCAGAAATTTGAAATCTGTGTTCGTGATGATGACTATCGTACTTACGAAATTGAGGCACACGCACTCAAGGGCGTTGCGGCAGGCATTGGAGCGGATATTCTGAGCGAAATGGCTGCAGAGCAGGAAAAGCTCTGCCGTGAGGGTCAGCTTGCAACCGTAAAAATTAATCATAACCGTTTCTGTGACTGCTACAGAACGATGCTCACAAATATTGATGAAGCAATCAGTGACAGCAAGGCTAAGCTTGCTACTCCGAGCTGCCCCGAAAAGGGACATCTGAATGATGATGAAGCATTGGAGCGACTCATCGTTATTCATGCACTGCTTGCCGATTTTGAGCAGGATGTTGCAGAAAAACTTGTAACCGATGGCAATGAATACAGCATGGCTGACGAATACAAGTCTGCATTTATTGACTTGAGAACGTATATGGAACTTTGCAGATACGAAGATGCTGAGCAGTTCCTTAAGGAAAAGCTCGAAGTATTTCGCAAGGATGGGGAGAAATAATGGATTCCGTTAGAATATTACATTGCGCAGATTTTCATCTGGGCGTTGACAGACTTTCAATCGGAAATCGATCAAAGGCGCGGCGGGCTGAGGTCCGTCGCACTTTTCGTACTGTAACGGAACTTGCAAAGAAAGAAGATGTTCAGTTTCTTGTTATTGCAGGTGATCTGTTTGACAGTGTGAGACTTCCGGAGGACATATTTACAGAGGTCAGGGATGCTTTTGCGGCCATATCGCCCATAAAAGTTGTAATCTGCTCGGGAAACCATGATCCTGCAACTCCGGATTCGGTGTATATGAGGAATGATTTCTGGTCTGACAATGTTATAATTTTTAGCGGTGAACTTACAAAAAAAGAACTTCCGGAGCTTGGTGTAAGGCTTGTCGGAGCAGGATTTGGCGGTACGTACAGCACATCGCCCATGCTCAGAAGAATCACCTTCCCGCAGGATGATTATATTAACATCGGCGTACTTCACGGAGAAATTGTGGCAGAAGGTGCAGGAAGCGAATACAATCCTGTTTCGGAAAGAAGAATTGAAGGATGCGGCCTGCATTATCTTGCACTCGGTCATATTCACAAGCGTTCGGAGCCTAAAAAAGCCGGTGTTACGACTTATGCCTACAGCGGTTGCCCGGAGGGCCAGAACTTTGGGGAAACGGGAACCATGGGCGTTTACATCGCGGATATTTCACATGATTATTGTGAGGTCAGGTTCGTGCCGGTCTGCGCGCGTGTTTATACCAATCTTGATGTTGATATTTCAAGTGCCGATGACCGCGATGAGGCAGCAGAGCTCATCAGAAAGGCCATGGAAGCCGAAAACGGCGATGAATACAGAAACCAGTTGTACAGAGTAATATTAAAGGGTGCACCGGCAGAAGGTGTGACCGACAGCCTTGACGAACTGGCTGTCAGACTGTCGGATATCTGGTATCTTGAACTTAAGGACAGGACACATCTTTATATTGATGAAGATGAGATGGTTACCGAAAACTCCCTTCGCGGAATATTTGTTCAGCAGATGGTGGGGCTCAAGGGGAAGGTTTCGGAGGAACAGAGAGAACTCGCACTAAGGCTTGGGTTGAAGGCGTTTAATGGGGAAATAGATGATATATGCTGATTAAAAAAATAGAAATTGCTCACTTCGGAAAACTGAATAATTTTACTTTGGATTTTTCGGACAGTCTCAATTTGATTTTCGGACGAAATGAGGATGGCAAGTCAACCATCATGGCCTTTATCCGCATGATGTTTTACGGCAATGTGGGTGCTGCCAGAGAAATTTCGGCAAATGTCAGGAAAAAGTACCGCCCCTGGAACGGAAGCCCTATGGGTGGGGCTATTGAATTCGAGGCTGACGGAAAGAATTATCGTCTTCAGAAGGTTTTCGGGCAGACAGCAGGCAAAGATGAAATAACACTTCTGAATATGGATACCGGACTTCCGGTTCCGCTTGAATCGGATGAGGAAGTAGGCAGCCACTTCTTCGGAATGGAAATAGAAGGCTTTGAGAGGAGTGTGTTTATAGGCAGAAGCGGCGGGTTTTCGGGAAATGACGGAAAGAATGACGGAATCACCGAAAAACTTATTAACCTGACTACGAGTGCTGATGAAAAATTGTCTCTTTCGGGTGCTCTTTTATCTCTTAACAATGCAAAGGAGAAGCTTGTTTCAAAGCGTGGCAAATCCGGTCTTCTGGTTGCTGCAAGGGACAAGGTCAGCGAGCTTGAGGATGAACTTCGGGAAGCCAACAGACTGGAGTCTTCGCAAAAAGAACTGAGAGAGAAGCACAAGACACTTGTACAGCTTCAGCAGGCAGAAAAGGAACGTCTGGAAATTGTTAAGAAGCGCCGTAAGGCCTTGAAGAAGCTGGAGGATGAACTTGCTGAGGGGCGTGAACAGCAGCTCAGGGCTGAAAACAGACTTGCTTCTTTTTCGGTTGAAAAGGAAAAACGTCGGGAAATTGCCGACCTGAAACTGGCCCAGCACGTTGAAAAGCTTAATCAGGCGAAAAGTGCAGCTCAAAAAGATGATGTAAAAGGCCTTATTCCGTTATTTGCAGCAATTGGGCTTGTTGCAGTAGGAGTAACTGTTTTTCTGGCAATAAAGGTGAGCCCGTGGTTTTGCTTTCTGG
>JAZQNE010000003.1:0-23847 GCA_045627185.1 Lachnospiraceae bacterium
GCAATTCAGAATGCAAAAACGGCAACCTGTCAGAGTGAAGGCTATACCGGAGACAAGGTCTGCACAGACTGTGGCAAGGTGCTTGAAACCGGCAAATCCGTTCCCAAAACAAACCATGATTATGACGAAGACGGCATATGCAGGGTATGCGGAACGCAGGATCCTTCGAGAAAGCCTACTGAAGCACCTGCGGTAACGCCTACCGCATCCCCTGAGGTAACGCCCACATCGGCACCTGATGTTACACCAACCGGAACTCCTGATATTACCCCTACGGAGGCCCCCGATGTTACTCCTACTGAGGCTCCTGAGGCAACCCTTACGCCTGCTCCTTCAGAGGCGCCCTCGGCAACTCCCGAACCTTCCGCAACAACTGCCCCTACAAATACGCCGGCGCCTACGGCAACAACCGTTCCCACGGCAACACCCGGCGAAAAAGATAAAGGCGGCAGTACAGACGCAAAGGGCATGGTACCCTGGTGGTTGCTCATTGTTGTCCTTCTGGCCGGATTTGCGGGCGGTTATGCGGTTTGCACGGTGATAAACCGGAAATGGTCGGAAAAGGATTTTCACTAAATGATAATTAAAAATATGTTTGAAATTCTAAAGAAAAGAGAGAAAATTCGGTTCAGTGCTACTGATCCCCTTTTGCTTAAGGAGGCAATATGGAACGCTTATTTACAATTGACCTGAAAGATTACGATGAAACCTTCCGCCACTTCCGCCGCCCGTCCGCGCGTGGCATCATCGCCTGCGGCGAAGGCAAAATTGCGCTTGTTTACAGCCTTCGCGACAAATATTACAAATTCCCCGGCGGCGGCATCCATTCGGACGAAGCAATCACAGATGCCCTCATCCGCGAAGTATCCGAAGAGGTAGGCCTATCGGTCGTTCCCGAATCAATCCGTGAATTCGGAAGCGTCATGCGCCTCCAGAAGGGCAAGGAACCCGGCGTGATCTTCGAGCAGGAGAATTTCTATTACTTCTGCGATGTCAGACGGGCGAATACCTCTGCCGCACAGCAAAGTTCCTGCCCGGAAATGCCGGATGAAACCGGTTCGGATACGCAGGACCTTGAAATCGGCAACCAGTGCCTTGACGGCTATGAAGCCGAGGCCGGTTACGTGCTGCGCGTCGTCCCAATCGAGGAAGCCATTTCCGTAGACGAAAACTTCCGCTGCGACGACATCATGACGCAGGTCATGATTGACCGCGAGGCAAGAGTATTGCGGATGATTGCGGAGTCAGAGGATTTCAGATGAGTTCAGATGAGCCCGGCCGGGTTGAACAACCGCACGGTGAGACCATTCATTCCGAATGGCCACCGTTGTGGAATTCAGCCTGTGCCGTTTTTTTGCGCACAAATGGAATAAAGTGATAGAAAATGGAATATAATGTGTCTATACGCGAATCTTTACATTGACTTATTGGCAGGATGGATGTATCATAATATGGATTATGGGTTAGTGCGCGTTAAAATAAATGTATGGTCGGAAATCTGAGCCTTTTTCTGATTTCTGTCCGAATTGTACTATAAAGGACTGATGATTATGCTAAAAAAAGAAATTAGACCACTTGAAAAACATGTATATCTTTCATCTCCCACAATGCATGGAGAAGAACTGAAATATGTTACTGAAGCGTATGAAACCAACTGGATGTCAACAGTAGGCAAAAACATTGATGAAGTTGAAAAAATAGCTGCCCAAAAAGCTGGAACCGGTTATGCTGTGGGACTTTCATGCGGTACGGCGGCCCTGCATATCTGCTGTAAACTTGCAGGTGAAAAAATATACGGCAGACCGACCGTAGGCCATGGTGCGTTAGAAGGAAAGCGAGTTTTCTGTTCTGATATGACTTTTGCTGCCACACTTAATCCTGTTGTTTACGAAGGCGGAATCCCCGTTTTCATTGATACCGATGAAGACACATGGAGTATGGACCCGATAGCACTTGAAAAGGCTTTTGAATTATATCCTGATGTGAAACTTGTTGTATGTGCCGAACTGTATGGATTCCCGGGAAAAATGGGACAAATTAATGCAATTTGCCAAAAACACGGTGCTCTTCTGATTGAAGACGCTGCTGAGGCAATGGGCGCAACAGAAAATGGTAAACCCTGCGGGGCATTTGGAGATTATGCTGCCGTAAGTTATAATGGCAACAAAATAATTACGGGCTCTGCCGGCGGATGTCTGCTTACAAATTCGATTGATGATGCAAACAAAGCACGCAAATGGTCGACTCAGGCTCGCGAGAATGCATCGTGGTATCAACATGAAGAAGTTGGCTACAACTATAGAATGAGCAATGTTGTCGCAGGCGTTATTCGTGGACAGTACCCGCATCTTACCGAGCATATCGAACAGAAAAAAAGCATATATGAACGCTATGCAGATGGCTTAAAAGATTTTCCGGTAAAAATGAATCCGATTTACCAGGCAACTGCGCCAAACTACTGGCTGTCAGCACTTGTCATTAACAGAAAAGCAATGTGCAGACAGGTTAGAAGTGACAATCAGGCTTTGTATGTACAGGAAGAAGGCAAAACTTGTCCTACGGAAATCCTTGAGGCAATTGCAAAAGTCAATGCTGAAGGAAGGCCAATCTGGAAACCTATGCACATGCAACCAATGTATCGAATGCATGAAATCATCGGTCGTGACGGAACCTTACGGTGCAGAACGAATGCTTATATTGTCGGCGGAGTTAAGAGCATCGGTGCAGATATTTTTGAAAGAGGTTTATGCCTGCCAAGTGATAACAAAATGACTCGGGCAGAGCAGGACAGAATAATTGAAGTAATTCGCGATTGCTTCGATTGATACTATGCGTAAAAGGTTGCTTTGAAGAATATGAAAAAGATACAATTTGCTGTTAAACGTATATTTGATTTTGTTTGTTCATTTTTTCTGATTGTTATTTTATCACCGTTGCTTATTATTGTTGCTTTTCTGGTAAAAATAAGTTCTCCCGGTAAGGTTGTTTTTTCACAGGAGAGAATGGGAAAAAACCAGAAAAGGTTTACCATTTATAAGTTCCGCACAATGGCCGACCCTCCAAAGGGAACATACAGCGTGGATGGTGTCCTGCATAAGCCGAACGGTGAAATTCTGGAGCCTTCATCAAACAGAATAACAAAAATTGGCGGATTTTTAAGGAAGACCAGCTTAGATGAATTAATGCAACTTTTTAATATCCTAAACGGTACAATGAGCTTTGTCGGACCAAGACCGACATTGCCATACCAGGTAGAAAATTACACTGATGAGCAAAAAAAGAGGTTTTCGGTAAGACCCGGTGTTACCGGTCTGGCTCAGGTAAACGGCAGAAATGCTTTAACATGGACCCAAAAGATTGAGTATGATTTGGAATATGTAGAGAAGTTTTCGTTGTTGCTGGATATTAAGATCTTATTTAAGACTGTTTTGGTTGCACTGAAAAAAGAAGATATAGCATTTGAAAAAGAGGATTCTCTTACCAAAAAAAGTTGACTGCACAGTTTTAGTTTGTACTGATTTGGAAAAATAAAGAGAAATGCAAGCAAAGAAGTGATTTTATGAAATTTAGTTTAATTATGCCGGTTTACAATACATCGGAGTTGCTGCTGAAAGCGGCCGTGGATAGCGTATTGCGACAGGATTATGATGACTATGAGCTTATTATTGTTGACGATGGATCAGAGCCTTATGTTGCTGAGTTGTGCGATAAGCTGGCTTTGGACAATAATAGCATTCGTGTTTATCATCAGACAAATAAAGGTGTAAGTGTTGCAAGAAATAGTGGCATTGCCATTGCTTGCGGCATATACGTGATGTTTGTTGATTCGGACGATGTTTTGGGAGAACATACACTGAGGGAGTGTGCTGAAATCATTGGACGAACCGATGCGGATTATGTTTTTGGCGGAATAAAAAAGATTAATACAGATGAAGAACTCATTCTCAACTACGGAAAAGAGATTGATTATAAAGTTTTTACTTACGAAGAAATTCCAACTGTAAAAGCAGCTTTGCTGGGTCAGAATCGTTATGAATTCCAAAACGTTTCCGGTGGAGGAGTTGTAAACAGAGGACCGTGTGCTCGTGCTGTCAGGACATCTTTGGCAAAACAGATTTTATTCAATCCAAATCTGAAAATCGGTGAGGATGTGGTTTGGAATATGCAGGTGCTGAACAGGGTGAAATCGGCATGCTTTGTTAACAGAATCTGGTACGGATATATTTGTAATGAAAACTCGGCAATTAGAAAATATTACGGAAACCGAAACGAGATTTTAGGTGAATACATTCAAACCTTGTATAATATCGATACAGAATTTTGCGAGAAATACAAAAAAGAGTTTTTATCAAATATGACCGTTGCATTTCATACTATACTAAAATATGACTATGCCACTCCTTCGTGCCCTTTATCTCAAAAAGAAAAAAAGAAAAAAATAAAAGAGATTTTGCAGTCACAGCCCTGGAACCAAATGCTGTTCGGTAAAAAATATTTATCGATGAAACATCGTATCATTGTGGAATGTAGCCGATACGGCTGTATTTTGCAGGTAATGAAACTGATAGGAGAATAATCTGAATGATAAAAGAATCCAGAAAAGTGCTTGTGCTTGCCGGTGGCGTTCCACAAATTGAATTGATAAAGCAACTTCGGGCACGAGGCTTTTATACTATTTTGGCCGATGGAAATAAAAATGCCGTGGCTGCCCCCTTTGCAGACAGTTTTTTTTGTGTTCAGATTTTTGACATTGAAGCTGTAAAAGAACTTGCGCAAACTGAAAATGTTAGTTTTATTATGACGGTTTGTGCTGATCAGGTTTTGCTTGTTGCTGCTCAGGTTTCTGAAATGCTTGGACTGCCATTTTATATTGATTATAAAACTGCATTGGATGTTTCGGATAAAGAAAGAATGAAGAGGGTCTTCTGGGAAAACGATATTCCGACCTCTAAATATTTCAAGGTGGAAAAGCCGGATGATCCTGCTCTGTCTCAGCTGAAATATCCGCTTATTGTAAAACCGGTTGACGCTTACAGTTCGAGGGGAGTAAGAAAAGCATTAAATGGAAGTGACTTGAAACAGTTCTTCGCTGAGGCAAAGCAAATCAGCAGAACCGGAGGAGTAATCGTAGAAGAATATTGTCCGGGCGAAGAAATAAGTGTTGATGCATTTATTATAAATGGTAAAGCTCATGTTCTTTGTGTCACAAACAGTGACAAGATTCTGGACGATGGCCGGTTTGTCATTTTCCGTGGAAGACATCCCGCGGATATATCTAAAGAAACGCGTGAAAGCATTCAAAAGGTTGCGCAACAGATTACGGATGCTTTTGGCCTTGCTAATGCTCCGTTGCTGATTCAGATGATAAACAACAACGGACATGTTTCTGTTCTTGAGTTCTGTGCAAGAACAGGAGGAAATATGAAATGGCTCCTGATTAAATACAGTTCGGGAGTAGATGTTATCAGTGCTACTATAGATTTATTCATTGGGAACAGCCCGGATATTACACCGGTTGTTCCAACACATAAAATTGTTGTAAATGATTTTATTTATGGCAAGCCGGGGACATTTGATCATGTCGAAGGCTTTTCGGAATTTTTGTCCAACGGAATGCTTAATGAATACTATGTAATACGTCCTAAGGGCTTCTGCGTGGCAGGAGTGCGAAGCAGCAGCGATCGTCTTGTGGGCATAAACATTGTTGCTGATTCGATTGATGAGTTTAACTATAAGCAAAAAAGAGTGACAGAAAATGTAAAAATATTGGATGAAACGGGAAACGATATTATGCGTCATGACTTGTTTTCGGATTTGCCCCAATAATGTTTTGTGTTATATCGGTATTAGAAAATACGAAGGGAGCGGCAGAATTTGATATTTTTTATCGGAAGTATTGCAGGAATTTTGATTTTGACCCGATTGGCCGAAAAAAAAGATTCAAAATTACTTTTTGCTATTGCTGCCCTTCTGTTAATTGGGGTAACCGGATTAAGAGCTGAGCAGGTGGGTATTGACACCCAAAACTATTATCACCAGTTTCGGCTTATTGCTAAAGACTCCGTGTTTGTATCTTTTAAGGAAATACCTTTTATTTATTTATGTAAGTTTTTAATTGGTGCTTTTAATAATCATTGGGTATTGATTTTTGTTTTTTCAGCAATCACTGGAATTATGCTGATGTGGAGACTTTGGGAACTTAGGGACAGAGCTTCATTGTCATTGATGGTCATTCTGTTTTTGACGTTTCATCTGTCGGCCTCGATGAATATTATGCGTCAGTATATAGCAATTGCGATTGTCTTTTTCGCTACCCGTTACTTGGAAAAAAGGCAATACATCAAGTTTTTGATTGGAGTTGCAATCGGATGCTGTTTCCATCTTTCAGCTATATTGGGTGTGGGCCTGATTCCTATTCTTGTTTTAAGTTCTAATGAGGTTAAAAATAAGTATTTCAAGCTGCTACTTCTGGTGGCAACGATAGGTCCGCTGGGAATTTTGTTTGCATTGGATAAAATTGATCAATATTCGTTTTTCCTTGAAACAAAGAGTGACAGAACAATCGGCATCGGTTTGATTGCCAAATTGGTATTGCTGGTTCTGTTCTGGATTCGCTGTGTAAGGACCTGCAAGTCTAAGGAACAAAAGAGCTTTCTGATTTTTTTGTGTTTGACAGATGCTATTAATATAGCATTGTCCACATTGGGCTATTTTCTCATATATATGGATAGAGTTGCTCTTTTGTTCGCTTTTGCTGAAATTGTTTTGTATTCAATAATGTTTTATTATCCATCAAAGGGAGGAATTATTCTCCTTAATGGAAAAAGAATTTCGTTTTTTGCGGTTCCGATAATAGTCCTCATCCTTTATGTTCTGTTTCAGACAATTGTAAATGACGGACATGGAATTTTTCCGTATCTGACTTTTTGGCAAACTTGATATTTTTTAATTGTGGAGTGAAAATGATTAAAGATGAAATAATGGTGTCTGTCATGATGACGGCATATAATCACGGTCCTTATGTGTTACAGGCTCTTGAAGGAGTCGCAAAACAGATTACAAACTTTAATGTCCAGCTCATTATCCATGACGATGCATCGCCGGACAATACAGCTGATTTAATCCGTGATTTTGTAGCAAAGCATCAGGAAATGGATATTGAAACGATATTTCAGACGGAGAACCAGTACTCTCAAAAGGTACGTATATCCGATGTTTTCCTTTATCCGCTTGTGCGTGGAAAATATGTGATTGTATGTGAGGGCGACGATTATTGGACAGATGAGTATAAACTGCAAAAACAGGTTGATTTTCTGGAAGCGCATCCAGAGTATATCGGGGTAAGTCATAACTGTGTTTTTGTAGATGAAAACAGTAACCGGATTAAGCCGGTTTACCAGATATATGGGCCTTATAGGGAGCATACATGCACTTTGTCTACATTGTCACACGGATTTTACCCCGGACAGACAGCTACTCTGATGCTTAGAACCCGAGAATATTATGATGTCAGAAATGAACATCTTGATGAGTGGTATAAGATCAGAGAAAATGAAGACAAAAGAAAAGCATTGGAATTGCTGTTAAATGGTAATATTTATTTTATGGATGATTTTATGTCGGCGTACCGTGTGGTTTTGACAAAAGGAACCTCATGGTCAGCAAGACAGCATAACCATAACCGCTATTATTCACAGTTCCTTGGGAGCATTGACTGCCGTAAATATTCAAAAAAAGTTTATAAGCGGTCGTTTAAGAACTACCATGTCACGTTAAAGTTTATTTATTACTCATTTTTGAAAAAACGCAGCGGAAATCAGGAAGATGTTGAAGCATTCAATAAAATAGCTGCATATTGCGGAGGAAAGTTCAAACTTCTTTTATATTCAGCCTTTTTGGCTATGTGGGGACTTCCGGGATATATCGGTGGTAAATTGGAATATAAGCGTATTTTTAAGCCGGAAGAAGCGTAAATTGCCATCGGTTGTTGGAGCAAAAGATTTGAAAAGCGGAAAGTGTCTTGGTTTTGAATTTGAAAAACTGAGATTTTATTGTATGTTGGATGATTATGGAAAAAGAGCAATATGAATCAAAAAAAGAAGTTACATCAAATTTAATGTGGCGTTTGGCGGAACGTTTTGGGGCGCAGGGAGTTACCATTGTTGTTTCAATCGTCCTCGCGCGTTTACTGGACCCGGAAGTTTATGGAACTGTAGCAATAGTGACAATTATTACTACAATATTGCAGGTGTTCCTGGATGGTGGCTTTAGTTCGGCATTGATTCAGAAAAAGGATGCGGATGACATTGATTTTTCATCGGTTTTCTATTTCAATGTTGTATTCGGACTTATTTTATATGCGCTGCTGTTCTTTACAGCTCCGTATATTGCCGAATTCTATGAGATGCCGGATCTGAAGGCAATTATCCGTGTTTTGGGATTGACACTGATTATTTTTTCATTAAAAAGTGTTCAACAGGCTTACGTATCCCGTAACATGATTTTTAAGAAGTTTTTCTTTGCTACTTTGGGTGGAACACTTGGGGCTGCAGTAGTCGGTATAGTTTTGGCTGAATTAGGTTATGGTGTCTGGGCGTTGGTTGCACAGCATATATTTAATATGCTGATAGATACCATTGTGCTGTGGTTTGTTGTTAAATGGAGACCTAAAGCTGTTTTCTCGTTTGCGAGACTGAAATCCATGCTGTCATATGGCTGGAAACTGCTGTTTGCCAGTTTGCTTGATACTGTTTATAAAGATATTCGACAACTGATTATCGGAAAGATGTATACGGAAAGTGATCTGGCTTTTTATAATCAGGGAAAAAAATACACACAGATTCTTGTAACTTGTATCAATTCTTCAATTGATTCTGTACTTCTTCCAACAATGTCAAAAGTACAGCAGGATATTGATACAGTTAAAAAAATGACAAGAAGGGCAATCAAAGTCAGCACATTCATAATGATGCCTATGATGATGGGCATTGCGGTATGCGCTGAACCGCTGGTGAAAGTGCTGCTGACAGAAAAATGGTTGCCATGTGTACCTTATATGCGTATTTTTTGCTTCACTTTTGCCTTCTATCCGGTTCACACCGCCAATCTGAACGCAATAAAAGCACTTGGCAGAAGTGATCTTTTCTTAAAACTTGAGATTATTAAAAAAATATACGGATCAATCATTTTGGTAAGTACAATGTGGTGGGGCCCGATGATTATGGCCTATAGTCTTTTGTTTTCATCGGTTTTGAGCCAGGTTGTTAATTCATGGCCAAATAGAAAACTGATGGGTTATAAGTATGAAGAACAACTGCGGGATATGCTTCCGCAAATTCTTTTGTCATGTTTTATGGGTGCGATAATATATTGTGTTTCTTTGCTGAAATTATCGTCGATTGTTGTTCTGTGCATTCAAATCCCATTAGGAGTTGTGATTTATTTGGGTTTATCAAAAGTATTTCATGTCGACAGTTTTGATTACGTTCTGTCAATTATAAAACAATATCTGAATAGAAATAAAAAGGGTAATTGAGATTTGTTAAATCAACAGGGGGAATTTGGAGATGATTAATGTTACGCGTTCGTCTATGCCGGATTTTGAAGAATATTGTAATGAAATTAAAGATCTTTGGGACAGTCATTGGCTGACTAATATGGGAACAAAGCACAAACAGCTTCAGGCAGAATTGGAAAGCTTTTTGGAATGTTCACATATGGCGCTGTTTACAAATGGACATCTTGCACTTGAAAATATCATTGCTGCAATGGACTTTCCGCACGGTAGCGAAGTGATTACCACACCATTTACGTTTGCTTCAACAACACATGCAATTGTGCGTAATGGTCTGGTTCCTGTGTTCTGCGACATTAATCCGGATGATTATACAATTGATGTAGACAAAATAGAGCCATTGATAACTGATAAGACGGTTGCAATATTACCGGTTCATGTTTATGGCAATATATGCAATATCGAAGCAATTGACGCTCTGGCTAAAAGGTATAAGCTGAAGGTGATTTATGATGCAGCACATGCATTTGGAGTGAAATATAAAGGTATTTCATCTGCAAATTTTGGTGATGCATCAATGTTCAGTTTCCATGCCACAAAGGTCTTTAATACCATTGAGGGCGGAGCGGTATGCTTTAGAGATGATAATCTTGTTGTTACGCTGAACGATTTAAAAAACTTTGGAATACACGGCCCGGAATCAGTTACGTTTGTTGGAGGAAATGCTAAGATGAATGAATTTCAGGCTGCAATGGGAATCTGCAATTTACGTCACCTGGATGCAGAAATTGCAAAACGAAAGAACGTTGTGGACCGTTATACCGAGCGCCTTGCCAAAGTTGAGGGAATCCGGATATCATCCCCGCAGCCGGATGTGGAATCAAATTTCGCATATTTTCCGGTTGTCTTTGACGGATTTAAGAAGAACCGTGATGAAGTGTCAGCTGAACTGGTGAAGGAAGGAATTGTTGCAAGAAAGTATTTCTATCCGCTTACAAACAGTTTCGAATGCTATAAGGATTATCCGACTGCGGGTGCAGAAAAAACACCGGTTGCAAAGTATTTCAGTGACAGAGTGCTGACTCTGCCATTGTATGCGGATCTTGCATTAACTGATGTTGATCGGATATGTGATATTATTTTGAACTGATAAGGAAGAGGTATGAAATGAAGGGAATTATTCTCGCCGGTGGGAAGGGTACACGTCTTTATCCTATGACAAAGGCTGTATCAAAACAATTGTTGCCGATTTATGATAAACCGCTTGTTTATTATCCGTTATCAATTCTCCTGCTGGCAAGTATTCGTGAAATTTTAATTATTTCCACACCGGAAGATACAGCAGTGTACGAAAAACTGCTTGGCGACGGAAGTCAGATAGGAGTCTCAATTTCCTATAAGGTTCAGGAAACCCCAAGAGGCCTTGCTGAAGCTTTTATTCTTGGTGAAGACTTTATTGGTTCGGACTCTGTTTGCCTTGTTCTTGGCGATAATGTCTTTTATGGGTCTTCTCTTACAAGCATATTGCGTAAAGCAATGAAGGAAAATAAGGGTGCTACAATTTTCGGTTATCCGGTAAAGGATGCCCGGTCCTTTGGCGTGGTTGAGTTCGATAAGGACAAGAATGTTATCGGGATTGAAGAAAAACCGGAACATCCCAAGTCAAACTATGCAGTTCCCGGACTATATATATATGATAACCGAGTTGTTGAAATTGCAAAGGATGTTAAGCCTTCTTCACGCGGTGAAATTGAAATAACCGCAATTAATAATGCTTATTTGGCAATGGGTAATTTGCAGGTTAAACTTTTTGAACGCGGTCTGGCCTGGTTGGATACCGGCACTCCGGAGGGCATGCTAAAAGCTGCTGAATTTGTAAAGGCAGTTCAGGACAGGCAGGGCTTTTATATCTCCTGCATCGAGGAAATTGCCTGGCGCAGAGGATTTATTACTACCGAACGGCTGATGAGTATAGGGGAAAGCCTAAGAATGACAGATTACGGTCAATATTTAATTGGGCTCTGCGAAGGAGAAGAAAAATGAAAAAATTGATGATTTTGGGAGGATCGCGATATGCATTGCCGGTAATCAAAGCGGCTCACGAACTCGGATTATATGTTATCACATGTGATTATCTTCCTGACAATATAGCTCATAAATATTCAGACGAATATTGCAATGTGAGTATTACTGATAAAGAGGCAACACTCGCGGCTGCTCAGCAAATGAAAATTGACGGAGTCATTTCTTTTGCGTGTGATCCGGGCGTTGTAACCGCTGCTTATATTGCTGAGAAAATGGGACTTCCGTCTGTCGGTTCATATGAAGCTGTTTCAATATTACAAAATAAAGGCAGATTCAGAAAGTTTTTGACTGACCATGGGTTTAATGTTCCGACAGCCAAAGGATACAGTTCTGTTGATGAAGCATTGAATGATGTGAAAATATTCCACTGGCCTGTTATTGTTAAACCCACTGACAGTGCCGGTTCTAAAGGCGTTACAAGAGTAGATGATCCGACAAAATTAAAAGAAAGTATTGAATATGCGTTATCCTATTCACGAAGCAATGAATTCATTATTGAAGATTTCATTCAACAACATGGGTTCTCTTCGGATACGGACAGCTTTTCTGTAAATGGAGAGTTGCAATTTGTTTCCTTTAATTCTCAGCGATTTGACTCAAAGGCAGAGAATCCTTATACTCCTGCAGCTTACAGCTGGCCATCGTCAATAACAGAAGGGCATCAGAAGGAACTTGCTTCCGAACTGCAGAGATTAATTACCCTGCTGAACTTGAAGACATCAATCTATAATGTTGAAGTACGTGAGGGAACAGACGGAAAAGCGTATATTATGGAATGCTCTCCGCGAGGAGGCGGAAACCGCCTTGCAGAATGCCTGGAATATGCAACCGGCGTGAAGCTTGTTGAAAATGCTGTTCGTGCTGCAGTCGGGATGCCTATTGTCGGTATAGAACAAAAGCCGTACATTGGGTGCTGGGCAGAAGTAATTCTGCATAGCGATAAATCCGGATTGTTTGAAAATTTATGGGTTTCCGATGAAATTCAAGACAATGTTGTTGAGAAGGATTTATGGATTGCTCCGGGCACAAAAGTCGGAGGTTTCAATGCTGCAAATGAAGCAATCGGCACCCTGATTTTGAGGTTTGAAAATGAGGACAGATTACAGGCAGTTATGGCCGATGTTGGGACATATGTAAGGGTTATAGTTAAATGAGCGAAATAGGCGGATATTTTGAATTGGACAGATTAACTTGCTGCAAAGGGGAGTATTACAAGGATCTGATAGCCTTGAATACAGCTCGTAATGCTTTGGTATATCTGGCAAAAGCAAGGAAAATAAAGAAACTTTATTTACCGTTTCTGCTTTGTGATTCGGTTTCTTTGGTATGTGAGCGCGAAGGCATTCCATTCGAGTATTATCATACAGATGAGAACTTTCAGCCGATTTTTGAAAAAACTTTGGATGAGAATGAATACCTGTATATTGTCAACCTTTACGGCCAACTTGATAATGCAAGAATATCAGAATTAAGAAGCCGATTTAAGAGAATCATTGCAGATAATATCCATGCTTTTTTTCAAAAACCGATAGATGACACAGACACAATTTATTCGTGCAGGAAGTTTTTTGGGGTTCCGGATGGGGCATATTTGGCTACAGATTGCCTGCTGAATGAAGAATTACCATTGGACAATTCAGATAAAAGAATAAGTCATATTTATGGTAGAATGAAAGACGGAGCGACAGCACACTATGCGGAATTCAAGTCGAATGACGAAGCATTTGTCCGTCTCCCCCTTAAGCAGATGTCTTTGCTTACGCATAAAATGCTTTCGGAAATTGATTATGAAAAAATCAGAGAAATCCGCGAGGAAAATTATTCATTTTTGCAACAGCAGCTTGGTGGAATTAACAGATTGAAACTGAGAATTCCCGAAGGCCCGTATGCATATCCGTTTTATTGTGAAAATGGGCTTGAAGTTAAAAAAATGCTTGCAGAGAGAAAAATATACGTTGCTACACTTTGGCCCAATGTTCTGAAACTGCAGGATACGCTTGAGAAAGAGTATGCGGAGAATATCCTGCCGTTGCCGTGCGACCAAAGGTATGGACAGGAAGAAATGAAATATCTCATTAAGGAGCTTTGTGATGTACGAAAACTTAAAAGGTAAAAAAATGCTTATTATCGGTTCTGAGCAGGTGGACACAAATATAGTTAAAACTGCTCGTGAATTAGGTGTTTATACAATTGCGGTTGACGGAAAGACAAAATCAGCAACAACATTCGCAAAAAATATGGCTGATGAATCATGGGATATTGACTATCGCAATACAGAATTAATCTGCCGAAAATGCCTTGAGGAAGGCGTTGATGGTGTGATGGCAGGCTATAGCGAGTTCCGTGTTCTTGCTGCCTGTCGTATTGCAAAAATGCTCGGAAAGCCATTTTATGCAACAGAGGAACAAATCGAGCTGACCCGTAACAAGCGCTTATTCAAGGATGCATGCGTAAAGAGCGGAATCCGTGTGCCGAAGGATTACTGCATCAACGTTGCTCCATCGCAGGAAGAAATAGACAAGATGAGCTTTCCTGTTATTGTAAAGCCTACTGATTATGCCGGACGAAAGGGTATCACCGTATGCTTTGAAAAGGAAAAACTCAGTGAGGCTATTGAATATGCACTTAGTTTATCACAAAGCCATACAATTATTATCGAGGAATACATTGTTGGAAAGGAATTTACAGCCGTGTATTCGCTTTCCGAAGGTGAAGCGGAACTGACGTGTCTGAACGAAAAGTACCTGAATACATCACAAAAAAGACTTACGGGACTCTGTGATTTAGCTGTTGCCCCGTCAACAAGTGTTGATGCATTTATAGAAAACACAGATAAGAAAATAAAGGATTTTCTGCGGAATATTAAGGCTGAAAACGGTGTTGCTTTCTTTCAGGGAATTGAAAAAGATGGTATATTCTTTATTTTTGAAATGGGATACCGCTTAAATGGCGGAAACGATTATTTCCTTGTTGAACAGGAACGCGGAATCAGTTACATGAAAATGCTGATTTCATACTCACTGACAGGTTCAATGGGAGATGATATTAAAAAGAATGATCCGCATTTTTCTAAATATCACTCTCGCTATATTGTTTACGCACACGGTGGAAAAGTTGATACTGCTAAATGCCCTGCAGCAGGTGAAATTAGTGGCGTGGATGAAATTCAGTCATGCGTTATTCCTGGAGCATGTATTGTTGAGGATGGGTCAACCGGACAAAGGGCATTCTCATTCAAGATAACGTCGGACACTATGAATGGGCTGAAGGAAACCATCAGCAAAATAAACGAAAACATCAAATTGATAAATACAGAAGGCGAAAACATGCTTTTTAAGCCGTTTGATGTCGAGACAATAAAATAGCAAGAACAATGTTGTTTCAATTTGACAGAAGGTTATTTGTGTTAAGGAAAAAACATATCTATTCGCTATTGACATATATAAAAAAACAAATTATAATCATTACGTTATCGGACCGATAGTTAACGTATGATGGAAGAGGCCCATTTGGATATGAACTTAAAACAACTCAGATATGTGCAGGTACTTGCTGACGAAGGCAGTTTTGCCCGAGCTGCGGATACGCTTGGCATTTCGCAACCATCATTGTCTCAGTATATTAAAAAAATTGAGACACAGACCGGAATGCAATTGTTCAATAGGTCCGGTGGAGACGTACGGTTGACTGATGCAGGAAGAATATATGTTGATGCGGGAAAAAAGATTTTGGATTTAGAACATCAGATGCAGAATCAATTCCTTGATATAGCATCAAACAAGTTCGGATCTGTAGTAGTTGGAACCTCACCTTATCGTTCAGCATCAATGATGCCTAAAATAATCAGTGAGTTTCAAAAGTGCTATCCGGGAATTCATGTAATCGTTGAGGAAATGACATCTGCAGAGCTCTTAGATGCAACAGAGCACGGACGGTTTGACTTATGTCTTACTCTTATGCCTGCAGAAAATCAGGCGTACGAATGGGAAAAAATCGCAGAGGAAGAACTGATTCTTGCGGTTCCTTCATCGTTTCCCAAAATGAAAGCGCAGGAAATAAAAGGGAAAAAATATCCTGGCATAGATGCCAAACAGATTGCCGGTGGCAGATTTGTAATGATTACCGAATCACAGGCTATGCAGAGAACGTTTGACAGGTTGTGTACTGAATATGATATTTCCGTTGAAAAAGCAGCTGTGGTAAAGAGTCTTGAAGCGCAGATTGCCATGGTCAGGGCCGGAATCGGTATGGCACTGGTTCCAACAGGGATCGAGACATTTTGTACTGAAAATGAAGTTGAATTTTATTCATTCAAACAGAATATAAATAAAAGAGAAGTAGTTGCGTTGTGGCAGAAGAACAGAACACTGAATCTGGTCACAAAGAAGCTTCTGGAAATAATGAAAGAAATTTCATGGTAGGTTTTTAACCGCACGCTTGTGCGGTTTTAACTTGATATTCATATAACCAATAGGTTATACAATATATAATCAAAGCACAAAAAAGGAGGAACAAAAATGCCAACTGCTTTAGTTTATTTGGCGATTATGCTGGCCGTAATTGTCATATGGTTTTTGCTTGTAAAGCGACCGGTTTATGAGGCAGTCCTAATCAGTTTTATTGTCTTGCTGACAATAACAAAAACGTGGGGACGTGTTGGGGGATATATTAAGACAGGCTTAAATACGTCGCTTCTCTATTCAATGACTGCATTTTGTGCAATGTCAATATTATTAACAAAAACGAAAGTAATTGATAGCGCGATTGCCGTTATTCTTGCTTTACTCGGACGTGTAACGGGAGGTGCCGGATATGTTTCTGTTATAGCCAGTGCCTTTATGGGTGCATTGTCAGGATCCGGTCCCGGAAATGTTATGGCTACCGGTTCAATCACTATTCCTGCTATGAAAAAATCAGGATTTCCTGCTGAACTTGCGGCAAACATTGAGAGTAATGCATCGTATCTTGGAAATATGATTCCGCCATCCGGAAATATTACAGCAGCTCTGGGCGCATTGACCGGTATGGTTGCTTATGGAGAAAATTATATTTCACAGGCAGAGTTTTGGATTATCCTTTGGGGATGCAGCCTTTGGTTCATTTTGCAAAGACTTATTATGGTATTTGCATTCTGTAAGTATTATAAGGTTGCTCCTATTGCAAAAGAGGATTTGCCTAGCTTGAAGGAAACCTTCAAGAAAGGCTGGCAAGGACTTCTACTGCCGGTGATTATTCTGTTACCATTTGTTCTGGACTTTTTCTTTAAGTCAACATTTTTCACCCAGAGACTTGGCAAAGACGGTGCAAAGTATATGTCAAGTTCACTTCTGATTTTTATTGGCGGACTTGCATCAATCTATGCGGTTATTATTACAAAAGATAAAAAAACCATAACTCCGAATGCTATTGCCAAAATGTTTGCTGATGGCATTAAATCTATTGCGCCTGCTATCGGTGTATGCGTTTTTGGATATATGATAGGAGCAATGTTTACTGATCTTGGCGTAACGGATGAGATGCTGACCTTTATGGAAGGAATGCAGATGGGCAAACTGGGAATTGTTGTCTTTATTTGCTTAATTACTTGTCTTTTGGGAATGGTTATTCCGGGGTCATCACTGGTGGTTATTTTTGGACCTGTTTTCATTACTATCCTTGCAGCCAAAGGTGTAAATCCTGTTTTGGCTGCAGCTATGCTACCTTGTATTTGTGGTGTAATGTGCGGTATTACACCGCCTCTCGGGCTTGGTATGTATGCAGGAATGTCGCTGGCAGGCTCGGATTTTTCCAAAACATTCAAGAACAATTTGTGGTGGGTTGCGGCCCAGTTTATTATGGAAGTGGTTGTTTTAATGGGCTGGCTTCCGATTTTGGGTCTGTAGGAGGTGTAATCCATGAAAAAAATAACAGATATTCTTAAATTGATTTTTGGTTATGGAATAATGATCGTTTTATTTGTCGGAGGATTAACCTTCTTTGGATATGTGGCTGCACTATTTATTGGTGGAGATGCGGCAGCGGCAATTTGTACATGGATATATAAGAAATTGACGCCTGTTTTAATCTATGCTTCAACTGTACTGATATTGTTTGGACTTTTTACTATGTATCTGGCCGGCGAAAAGGCATTGACGCCTGAGGCAGCAAAAAATAAAAAGAAGAAATACAATAACGACTCAAACAAAACCGAACAAAAATAAAAAAACAAGTCGTTTTAAAAATATTCAAATACGTTATATTTCTAAAAATCTGGTTTTTTAGAGGTTCTGGTGATATAATTGTCGTCAGAACCTTATTTTTTTTTCCGGAGGTCCCCCATGCCCAACGTTAATGGTGAATGGATTATGCTCGGTACAACTTCAAATTCATCTATATGCCTCAAGTCTGTTGAACAGCTTGAGGCTTTAGTTGATTCTTTGGGCTTTCTGCCGCTTTTCGCCAATTCCGTTCCGGGGTTTTCCGTGGAGGAGCGCACGGTTTCAAAGTATTGGTGGACGGGAAATGCGGAGCGCGACCCGTGGGAGTGGCGTGCGATTATTGCGGAGCGCGGAAATGTGGCTTACGGGAAGTTTTTTGACAAAAAGGCGGGTTTTATTTCGAAAAAATGGCTGCCTGTTTTTGCGAATGCAAGGCGTGACGGATATGATTTCGATGCCCGCTGGGATGATGAAAAAGCACAGCTGCGCCAGAAGAAGATTATGGATCTGTTCCTGAAAGAGGAACGTATTATGTCGAATGAAATTAAGCGCCTGGCGGGTTTTTCGAAGGATGGAGAGAAGAACTTTGACGGCGTTCTGACGGAACTGCAGATGGAGACATACCTTGTGGTGAGTGCGTTCAGACAGAGGAAAAACAAGGCCGGAGAAGAGTATGGCTGGGCTGTGGCAGAGTATGCTACGCCTGAATCGATATGGGGCTATGACCTTGTGTCATCGGCATATAAAGAGGAACCGAAGGTATCTGCTGGACGTATTTATGCCAGGGTGAAGGAATTGTTTCCGAATGTAACAGATAAGCAACTGAAAACAACGGTTAGATGAGGATGGTGTTTTTTGTAGTATATGAACTGACTTGTGATGTGGAATTGTTTTTTGTAATTACGGTTTATATTAATTCCTGCTTTTGATTAATTTCAAATCCCAAATATTCCAAAAACCAGGGAATATTTCAAATGACTCCGTTCGAGGCTTGAAATATTCCTGCTTTTTTTTCTGTGAGCGAGTTTGATCACAAGAAAAAAACTCTACCCGGATTCTTTCTCTCATCTCCTCTTCTTAAATCTTTTGTTTTATTTTCTTCTGCTTTATGTTACAATGTGATGGTTGTTACGAGGCGGAGTGGGTCTGTCATTTTTGCCGCTCCAATCAACTGCGTATTTCCCGCAGCTTTCAGGGAATCCGTGGCTTTTCCGGAGCCTTCAAAGGATATCTGCGTTTTACGGAAGAAAGTTTTTGTTTTCGAGGTCCATATGTTTAATAGAGTTAAGTTTACAAAAAAGAAAATTACAGGAATTATGCTGCTGCTTCTTGCGGCAGTTGCTTTGTTTGCGTGCGAACCCAAGCCCAAAATCAGCCCGACGGATGTTCCGAATGCAAGCGGGATGCCAAATCCCGGACCGGAAAAGTCAGAACTGAAATACGGTTCACTTGCTGTGACTGAGGTTTATTCGGGGTCGATACTTGATAACTGGATTGAAATCAGAAACCAGAGCAGTGAAACAGTCAGTCTGAACGGGGTGATTGTGAATGTGAAGTTTACTGAAAAGGCGCCATCGGCTGTAGATGTTGTCCTGGAGCACGCAGAGGGTCGTGAGGCACAGGTGAAGCTTGACGGGTATAGCCTTAAGCCCGACGAATATCTGGTAGTATGCGGCGGTGATAAAAAACTTGGAAGTCAGGCAACTGTCGGTGAGAATACAACTGTTGAGGATGGCCTTGTTTATGTGGTTGACCAGAACTTTTTCGTGATTGCCGGAGATATGCAGATTACCGTATGCCAGAATGATACAACGGTTGCTTCCATGACAGTTCCCGGGGACTTAAAAGGTGAATTCTCATACGGAATCAACGGCAGCGGCGAGCTTGTGTATTTCATGACACCTACGCCCGGAAGCCGGAACGGCGGTGTGACTGAGAAAAGTGCTGATAAATTCAATGCCGGAAACGGGTTGAAAATCAATGAATACATGAATAAGAACCGTTTCGTCCTTTATGATGAAGACGGAGATGCAACCGACTGGGCGGAAATTAAAAATTACGGCACAAGTGCCATCAATCTTGCTAATTTCGGACTTACGGACAACTTTTCAAAACCTTATAAGTGGACATTCCCGGAAATTACGCTTGAGCCCGGGGAAATCCTGATTGTGTATCTTTCGGGTAAGGACAAGCCTTACCTGCCTTCGGATGTTGCCGGCACGAAAACGGGAACCGCTTCCGAAAACGGAAATACAACCGGGGCAGGCAATGCCTCCGGCAACAGAGGCATAATTAAAACGGTACATGCTGCGTTTAAGCTTGGTGACACTGATGATGGCATCATGCTGACAAATACATTTGGTACAACCCTTGATTCGGTTGAGCTTGTGTCGATGCACGGCAGCCTTTCCTACGGCCGCTCGGTTTCCGACACTGATAAATGGCTGTATTTCTCAAAGCCCACACCGGGAACAGAGAATCATGCTACCGGATATGAGACCATCGTGGATTACATGACACGTGCTGAGGACCGCGTGTTCATAAGCGAGGTGTGCTCGGTAAGCTCGTCATCGGTAAAAAAACTTGATGCCGATGACTGGATTGAACTCTATAACAATTCGGATGCGGACGTAAACTTAAAAGGCTGGTCAATCACGAAAAATGAGGATAAACCTGATTTTTTTACGTTCCCCGATGTTACTGTTAAAGCGCACGGCTATCTTGTAATAAAAGCAGGCGAAGAGGCATCGGTAAAGGCCGGTTCACTTGATGCGGGCTTTAAAATCAGCTCTTCCGGCGCAACAATCTATCTTTACGATAGTGAAAAGTGCCTTGCTGACAGTTTTGAAACAGGTATTCAGCGTGCGGGTGTGACATCGGGAAGAATAATTGAGGACGGAAGGCTTGTCAGAGCTTTTTTTGCAACAGCAACAAAGGGCAAGGCAAACACAGAAGGTAGAAAGAGTTATGCTGCGCCTGTTAACGTAACATCGGACAGCGGAACGCTCAATGCTGAAAGCCACTGCATTTCACTGACAACAACGCAGCCCGGCGCCCGCATTTACTACACACTTGACGCTACAACACCCACAGAAAAAAGCACGCTTTATACGGCGCCGTTCACCGTGACAAAATCCTGTGTTGTCAAGGCTTTTTGTGTTGCTGATGACTGTGTGCCTTCTGATGTCGCAACCAAAACGTTTATCTGCGATGAGAGAACACACTCACTGAACATTGTATGCGTTTCTTCGGATCCGGACGGCCTGTTCAGCTATGAAACAGGTATTTTCGCCGATGGCCCCGGGTACACGTCGGCTTTCCCGCATCTTGGCGCAAACTTCTGGCAGGACTGGGAAAGAGCCTGCACATTTGAATATTATTCGCCGGAAGGTGAGCTTGAAATCGAGTTTGATGCCGGCATGAAGGTTCACGGTTCATGGTCACGCGGTATGGAATCAAAGGCTTTTCAGGTCAAGCTTAAGGAAGCATACGGCCCGACAAGCGTATATTATCCTTTCTTTGGCGATGATGGCGTGAAGTATTTCACAAATCTTCTTGTACGTTCCGGCGGACAGTCACAGACCGGAAATTATATCACGGATGCATATGTGGAGCGTGCGGTTGAGGGTCAGATGAACCTTGCCGTTCATGATGAAACTCCTGTCGCACTCTATATCAACGGTGAATACTTTGGAATGTATTTCCTGCGCGAAAAACTGAATGAGAGCTATTATTATGCGCATGACGGCATAGAAGAGGATAACCTTGATGCCATTAAGGGCAATACAATAGTTGAAACGGGCGACCTGAAGCTGCAAAAGGAAGTAATAAGTTATATCAAGAATCACGATATGAGCACCGATGCGGCTCTTGAGTATATTGAGTCGGTGGTTGATATTGATGAATGGATGAATTACTGGGTTGTTGTTACATTCTTCGGAAACGGCGATACGGGAAACATCAGAAAATATACAGCCAAGGACGGAAGCGTTAAGTGGCGCTGGCTCCTGTATGACCAGGACCTTGCCATGATGCCGAAAGAGGCTGACAATAACATCCTTGCGAAAATACTTGATGAACAGGGCCATGGCGAAGGAAAAGCCTTCTACAACTATCTGTCGCGTGCACTGCTTATTGACAACCAAAAGACAAGAAAAATGTTCATTGAACGTTATGCGGAACTTATGCAGACCGTTCTGAGCAAGGAACGCCTGCTTGCAGTGTTTAACGCAATGAGGGAACAGGTTTCCGATGAAATGAAATATCATTGTGAAGTAAAGACTGCCCTCACGTACTCAAAGTGGGAAAAGAATATGGATACTTTTGCAGAAAACCTTGTGAAACGCTGGGATTATTGCAAAAAGTACCTTCAGTCGTGCTTTGGGCTTTCAGATGAGCGTATGGCTGAGCTGTTCCCTGAAGAAAGTCAGGGTGGAAGTCAGTCCGCCGGTCACGAGCCGAAAGCAACGCCGACACCGGTGATGACAGCAACCCCTACCCCTACACCGGCTGTTCCCGTGTCAAAGGTTACTGTTGACGAAAACCTTACCTGCAAGGGCGAAAAAATACGGCTTTTTGAGAGCTCAATGTTTGTCTACAGCCTTCAGAACTGTGATGTTTATGATATTACAACAGGTTCGGTTATTTCATCGGTCGGGGTTTCAGACAGCGTAATTGCACACGGCCTGTTTGAAAAAAATGAGCAGTACCTCATTGAGCTTGCGGACGGATGCATCGGCTATTCCTACAAGTGGAACTTTTCCGAACGCCCGCTGATTTCCGAAATCAAGTATGATTCGGGAGAGAGTAAGGATTTCAAATACATGATCTTTATAGGCGATTCGCGATTCCGCGGAATGCGTGACAGTATTGAAGGGGAGACTGTAATCGCCAAAAACGGTGAGGGCTATGAATTTCTGGTGGAGAACATTGACCAGGTAACCGCTGGGTACACAAAAGGCGCAGTCATCGTAATCGGGCTTGGAATCAATGATACCTGGCACGTTGACAAATATATTTCCTTCGCAAATGAACTGGCGAAAACATATTCCGTTGCCTTTGTAAACATAGGACCGGTTGATGAGCCCCGCTCCGTGAAATGGGATTATAATTACTTTAACAGCCAGCTTGAAAGCTTCAATAAAAAGCTTAAAGCCGGGCTTTCAGAGGATGTTATCCTGCTTGACGTCAATTCTTACCTGCATCAGATAGGATTTGACACACTTGACGGGATCCATTATGTCGGGAAAACATATCGTAATATTTATAATTTCATTCGGGGAAAACTGGTGAAATAAGGATAGATTTGATTTGGGACATATTCATTACATTATATTTGAGGCATTTTACGAACTCTTTGTGCCTTAATGACGCAAAGAGGTTTTTGGGTAAAAAAGTTATCTTATTATGGCTTTTTTGAAAAATTGATGATACAATAATTTGGTGTAAGATTATTTTTCAGAAGGATTGGCGCAATGATTTTAAGATTATTTTCAGAAGGCACATTAATTGAAAAATCAATAAACAACTACCCTTTTTCCATTGGATGTGATAAAAACGACACTTTTTTTATTAATAAACAGGGAATTACAAAAAAGCATCTTGTTATTAATCGAAAAGATGAGAAAGTAATAATTAGCGGGCATGGCAACATAGAGTTGATAAAAAATGCGTCGAATTCTGAAAAAATCGGTTCAACCGGCAGTGAACTGTCGTATGACGGTTTATATATTTTTAACGATGTTCCCAATACTTTTGCGCTTTTTATCGATGAAACTGCATTGACAAATGAAACGTTGAGTTTGTCGCAAAAAGATTGCATTACCATCGGACGAAAAGAAAGTTCTGATATTAGGATAGAAGAACAGTTTGTTTCAAAGACTCACCTTTCTATAAAGAAAATTGCAAATAAGTATGTTGTTCGGGATGAAAACAGTACAAACGGGACTTTTGTTAAAGGTAAAGCAATTTCAGAAACAACGCTTTGCGATGGTGACGAAATCCTTTTTGGAAATGCGACAATAACAATAAATGGAGAAGAATTAAATATCA
>JAZQNE010000004.1:0-11026 GCA_045627185.1 Lachnospiraceae bacterium
TACGGAATGTTTATAAACATGTTGGCGTATAAGCTTGATGAGAGAGGTAAACACCTTGTTAAGATAAACAAATGGTATGCTTCTTCCCAGATATGTTCTTCATGTGGCAAACAACATAAGATAAGTTTAGGTACCAGAATCTATCGTTGTGAGTGCGGAATGATAATGGATCGGGATAAAAATGCTGCGATAAACATAAAGAACGAGGGAATTCGGGCATTTATGGAACTTACAGCATAGCGTACTAATAGAAGAAAGCAGTAGAAATAAAGTCAGAAAAGACTTTATAATAAAGGGTAGGGCGGGAACCGCCCGAACCTGATATGGCAGAGCAAACCATATCGAACGCCTGTGGAGATTATGTAAGACATAGAGAAACTATGCAACGGTCGCAGGGGACGAAGCCCCGTGAAGCAGGAAGCACGTGACTTTAGTCATGTGAGGTTCACTGTGCGCGTTACGAATATGTATTAAAATGTATTCCCGGGTGTGAATAGTATATTCTATAACATTTTTTATTCTGTTGCATTTTAATACAAAGTAGTTTATTATTTTTTATGAAGTTCCCGGAATACAGAGGGTAACAGTTTGCGGGGATAATGGAGGCATTTATGGCAAACATTCATAAATCGATAGATGAACTCATTGGCAACACACCGCTTCTTGAACTTTGCAACATCGAAAAAATGTACGGACTTTCCGCAAAACTGCTGGTAAAACTTGAATATCTGAATCCTGCCGGCTCCGCAAAGGACCGTGTGGGCCTGAATATGATAAATGACGCCGAAAAATCAGGTCGTCTTACGAAAAATGCAGTAATTATTGAGCCTACGTCCGGAAATACGGGAATCGGCCTTGCGGCTGTTGCTGCAGCAAGAGGCTACAGATGTATAATAGTTATGCCGGATTCTATGTCTGCTGAGCGTAAAATGCTTATGAAAGCATACGGTGCAGAACTTGTGCTTACCGACGGAAGCCTTGGAATGGCAGGTGCTATTGCAAAGGCAGAAGAGCTTGCAAAAGAAATTCCCGGCGGCTTTGTTGCCGGACAGTTTGTAAATCCCGCAAATCCTGAGGCTCACTATATTTCTACAGGTCCTGAAATCTGGCGTGATACAGACGGAAAGGTTGATTGTTTTGTGGCTGGTGCAGGTACGGGCGGAACAATCACCGGAACCGGACGCTTCTTAAAGGAGCAGAACCCGCAGATCAGGATTGTGGGGATTGAACCCGCAACAAGCGCCGTGCTTTCCGGAAAATCCGCGGGGAAACATGACCTGCAGGGCATTGGCGCAGGTTTTGTACCGGAAATTCTTGACGTTTCGCTTATTGATGAAATATTTACTGTTACTGATGAGGAAGCTTACGCTGCGGGCCGCCTGATTGCACAGAAAGAAGGCGCTCTTGTGGGCATTACATCGGGCGCAGCACTTCATGCAGCAATTGAAATCTGCAAACGTCCTGAAAATGCGGGAAAGACTGTTGTTGCACTTCTTCCGGACACGGGCGACAGGTATTTGTCAACAAAACTTTTCCAAGAGTGATTCAGGCAGTTTATTGACAGACTGTTGCAAACGGCATCTCCTTTACTTGGAGGATATTATGAATAAAAATCTTTATAAGTTTAAAAATCAGGTTTATGACCTTATGAATAACGCCAGAATTGTTCTGTACCCGGGGCTTTTTGCCGAGGGTGAGGATGACGCATCAGCCGTTGCCGCCGCAAAGCAGGCAATTCCGAGGCTCCTTTCGGAACTTCTTCCGGAGGCTCTTGACGCTGACGACGAGCGCCGGTTTGAGGATATCGCAGAAGAACTGCTTTCGGAACTTCCCTTGATCCGCGACATGCTTGAAACAGACCTTATAGCGGCATACGAAGGTGACCCTGCTGCACGTTGTGTTGAGGAAATCATGCTTGCCTACCCGGCATTTGAGGCAATCAGCATTTATCGCATCGCACACCGCCTGTATGAACTGAAAATTCCCGTAATTCCGCGTATGATGACGGAATATGCGCACCGTGTGACCGGCATTGATATACATCCCGGGGCAACAATCGGCAGATACTTTTTCATTGACCACGGTACGGGCGTTGTAATTGGTGAAACAACCACAATCGGCGAACATGTAAAGCTTTACCAGGGTGTTACACTCGGTGCAAAGAGCTTTGCCGTAAACGCAGACGGATCGCTTGTTAAGGGCATCAAGCGTCATCCTGACGTTGGAAACAATGTTGTAATTTATGCCGGGGCTACAATCCTTGGCGGTAGCACATTTATCGGAGATAACTGTGTTATTGGCGGTAATGTATGGCTTACGCACAGCATTCCTGCGGGCAGCAAGGTAATTGCTCCTACACCTCAGAATGCAATATATGCTGAGGACGGAAGCAAACTGTGAACTGAAATCTGATGTAGCTTTGGGCTGAAAAACGGTTTTTGGCCGGAATAAATAAAAAGAGCGCCTTTGGTGGAATTGGCAGACACGCAGGATTTAGGTTCCTGTCCGAAAGGGTGCGGGTTCAAGTCCCGTGAGGCGCAACAGAAAGACAGACCGGCCCTGAATGCAGGGCCGTTTGTCTATTGAAAGGATAGCAGTATGGATAAAAAGGCTCTTGATTCTGTAATTGATTTTCTGGAAACGTATAGACATGTTGAATGCAATCCGTATCCGAATTATGACACGCATGTCTGGCAGGCTCTTTCCATGCTTCCGGATGATTCGAAATATATAAGCCATTATGAAAAAATAAATGGGAAGCCAATCAGCGAAATGAAGCGTAAAGAGATTGGAACCATGCTGACTTTCATCCTGCGGGGAGAACGCTTCAGCGACGGACATATTGCTTATTATGTTGAGTCGGGACAGCTGTTGGAACTTATGAAACGTCTTAAAGAAATTGAGGAAAACAGAGGCTTTAGAAAAATCTTCAGAGCCTGGATGGAATGAAATGTTGTATGATAAGCATGGTGCAAGTTGCAGACCGCGCGAAGTACCACTGTCGTGAAATGGAGAAGAAATGTATACCGATTCAAAAATCTTAGTAGCAAAAGCAGAAAACAGGCCGGTTTATCTTTATCCTGCAATGGCAAACCGCCACGGCCTTATTACGGGTGCAACGGGAACGGGAAAAACCGTGACACTTAAGGTTCTTGCAGAGGCCTTTTCAGATATGGGCGTGCCTGTGTTCCTGGCTGATGTCAAGGGTGACCTGACAGGTATGTGCGAGACCGGAAAAGACAGTGGCAGCGTACGTGAGAGAATAGAAAAATTTGAACTTGAGGATTTTGCGCTTAAGAGTTTTCCCACGCGTTTCTGGGACATTTTCGGCACTCAGGGACATCCGCTCAGAATTACCGTGTCAGACCTTGGCCCTGTGCTTTTAAGCCGCCTTTTGAACCTTACAGAGGTTCAGACGGGTGTCCTGAATATAGCCTTTAAGGTTGCTGACGATAACGCACTTCCTGTTACCGATTACAAGGATCTGCGGGCTCTTCTGAATTTTGTCGGAGAACATCGTGCGCAGTACACAACCGAATACGGAAATGTATCTGCGCAGAGTATAGGCGCAATCCAGCGTGCTCTGCTGGCCTTTGAAAGTGAAGACGGAGCAGATTTCTTTGGTGAGCCTTCGCTTGATATACGCGATTTTGTGCGGACTGATGCGAACGGAAAGGGATATATCAATGTGCTTGACGCAGCACGTCTTGCGCAGCGCCCGCTTACTTACTCAACCTTCCTGCTTTTCATGCTTTCGGAACTGTTTGAGAAGCTTCCGGAGATTGGCGATACAGAAAAACCGCGCTTTGTATTTTTCTTCGATGAAGCCCACATGCTGTTTTCTGATGCTCCAAAGGCGCTTGTACAGAAGATTGTACAGGTTGTTAAACTGATTCGTTCGAAGGGCGTGGGCGTTTATTTTATTTCGCAGAATCCTTCGGATATTCCCGATGAAGTTCTTGCGCAACTCGGCAACAAAATACAGCATGCATTGCGCGCATACACACCGGCCGAACTTAAAGCTGTAAAGGCAGCGGCTCAGTCATTCCGCGTGAACTCGGCCTTTGATACCGCAACCGTAATACAGGAACTGGCTGTTGGTGAAGCTCTTGTGAGCTGCCTTGATGAAAAGGGCATTCCGACACAGGTTGAACGTGCATACATCCTTCCCCCGCAGAGTCTTATTGGGGCTGCAGATGCTGAAAAGGTGCAGAATATCATTCTTTCGGATGAATTCGAACTTAAGTACCGTGAGCCTGTTGACAATGAGTCCGCATATGAAATAATAATGGCAGCAAATCAGGAAATTGAGGCGGCCCGAGAGCAGGAAAAGCAGAAACTTGAGGCTGAAAAAGCCGCTAAGAAAGCAGAAGCCCAAAAGAACAAAGTTGCGCAAAAAGCAATAAACAGCGCAACATCGTCCATCTCAAGGTCGCTTAGCACAAACCTTGTAAACAGTGTACTTGGCGGCAAAAAGACGAGTGCCGGGACTATTGCGAAACGTGCCGCAACAAGTCTGATTAATTCGGTAATCAGAAGCGGTTCATCGTCAGTAATCAGAGGCGTTTTCGGAAATCTTAAGTAATGCGCAACATGGCGGATAAAAGGTAAAACCTGTTTGGAAACGGAATAGGAAATAAGCGAGGAAACTATGGCAGATATTGATGCATTATGTGAGGAATGTATGTACCTCGAATATGATGAAGAATTTGATGAATACAATTGCACCATGGAGTGCGCCGATGAAGACGATTATCAGAAAATGGTCTCCTCCGGTTCAAAGATGTGCCCGTTCTTCAGACGCGGAAATGAATACACCATCGTAAGAAAACAAAATTGACCAGATCGGAAAAATAAAAAGATAAGGCAGAAGTTATGAGATATCCTGATTTTTTGAACAAAAATGATACAATCGGTTTTGTTGCACCGTCCTTCGGCTGCACCATCGAACCTTATAAAACGGCATTTGAGCACGGAATTGACAGATTCCGCAGTGAAGGCTACAAAATTAAGCTTGGTCCGAACTGCTTTAAGTCAGACGGCGTGGGCATCAGCAGCAAGCCTGAAAACTGTGCAAAAGAATTTGTGGACATGTGGTGTGATAAAGATACCAACATCCTGCTTTCCTGCGGTGGCGGTGAGCTGATGTGCGAAATCCTGCCGTATGTTGATTTTGATGCGCTTAAGGCTGCAAAACCCAAGTGGTTCATGGGCTATTCGGACAATACAAACCTTGGGTTCCTGCTTGCTACAATCTGTGATACTGCAAGCATTTACGGTCCGAACGGTCCGGCTTTCGGCATGGAACCCAGACATATTGCTGTTTCGGACGCATTTGATCTGCTCTGCGGAAATAAACTTAAATTCGAAAGCTATGACGGTTTTGAACTTGCAAGCTTAAAAGATGAAACAAAACCGCTTCAGTCCTATAATGTTACGGAATCGCCCACATTGCGTTTTGCAGGTGCTCAGTTTGAGTCATTCTCCGGCCGTTTTGTAGGAGGCTGTCTTGACTGTCTTGCAAATATGTGCGGAACCAAGTTTGACAATGTCAAAGAATTTGTGGAAAGGTACAAAGATGACGGAATTATCTGGTTCATTGAAGCCTGTGAACTTGGAATAATGGGCGTAAGGCGTGCACTCTGGCAGCTTGAGCAGGCCGGCTGGTTTAAGTACGTAAAAGGCTTTGTTATTGGCCGTCCCATGCTTTTTGAAATAGAAGATTACGGTATGGACCGTTACAGCGCTGCAATGTCCGTACTTGATAAATACAATGTCCCTGTTGTTCAGGATGTTGACCTTGGACACCTTCCGCCTGCAATGCCTTTTATCAACGGCGGCTACGGTACGGTAAGGAAGGCCGGAGAAAAGAAAATTTCCGTAGAATTTGAGTTGAAATAATGTTCAAATGCAGGCTTCGGGCTGAGAAGGATTTGAAAAATAAAATGCGAAGGGCTGATGTTTTCAGCCCTTTTGGTGAATATATGATTAAAATAAATGATAAAATAAGCTATATTGAAGCATCAGAGAACCCGCTTTCCGCCGATATCGGCATAGTGCGCGACAACGGTACAACGTGGCTTTTTGATGTGGGAAACGGAGACGCATCGTTTGCGTGCATCCCGGGGGAGCCTGTGAATGTTGTTTTGTCGCACTTTCATCAGGACCACACGGGGAATATTGACCGTGTTCCCGCAAATGAAATATTTGCATCAAATATGACACGCAAGCACATTTCAAGGGGCACGGTTGTTACGGAAGACCTGTATTTTGGCGGTGTTCATATTTTTCCGCTCCCGTCATCGCATGCGCCGGGCTCGCTCGGAATGGAGATTGACGGGCAGTATGCATTTGTGGGAGACGGCTTGTACAGCAAATGCAAGGACAGCTTTTATATTTACAATGCTCAGCTTGTAAATGAGGAAATAAAGGTCTTAAAAAATCTCAAAGCAGAATACCTTCTTGTGAGCCATCTGGAGGGCCTTGTACGCAGAAAAGATGAAGTTATTTCCGAACTTGAGGCAATTTACGGGCGGAGGGAGAAAAACAATCCGGAAATACCTGTGGAACGCTGAAGACACAGGCGCTGTGCCTGCTTTGCACGGTGTACAACCGCAGGCTTTCTGATCGGGAGGAAAAATGGGCGATTACATAAAAAACTTACGTAAGAAAATCGGGCACGAAACGGTTATTATGCCGTGTGCATGCGTTATTATCGGGGACGGCAAGGGAAATATCCTGCTGCAGAAGCGTCTTGATGACGGCAAATGGGGCTACCACGGCGGTGCCATAGAGGTTGATGAAAGTGTTGAGGAAGCCTTAAGACGCGAGGTTTTTGAGGAACTGAACCTTGAACTGAACAAAATTGAACTGCTCGGAATTTATTCCGGCGCAAAATATCACCATACATATCCGAACGGAGATGAAACCTCCTGCATCGATATTGTTTATGTATGCCATGATTACAGTGGAAATATGAACTTTTCCGATGGTGAAGTAACCCGCACGGAATGGTTCAACAGGGACAATCTTCCTGAAAATCTCAGCGATAATCCGCGCGAACCGATAATGGATTATTTTAAAAAATACTTTCCGCGTGCTTAAATAAATACATGCGGAAAGTATTTTTTTACTAAATTGTCCGGCTTTCCGGAAACGTTTGCCTGTTCTCCGGAAAACTTATAAGATTACTTGTTGAAAGTCACATTGATTGATCCGCTTGTTGATTCAGCACGGAGGCTCTTGGGGCCGTCAGATGAGTTAAATGTAGCATCCAGAAGGTTGTTGTGGCCGCTGACTGTTTTTGCCTTGATGGAATAGTCACTCTGACTCCCTTCGATGGTTCCTTTGATTGAGCCGGAAGTTGTGGAAAGGCTGATGTTATCTGAAGTTACGTCAATGACTTTAACGGAACCGGAAGTGCATTTTGCGGTCAGTGTTTCGCATGAAATATTCTTGAGGGCTACGCTGCCGGAAGATGAATTGAGCAAACATTCACCGGAGCAGGTGATGTCATCTGCAGAAATGCTTCCGCTTGTTGTTTTTGCGGTAAATGTGCTGCCTGAATTGATTCCGTTAACTTTAATTGCACCGGACGATACTTCGGCATAAAAAACAGAGCAGTCGACGGGATCGGATTTTATGCTGCCGCTTGAGGCACTTAATGTAAGTTCACCGCTGAAATCCTTGGGAAGGGTTACTGTTGTGGAGTAATCACCGAAATCAAAACTGAAAAAGAAGCCGAACCATTTATTTGTGTGCTTACGTTTGTATGTAAGGGTTCCGTTTGTTTCGGAAATATCTACGTTGTCATCACCTTCAGGGATGTGGTAAACGATAACCAGCTTATCTCCGGTGCCTTTTTCAATTTTAACTGTTTCTGAAAGTTCAGATAAATCCAGATTTTTTGCTGTGCTGCTTTCGTAAGTTTTTTCAATTCTTCCCATTTCTTTGCCTCCTTTGAATAATCCTGTTTTGCTGAGTAAAAAGCCCGCTCCGAGAAGAATAAGGCCAATTCCCGCAATGATGCATGCGACTTTAAATAATGATTTCATTTTTTACCTCCAAAGATTAATTTCTTTAATCCCAAAATAATTGCTTTACCGAGTTTCAATGTGCCTTTAACAAGTGCTATGGCAGGTTTTATAAGCATAACCGTTATAGAACCGAGTATCAGGCTGCCTCCTAATGTCATAAGTGTTCCGGGTATTGAACCTAAAACGAAGATATTACGGAAAGATTCAAATAATACTGTTATTGCAGAAAATCCCAGGCTGAGGAGAACTGCGAAAATTGAGAAGATAAATATCCAGGGCATCATGTAAAGGACAAGAAGTAATATTAACAGCGTTATTGCGAGAGGAAGCCAGACAGGAGAACCAAGAATCAGCAGAATAATCCAAAGAGCTGAATTTCCTTTGCTTTTTGCTTCGTTATGGCTTTTTGCCACTTTTTGTTTTACCAGGGTACTGATGGGCTTGTCCCATGAAACTTCTTTAACAATTTCTTCAACCGAGCCCATTGCTTCTACGGCAGCCTCTTCTTCCATGCCGTCTTCCATACGGTCACAAATCATTTCGTTGTAATACTCTATAAGGCTGTCAACGTTATTTATGCGGTCTGCGATGAGCGCTTCACGTAATTTACTTAAGAATTCTTCTTTAAGCATTTCCTTCATTCCTTTCCTGTCTTTCTCTGACAATGAATTGATAAATCTCTACGATTTCTTTCCATTCACCCAGAAGCTCTGTAACCTTTTCACGGCCTTTTCCTGTGATGGAGTAGTATTTTCGCAGCCTGCCGTTGTATTCCTTTGAGTAAACAACAAGCATTTCAGTCTGTTCCAAACGTTTTAAAATCGGATAAAGCGTTGATTCGGTAATTTCTATAAAAGCGCTTATGTCTTTTACGAGCTGGTAACCGTACGATTCACCTTTTTCAAGAACCGCAAGCACGCACGCTTCAAGAATTCCGCGTCTTAATTGTGAATCCATGTGAACCTCCTTATTAGATATATTTTTGAATGCCTCCCAACGCGTAATACTATAACACGCATAGTATTATGTGTCAAGTGGTATTTTTCTTTTTTTTTCACGGTTGAATAACCGGAATGTCGCATTCCTGTGACTTTAGTTATGTGAGGTCCACACGAATGGGAACGATTAAAAAGTTATGAGAAATAATTATAAAAAATACTCTTGATTTTCTTGCCGTTATCGAGTATTATCGTGGTGGATTTGTATGACTGGCGGAAAAGTGGGGTCACCCACGGGGAGTACAAATTATCTTAAAAATGCCGACCGCCTGGGCGCCGTATGGGCTACCCGGGCGGTTTTTTGTGTTCTTTGGGAAGATTGAAGCAGGCCTTTACCCGAAGGAACACATGCAGACTCCCGGATCCCTCGGATTGAAAGGAGTTTTTGCGACATGGAAAAAATCTCTCTTGCAAAGTATCTTCAGGACGTTTCGTACCCGGGACGCGGCATCGTAATCGGAAAATCCGATGACGGAAAGTCCGCAGTAACCGCCTACTTCATCATGGGACGAAGCGTAAACAGCCGTAACCGCGTGTTTGTTGAGGATGGAGAGGGCATCCGCACGGAAGCCTTTGACCCGTCACTCATGGTTGACCCAAGCCTCATTATTTATGCGCCGGTGCGCGTGCTTGGCAATAAGACCATCGTAACAAACGGCGACCAGACTGACACTATCTATGAGGGCATGGACAGACAGCTCACCTTTGACCAGCCCCTCCCCACACGTGAATTCGAGCCCGACGCACCCAATTACACACCCAGAATTTCAGGCATTATGCACGTTGAAAACGGCACATACAATTATGCTCTTTCAATCCTCAAGAGCAACAACGGCGACCCTTCATCCTGCAACCGTTACACCTTCGCTTACAATGCTCCCAAGGCCGGTGACGGCAGCTTCATAAGCACTTATATGGGCGACGGAAACCCGCTTCCGAGCTTTGAGGGTGAACCCAAGCTTGTAGATATCACCGGCAATATCGATGAATTCACAAACCTCGTATGGAATTCACTGAACGCTGATAATAAGGTTTCCCTGTTTGTCAGGTTTATTAACATTGAGACAGGAAAATATGAGACAAGAATCGTAAACAAGAACGTAAAATAATAACCGGCGCATCATTGAAAGCTCAATGATTGATCAAAACGGTTAAAGACGAGAGGAGAAAAATCATGAAAGAACTTGAATTAAAATATGGCTGCAACCCTAATCAGAAGCCTTCCAAAATATTCTGCAACAATGGCGGCGAGCTGCCCATTAAGGTTCTTAACGGCAAGCCCGGTTACATCAACTTCATGGATGCTTTAAACGGATGGCAGCTTGTACGCGACTTAAAGCGTGCTACAGGCCTTCCTTCGGCAACATCGTTCAAACATGTATCACCTGCCGGAGCAGCCGTAGGAAAGCCCTTGAGCGACGTTCTGAAGAAGATTTACTGGGTAGATGACCTTCCCGAGCTTTCACCCATCGCATGTGCTTATGCACGCGCACGTGGCGCTGACCGTATGTCATCCTACGGCGATTTCATTGCTCTTTCGGATGTATGCGATGTTTCAGCCGCTCAGCTTATCAAGCGTGAGTATTCGGACGGTATAATCGCTCCCGGATATGAACCCGAAGCACTTGAAATCCTCAAAGAGAAGAAGAAGGGTGCTTATGCTGTTATTGAAATCGATCCGAATTATGAGCCCGAGGCACTTGAACACAAGGATGTATTCGGAATCACCTTCGAGCAGGGCAGAAATGACCTTGTTGTAACAGATGAGCTTGTTTCAAACATAGTTACTGAGAACAAAGATCTTCCCGAGGCTGCAAAGATTGATATGAAGGTGGCTCTTACCACGCTTAAATACACCCAGTCAAACTCAGTATGCTACGTAAAGGACGGACAGGCAATCGGCGTTGGTGCAGGCCAGCAGTCACGTATCCACTGTACACGTCTTGCAGGCAGCAAGGCTGACATCTGGCTTCTCCGTCAGTGCCCGAAGGT
>JAZQNE010000005.1:0-17757 GCA_045627185.1 Lachnospiraceae bacterium
AACCCTATGGTTGGTGCAACAGTTGCTGTAGCAGTTTCAGTTGAAGAAGCTGCAACCGCAGGAAAGTTCTAATGCCGGGCCTTGTGTCAAAATAAAATTTGGCACACACTTGACTAAAAAACAAATCCGAAACCCTCCCGCAGGTTCTGGTCTGAGGGAGGGTTTTTGAGGTTTTTATGAAAAAAACACAGCTTACAAAATCTAATATTATTTGTCTTTCTTTTGCCGGCGTTTTTTGCGCGCTGGCAGTTTTTCTGGCTGTTTTTGCCGGTAAAATAGGGCTTGTACATGCAATTACGGACGGTGAGCCCGAAATTGCCGTAAAAAGCTTCTTAAACAGCATTATCAGCGCAGATTATGATACAGCCGTATATTTCTTAAACGGTTGTACAAAACTTAATCTTGAAAATCCCAACGCAGGAGAGAATTCTGAACCCGATGCCGGAAATCCCGATGTGAAAAACCCGGCAAGGCTTTATGATTCGCTCCTTGATAGTTTTTCATATAAGCTTAATTCGGTGAACAAATCCGGAATCAATGCGACCGTAAATGTTGATTTTTCGGGGCTTAACCTGCCTTATGTTGAGGACAACATTAAGAAGGATGCTGAAGAAATAACGGAAAAACTGGCTCAGGAACTGTCTTATGATTTTGTTTACGATGAGAGCCGGAATTTTACCGCCGATTTTGTGCAGAAGGTTCTGGAAACCGTTCTTGATAAGATTGGCGAAGCACCTGAATATCGTATGGTTTGCAATCTGAATCTTGAACTTATTTATTCCGATGGAGAATGGCTGATTAAGCAGACGCCGGAACTTATTCGTGTTCTTAGCGGCGGTACAATAAAGGACAAGCAGGCTGCGGAAGTACTGAATCTTTCGGGCACAATCGGCAAGTCGGTTGAAAGAATTATTACAACCGCATCGGGCGAGCTGTACCTGAAGGTTGCTACACCAACTCCCACACCTACGCCTTCCGGCACACCTTCCCCCGTGCCTACACTGCCTCCGGGTGTTTCGCCTACTCCAAGGCCGCTTCGCAAATCTACGGCAAAATACACGCTTGATGAGTATGACAGAGTTGCTCCAAAGCCTGATAAAACCAAATACGGCAGCACAAGCAAGCCCGCAGATATTCTGAAGCTTCTTGAAACGGAGGAGGCTAAGAATCTTCTGAAAGGGCAGAAGGTTGCGTTCAAAACTGACCTGAACTTTGAAAAAAATAAGAAGATTCACTACTACCTTGATGAGACTATTCTTGTTATTGTCTGGTCGGAAAAGGTTGATTCGCCTGAATATGAGGATAACACTGCTTTCCTTACGTTTGCTGAGGTTGTTATTGCAGACGGTTCGCAGCTTCGCAGGAAGCTTTCCGGAGATGCTTTCGGCTCAGGAATTGAGCTTAAGGCAAGTGAAATGGCAAAGAGTGCAAACGCTGTTGTGACCATCGGCGGTGATTTCTACGGTTACAAAAACAAAGGCGTTGTTGTGTTTGAACACAAGGTTTGCAGGGACATCGTTTTTGACAATACGGAATCATGTTTCTTCAGAACCGACGGTGAGATGCTTTTCACAAGAGCAGGCTACTTTAAGTCAACTGAGGAGGTTCAGAAGTTTGTAGATGATAACGATATCAGCTTTGGCGTGACTTTCGGACCGATTCTTGTTGATAACCATTATGTTATCAAGCATGACAGTTACCCGCTTGGCGAGTCCTTTAAGGGTGGCTCGCGATCGGTAATTTCCATGATGGATGTAAATCACTACCTTCTTCTTGAGGCCAACTGGACCTTCACAACCAACCAGATTGCGGATATTATTGGCGCAAGGGGCGTTGAGAAGGCTTATGCGCTTGACGGCGGCCAGACGGCTGAACTGTATTTTAACGGCAAGGTGCATAATCACATTTCCTTCAATGAGGAACGTGTTATGACCGATATCATTTATTTTGCAACGGCGGTGCCTGAGGAATAACGGCAAATGCAGGTTTTGGCATTTCTTATGCCTGTAAATAACTTTACTACCTGCAAATCTGCCTGCAAATGATTGGGAGAAGTATGGAAAACATAGCTTTTTGCATTTATAATATTGAGATTTCATGGCGCACGATAATTATTATCGTGGGCGTGATTGCTGCATATTTCCTGATGTTCGGACTTGTTCCAAAGGAATATCCGAGGTGCAGTGTTGTGATTTCTGTGCCTTTTGCAATTGTGTTTTCAGTGATTATGGCAAGACTGATTCATTACTATTGCAACACGCTTCAGTATGCATCGTTTAAGAGCGCCCTGACAGACCTTTCAACCGGAAATTTCTGCTTTTCGGGCGTTGTTCCGGGCTGCCTGCTTGCAATCGGCCTTACAAAACTTTTGTACAAAAAAAGCAGCTTCAGGCTGCTTTCTGCACTGTACTCAATTGGACTTTGCCTGTTGCTCGCAATTATCAGGCTCAGCTGCCTTTACTGCAATGACTGCAGGGGCAAGCTTGTTATTACGAATGAGAAGTTTTTCGGGCTTCCGTTCTCAACCGAAATTATTCTTGAAACCGGCTCAATTGGGTATTATCTGGCACTTTTCCTGTTCAACGCGATTCTGCTTGGGGTGATTCTTGTGATTTCCCTGTGCTTTTGGGCCGGCATTAACAGGCGTTCGGAAAAGGACAGCAGATTCGGTTACAGTGCGCTTTTCACGCTTTCCTTCATGAGTGCTGTTGAAATAATTACCGACAGTATCCGTTTTGACAAGAGCTTTTTTAGGTCAAACGGCTTTGTAAGCCATGGGGAAATCTTTTACGGCGCAATTATGCTGGTGATTTTTGTGATTCTTGCTGTTCGTCTGTTTAAGACTTATGGCTTTAAGGTGCGTTTTATATTTCTTTGCGCAGGGTTCCTTGCTTTTCTTGGCGGGGCAGGCGCTCTTGAGTACTTTGTCCAGCGTCACGGAGACTTGTTCTTCCCGCTTTATTCGGGCATGTTCGTCTGCCTGCTTGCAGATGCCGTGATGAATGCCCTGATTTGCAGGAGACTTGCTGCTGAAAAATAACAGCCGACCCGCGGGGACGGTTTTGATTCGGCCTGTGGGCGTTTATTTGATTCAGCCGGCCCGTGTTTTTTTCAGCCGTTGATTTTGATTTCAACTTCAGGATACCTGCGTGAGATTTCGCGCGCAGCGCTTTTTATGACGATGTGTGCGGGCGTGCAGGAGACAGGGGCTATAAACTCCAGTCTGCTGATTCCAAGGTTTATGAAGCTTACGGCTTCACCGGAAAGAAGCCAGCCTTCACCGTACTGGTTGCCGGCGGAAATGATTGAGGAAGCATTTTGCAGAATAACATCAATTGAAGGAGCAGGCGTAAAGCGCTTGCTCTTTTTTAATGCTTTTGCGGCAGGTTTTCTGAAATGGTTCAGAATGTCTACGGCGAAACGGCCAAACTTGGCGGCTTTTTGCTTCTTGCCAAACTTTGAGGCGTTAATTTCTTCGTTAAGGAAATTGTAAGTAAAATAGTCAAGAAGGGCGGGCATTACAACCTCGCAGCCTTCATCCGTGAGGTTTTTGACAAGATTTCCGTTCAAAGTGGGAAGATAAAGCGAGAAGATGTCCGAAACTATTCCCACACGCTGTTTTTCTGATGATTCGTCAAGCGGAAGGACATCAAAATCAGCAACCATTTTTTTGATATTACGGCGGAAACGCAGCCTGCGTCCGAATCTGAGCGCTTTGCCGCATTTCTGAATCCAGGAATCAAAGAGCGCATCAACGGAGCCTTCTGACGTCTCATACGGATATGTTCTGTTCCGAAGCTGCATCAGCAAATCGCTGTAAATCAGCGCTTCTATGATTCTTCTGACTGTATGTGCGTTGAGCTTGAAGCCGGGATGATTTTCAACTTTTTTTACGCTGAGCGGAATGACCGGAATTCCGGTAAAGCCCGCCTTTGCAAGCGCACGGCGGACAAAATCGGTGTTGCAGGCTGCAGCACAGCCGTCAGCGGTCTGAGGGACAAGAACGGCGGTCTTGCGGACATCGTAATGACCGGATGCAAGCGCACTTAAAATGGCTCCGACAATTATAGCGGAGGGCGCGCAGACTGTTTTTGGGATGTATTCATAACCGATTCCTATAAGCGCCGGGTCTTCGCAGGAAAGCATTTCGAGGTTTAGCCCGGAGCGCTTCATTGCAGCCTCAAATAATGCGGAATGATACGGCAGGACGGTCGGAAGCAGAAGGGTGTATTCCCTGCGCATGTCTCCGGTGAAAATGTCGCGTTTGTGATGAACAATCTCACGTGTTTCACCTGAAAAATCAACCTCATTAAATGCGAGAAGCATAGCTTTTATGCGCTTTAAGGTCGCTTCTGAATCCTCTGTTTCGGAAATGTCAAGTTCAGTGAACAGCTTGCCGGCTGCAGCCAGATTTTCACGAATCAGAGGCGTTGTGATGCAGTCGATTCCGCATCCGACGGATGTAAAACGAACGTATTCAAGGTTTCTCTGCTTTGCTACAAACGATGCGGCCGAAACAAGGCGTGAAGCGTAAGTAAAATGGTCTGTTGTGGTGGTGAAACGTTCGAATTTTGCAAGGTGAGATATGCTGTCCGGTGTCAGGACCGCAAGCCCCAGCGAGTTGATGACTTCGGGAATTCCGTGGTTGATTTCCGGGTCAATATGGTACGGGTAACCGGCCAGAACAATGCCGCGGCGGCGTGTTTTCTTAAGAAAGCGCAGGACTTCATCGCCCTTTTTGCGAATGTCCTCTAAGGACTTGCAAAGCTCCTTCCAGCCTGCAAGCGATGCCATGCGGATTTCGTACTCCGGAATGTCAAAACGTGTGAAAACATCGCATAAACGCTCTGTAAGAATGCTTTCGGTTTCGAAAGAAATAAAAGGGTAGAGATATGTTATTTCAACATCGGAAAGTCCGGGAATGCTGTTTTTCAGCGCATTTCCGCAGGCTCCGACCATGGGACAGTTCAGATTGTTTGCTGCATTGCGCACTTCCTTGCGTTCATAAGCTATGCAGGGGCAGAAGATGTTTTTAACGCCCTGATTAAGAAGCCACATAATGTGGCCGTGCGTGAGCTTTGCGGGGTAGCATTCGGATTCGTCCGAAACCGATTCTGCGCCGAGTTCATATATTTCGCGCGTGGACAGGGGCGAAAGAACAACCCTGTAGCCCAGACAACTGAAGAAGATGTGCCAGAACGGATATGTTTCATACATGCCAAGAACACGCGGAATTCCTATTGTTCCGCGATATGCTTTTTCTTCTTCAAGCGGTTCGTAATCAAAGATTCGCTTGAGCTTGTAATTGTACAGATTGGGTATGGCCTGTGAGTTTCCGGATTTTCTGTGCTTACGAATTGGGAAACGATGTGGCTTTTCGACCTGTTTGTTCATTTCGGCGGTGTTGTTTTCCGACATGTGTATGCCTCGCTATGATTGAATGGTTTACCGTTTGTTGCAGCCTGAAATGTGCGGACGGATTTACCGTCACACAGAAAATTATACGTGATATGGGGTAAGATTTCAAGAAGATATGAGGCGGGATAAGGTAGCAAAAAAAGCCTTACCTTAATTTTTTTTATTTAATCTATTTTATGGTAAGTCATTTTTTTACATTTTCAAATTTTACCTTACATCATTTGAAAAATGTCAACCAAAAGGTAATTTCCCGAATTTTTGGGAGCTTTCATTCTCAAACTTTGCAGACGAATACAGCAGAATGCCTTTTGTTGTTCGGAAACTAAGATTTTTTAAGGTAACGAAAAAAAACCTTACCTTAAAAAATTTGAAATCAACAATCTTATGGTAAATTTGGAATGGATGGTGTAAAGCAACTCTGAAGTGAAACAAACAGCACATTTTATTGTTGCTTTACAGCCCCTTCTTCACATATAACTTTACATATAATTCTAATCTTTTCTTGTTTTCATGTTTCAAGTCAATTATAATATTCAGTAAGTATTAGAGGTTGTAAATTAACGGAGTGCGAATTATGAAACAGATCAGACAGCGTGTACAGGTTTTATCTAATGATTGCATAGCACCGGGAATTTTCAGCATGTGGCTTGCCAACCGCGCAATGGCGCAGCTTGCGAAACCCGGACAGTTTTTGAGCCTTTATTCGGCAGATAAAAGCAGACTTCTTCCGCGTCCCATAAGCATTTGCGAAATTGACCGTGAGAAGGATGCGCTTCGCGTGGTTTTCCGCGTTGTGGGCGCAGGAACGGATGAACTTTCCCATCTTGATCCTGAGGACACGATTGAAGCAATCGGGCCGCTCGGAAACGGTTATAAGCTTCCCGAAAGCGGAATTGCGCTGCTTGTTGGCGGGGGAATAGGCATTCCGCCGCTGCTTGAACTTGCAAAGGAACTGAAATGCGAGAAAACAATTGTGCTTGGATACCGTGATGAGGACTGCTTCCTTGCAAATGAGTTCAGACGTTACGGAAAAGTACTTATTGCAACAGAGGACGGAAGTATAGGCACAAAGGGCTTTGTGACCGACTGCATCCGTCAGAACGATATTGCCGCTTCCGAACTTTTTGCCTGTGGTCCGATGCCCATGCTTAAGGGCGTTGCCGCACTTGCAAAGGAGGCCGGAATTCCTGCGCAGATATCGCTTGAGGAGCGTATGGCCTGCGGAATAGGGGCATGCCTTGGCTGCATTGCAAAAACAAAGGAAATTGACGAACACTCAAATGTACATAATAAGCGAATCTGCACGGAAGGCCCTGTTTTCTATGCGGATGAAATTGAGTTCTGATGTGTCAGTGGGAACCGTCCGGGTGACTCATGCGTCAGTAGGAACCGTACGGGTGACTCTCAAAAAGGAGGAAAGTGTATGAATACCGAAATAAAAATAGCCGGTGTAACATTTAAGAATCCGGTCATGACGGCGTCAGGAACCTTCGGGTCAGGCATGGAATACGGCGAATTTGTCGATCTGAGCGCTCTCGGAGCTGTTGTGACAAAGGGGGTTTCAATTACTCCGTGGGAAGGAAATCCTACTCCGCGTATCTGCGAAACACCGTCCGGAATGCTGAATGCCATTGGCCTTCAGAACCCGGGAATTGACGTGTTCCTGAAGCGCGACATTCCGTTTCTGAAGCAGTTTGACACAAGAATAATTGTTAATGTCTGCGGACATTCGGAGGAAGAATACGTGCAGGCTGTTGAGCGCCTTTCGGAGGCTCCCGTGGATATGCTCGAAATCAATATTTCCTGCCCGAACGTTAAGGAGGGCGGCATTGCTTTCGGAACAAATCCCGAATCGGTTGAGCATATCACAAAGGTGATCAAAAAAGTCAGCAAACATCCTGTCATTATGAAACTTTCACCGAATGTGACCGATATTCGCGAAACCGCAAGGGCGGCCGAAGCGGGCGGCGCTGACGCCATATCGCTTATCAATACTCTTACCGGTATGAAGATTGATATTGAAAAACGCAGCTTTTTCCTGGCAAACAGGACAGGCGGTCTTTCCGGTCCCGCAATCAGGCCTGTTGCCGTCAGAATGGTTTATGAGGCCGCACACAGCGTAACAATACCTGTTATAGGTATGGGCGGAATCACCTCGGGTGAGGATGCGCTTGAATTCATTATGGCAGGTGCAACCGCCGTAAGCGTGGGTACTGCAAACTTCCGTGAACCTTATTCAACAATCCGCACGGTTGTAGGCATTGAAAAATACATGCGAAATCACGGGATTGAGGATATTAACGAACTCATTGGATGCGTGAGGTAAGCAAAATCTATTATTTTTATAAATCAAAAGACAAGTGTTTTTTTACTTAAAAAACTCACAAAAAGCAAAAAAACAAGATAGTTTGCGATAGCCTTATTACAAATAATACGCATAATTGAAAAGAGGATTTTTATGGAAAGCTACAAACAGGAATTCATTGATTTTATGGTTGAGAGCAAGGTTTTGAAGTTTGGCGATTTTACGCTCAAGAGCGGGCGCAAGTCACCGTTTTTCATGAATGCGGGCGCATACGTAACCGGCAGCCAGCTGAAGAAGCTTGGCGAGTACTATGCGAAAGCCATTCATGATAAGTTCGGCACAGACTTTGATGTACTGTTCGGGCCTGCCTATAAGGGAATTCCGCTTTCGGTTGCAACCGTTATTGCTTTCAGTGAGCTTTACGGCAAGGAAATCAGGTACTGCTCAAACCGCAAGGAAGAAAAGGACCATGGCGATGTTGGCATCCTTCTTGGCAGTAAGCTACAGGACGGTGACAGAGTAGTGATAATTGAGGATGTAACTACCTCCGGCAAGTCAATTGAAGAAACCTTCCCTATTCTCAAAGCACAGGGAAACATTGAAATCAAGGGCCTTATGGTTTCGCTTAACCGCATGGAACGCGGCAAAGGCGAGAAGAGTGCGCTTGAGGAAATTTCTGAACTTTACGGATTCCCTACGGGTGCAATCGTTACCATGAAAGAAGTGGTTGAACATTTGTACAATAGGCCTTATAATGGTAATGTTGTGATTGATGATAATATCAAGGACGCAATTGATGAATACTACAGGCAGTACGGCGTCAAAGCATGATAAATACGGCTGATGCCGCACACTGCGCCAAAGCGTGATAAATACGGCTGATGCCGCACATGGCGCCCGGGTTGCGTATAAATTGCAGAAAACAAGGAAAACGGTGAGATTATGAAAGAAAAACTTTTTAATGAATTCAGGAAAATATTTGGCGATACAGAAGGTGCTGAACTGTTTTTTGCACCCGGACGCGTAAACCTTATCGGTGAGCATACCGACTACAACGGCGGTCATGTTTTCCCGTGTGCGCTGACAATCGGAACATATGCGGTTGCAAGAAAACGTGCAGACAGCAGGCTTCGTTTTTATTCCATGAACTTTGAGGAGATTGGAATTATTGAGGCCGACCTGTCATCCATTGAATATGACAAGGCTCAGAACTGGGCAAATTACCCGCTCGGCGTTCTGAAGACTGTGCATGATATGGGCTATAAACAGGACTGCGGTCTTGAAATGATGCTTTTCGGAAATATCCCGAATTCATCGGGACTTTCTTCATCCGCATCGGTTGAAGTTCTTACCTGCTATGTTGGAAAATGCCTGTACGGCTGGGATATTGACAATATTCTCAACGCAAAAATCGGCCAGAAGGCGGAAAATCAGTTTATCGGCGTTAACTGCGGAATTATGGACCAGTTTGCGATTGCCATGGGAAAGGCAGACAACGCTATTTTCCTTGATACCGCAACACTTGAATATTCCTATGCTCCCATTAAGCTTGACGGAATGAAGCTTGTTGTTGCCTGCAGTAACAAAAAGCGCGGACTTGGCGATTCCAAGTACAATGAGCGCAGAAGCCAGTGTGAGGAAGCCCTTGCCCGTATTCAGGCCGGTGGCCCGGTTGAATCCTGGGGCGCTATGACACCCGCTGAGTTTGAGGAGAAGCGCCACTTTATCGGCGATGAAATCCTTGAAAAACGCGCAAAACACGCTGTATATGAGAATGCACGTACCGTTGAAGCTGTTGAGGCACTTAAGGCGAACAACATCAAGCGTTTCGGCGAGCTTATGAATGCTTCACATGATTCACTGCGTGACGATTATGAAGTAACCGGCATTGAACTTGATACACTTGTTGATGCAAGCAGAAAGCAGAAGGGTGTTATCGGCTCACGTATGACAGGCGCAGGTTTTGGCGGATGCACGGTTAGCATTGTTGAAGAAGCTTGTGTTGAAGATTTCACAAGGAATGTTGGAGAAGAATACCTCAAAAAAATCGGTTATGCAGCTGATTTCTATGTTCTTAGCATAGGTGACGGTCCAAGGAAGCTTGCATAAAAATATACGGAAAATAAAGTCCGAACGGCAAACTCTGCCGGGGCGGAAATATCGGAGAAATCCCGAAAGGTCAGTAAAGTATGACAGAATCAAAAGTTAAAATTGTCGAAGAAATTGATGAATCCCTTGATTCATTAGTGTCTGAGGATACATTGCAGGAAAATAAAAGTACAGCTCCTGAGGATCCTGAGAAAGCAAAAAAGAAAAAAAGAAATGCAATTATCCGTGAGGTGCTGAGTTACTTATTCTATCTTGCGCTCGCTTTTGCGCTTGCAATCCTCTGGAAGAACTTTGTAATGACCAAGGTTGAGGTTGTTTCCGGTTCAATGGAGGATACACTTCAGATTGATGACCGCCTTGTGGCATCTAAGCTTCCTTATATTTTCGGGTCGCCCGAACGCGGTGATATTGTTGTTTTCCACTTCCCGGACGATGAATCCCAGATTTTCATTAAGCGTGTCATAGGTCTTCCGGGCGAAACTGTTGAAATGATTAACGGTTATGTTTATATTGACGGTGTGCTGCTCGAGGAAGATTACATAAAGGGCGAAAGAGACGGCAATGCAGGCCCGTTCCTTGTTCCTGAAGGCCATTATTTCATGCTTGGCGACAACCGTCTTTCGTCGCTTGACTCAAGAGCCTGGGAGCACAAATATGTTTCTAAGAGCCAGATTATAGGCAAGGCTTTGTTCAGATACAGACCGAAGCTTGAGAAAATCTACAAGAAAAAATGACAGAATCAACCCTGTCGGGGCTAAGAGCCGGCTCTTTCCCATGACAGGTTTTTTCTGTCTTTACAATAATGCCCCCTTGAATAACAGGGCTGCCGCTTTTTCGTGACTTTAGTCATGTGAGGTTCAAAGCAGGGGCTTTTGATTTGGTTAAATGCTATGAATAAGAGGATTAATTATGTTAAAAAGCGATTTTTATTATGATCTGCCGGAGGAACTGATTGCACAGGATCCGCTTCCCGACCGCTCGTCTTCAAGACTGCTTGTGCTTGATAAAGGTACGGGCGCTACTGAACACAGGATTTTCAGGGATATCGTCGAATACCTTAAACCGGGCGACTGTCTTGTGATTAACGATACAAAAGTTATTCCTGCCCGCCTTTACGGTGAGAAGATTCATGATCAGGAGGGCCCGGGAGCAAAGATTGAGGTGCTTCTTCTGAAACGTCTTTCCGACAACCGTTATGAGACTCTTGTGCGTCCCGGAAAACGTGCCGGAGTGGGCGTGAAGATTGATTTTGGCGGTCTTATGACAGGTACAGTTGAAGAGGTTGTTGATGACGGAAACAGAGTTATCCGCTTCGAATATGAAGGTATTTTTGAGGAAATTCTTGATAAACTCGGACAGATGCCGCTTCCGCCCTACATTACACATGAACTTAAGGACAAGAACCGTTACCAGACCGTATATGCAGTACATGACGGCTCTGCAGCTGCTCCTACGGCTGGCCTTCACTTTACGCCTGAGCTTTTGAAGCAAATTGAGGATATGGGCGTAAGGATTGCAAGGGTTACGCTTCACGTAGGGCTTGGAACGTTCCGTCCGGTTAAGGAAAATAACATTCTTGACCATCATATGCATTCGGAGCATTATGAAATTACAAAAGAAGCTGCTGATACCATAAACAGCACAAAGGCAGCGGGCGGGCGCGTAATCTGCGTCGGAACAACAAGCTGCCGTACGGTTGAGGCTGCATCGGATGAAAACGGTTTCCTCACGCCGTGCAGCGGTGATACTGAGATTTTCATTTATCCCGGTTACAGGTTCAAGGTGCTTGATGCGCTGATTACAAACTTCCATCTGCCGGAATCAACTCTTGTTATGCTTGTTTCGGCACTTGCGGGACGTGAGAATATTCTTGCGGCATATGCGGAAGCCGTTGAAAAACGTTACAGATTTTTCTCATTCGGTGATGCGATGTTCATTCATTGATTTTACTGACAGTTAATGCATTTTGATGCCTGATATTCCGGAAATCCTCTGATATGAAACATTAACCGTTCATAATTTATTAAACGGGAGAATATATGATACTACCTGAATTACTTGCCCCTGCGGGATCATTTGACTGTATGAAGGCAGCGGCTGCGGCCGGTGCGGATGCTGTTTACATGGGCGGCCTGAAGTTCGGAGCGCGTGCTTATGCTGAAAATGCAAGCACTGACGATTATCTTCGCGCCATAGACAGAATGCATGTCAGAAACAAAAAAATATATCTTACGCTGAATACTCTGCTTAAGGACAGCGAAATTCCTGAGATTGAGGGCTTTTTACGTCCGCTTTACAACCAGGGTCTTGATGCCGTAATTGTTCAGGATGTCGGCGTGATTCAGTATCTTACGGAAAATTTCCCGAAGCTTCCGATTCACCTCAGCACGCAGATGACGGTAAATACCGCAAATGCTGCAAATGCGGTGAAGGAGTTGTCAAAGGATGCTTATATTTCGCGTGTTGTTCCGTCACGTGAGCTTTCACTTGAGGAAATTAAGAAGATGCGCGAGGAAACGGGCCTTGAGCTTGAGTGCTTTGTGCACGGTGCTCTTTGTTACTGTTATTCCGGCCAGTGCCTTATGAGCAGCCTTTTCGGAGGAAGGAGCGGAAACCGCGGGCGCTGTGCGCAGCCCTGCCGTCTTGAGTATGAGATGAATGGCCAGACCGCGCATTTCCTTAGTCCGAAGGATATCTGCACTATTGAGATTCTTCCAGACCTTATTGAGGCCGGAATTGATTCCTTCAAGATTGAAGGACGAATGAAGGGCGTGGGCTACGTTTCGGGCGTTACCGAAGGGTATCGTACGGTTATGGACAAATACGGTGAACTTGGCGGAAAGGGATACCGTGAATACGTTCGCAAACACCCTGAGTTTATTGAAAAAATAATGTTCAGAATGCTTGACCTTTATAACAGAGGAAGCTTCAGCCACGGTTTTTACGACTGTGCGGGCGGAAAGAGCATGATGGCCATGACAAGGCCGAATCACAACGGCGTTCTTGTGGGAACGGTTGAGAAAATACGCGGAATCAACGCTGCAATAAGGCTTGAGCGGAAGGTCGGGCCGCAGGACATCCTTGAAATCCGTTCAAAGGACAAGACGGTTTACGAGTTTACCGTGGGAACCGGTGAAGGCGCAGGCGAGCTGCTTTGCTCGAATTTCAAGCCCGGAAGCGATGTTGCCGTCGGAAACAGTGTTTATCGCACAAGAAACCAGGGTCTGCTTGACGAACTTGAAGACAAATACCTGAAGAATGAGCCGAAAATCCCGATTAAAGGCGCCTTTACCTTTAAGCCGGGTGAGCCCATGAAGCTTACATGCGTCTGCAAACGCACGGAATATACGGTTACAGGTGATGCTGTTGATGAAGCCAAGAGCCGTCCCATGGATGCCGAAATGCTTCGCGACAAGCTGACAAAAACCGGAGAAACACCTTTTGAGTTTGAGGAACTTGAAATTGATGCTGCAACTAACGGATTTACGCCGGTTGGCAAGCTGAACGAACTCAGAAGAACATGTCTTGAAGGTCTGGAGAAGACAATAGCTGAGAAATACAGACGCGAGCCCGAAACGCATGAGGAAATCCGCAGAACTGTGCCGGATATGTCCCTGATTCCCGAACGGACCCGAATCCAGGCGCTTGTTTCAACAGAGGACCAGCTTTATGCGGCTGCCGCATCGGATTTTGTGGATGATATCTACATTGATATTACCGACCTTGCTTTTGAGAAGCTTAACGATTACTGCGACAGGGTCTCTGAGAAGAATAAAGGCCTCTTCCTTGCGTTTCCGAGAATTCTCAGGGCAAATAGCCTTGAAAGTCTTACAACGCATCAGGGAGCCCTCAGAAACCCCTGCATCAACGGATATCTTATCAGGAACCTGGATTGCTGGCCACTTGTTTCGGACCTTGCAAATAGAGGCTTCCTGAAGCTGATTACCGACTGGAACCTTTACGCCTTCAACAGTGAGGCCAAGGACTTCTGGAAACGGAACGGTGCAATGATGACCGCATCGCTCGAACTTTCGGCAAGGGAGCTTAAAGAGCTTGACATGCGCGAGATGGTGCTTCCGGTTTACGGACGCGTTCCGCTTATGGTTACCGCCCAGTGCCTTAACCGCGTGAGAGGAAAGTGCTTGAAAGCCGAAGGCGCTGAAAACAAAGGGCAGATGCCCATTCTTACTGACAGAATGCAGAAGGAAATGCCGGTTCTTGCGCATTGTAACTACTGCTTCTCAACCATTCACAATTCGGATACCTACGCCCTTATGGGGTGTTCGGCAGAGCTGCGCGGGCTTGCGCCTTATGCACTCAGGCTGGATTTCACCATGGAGAGCGGCAAGGAAACGGCAAACGTGCTGAAAACCTTTGAAGAGGAATGGAAGCACGGAGTCGCTCCGGATAAGAGCTTCTTCTACCGCAAGACGGCCGGAAGCTTCAGGCGCGGAACGGAATGATCCGCGGAAATCAGGAATAACGGGAATTCATAAGCCCGGAAATCCTGAATGCTTTATCAAGTAAATAAAAGAAAAAGATATAGGAGAGTAATATGGCACGTACAATCAAATCATCAAAAGAACTTAAGAACCTGCCCGCATATGAGCTGATTCAGGAGGAATATCTTGACGATATCAGCAGCTGCGGCCTGTATTTCATACATAAAAAGAGCGGAGCACGTGTGGTTGTTCTTTCAAATGATGACAATAACAAGGCTTTTGCAATCGGCTTCAGAACACCCGTTTCGGACAGTACCGGTGTTCCGCACATCATTGAGCACACCGTTCTTAACGGCTCTGACAAATTCCCGGTTAAGGATCCTTTTACAGAACTTTGCAAGGGTTCACTCAACACCTTCCTGAATGCAATGACCTTCCAGGACAAGACGGTTTACCCCGTTGCAAGCTGCAATGAGCAGGATTTCAAGAACCTTATGGATGTTTACATGGATGCAACCCTGCATCCCACAATCTACAGGCATCCTGAGGTTTTCCGTCAGGAGGGCTGGCGCTACGTTCTTGAAAAGCCTGAGGATGAGCTTACACTGAACGGCATTGTTTACAGTGAAATGAAGGGCGCTATGTCATCCCCCGAACGCGTATTGTTCCAGGACATGGCTTCGATTCTTTACCCTGATGTTACCTACGGCTTCAATTCGGGCGGTGACCCTGCCGTAATTCCCGAGCTGACATATGAGCAGTTCCTTGCTTTCCATAAGAGATATTATCATCCGAGCAACAGCTATATCTGCGTTTACGGCGATATGGATGTTGAGGAACGCCTTGAATGGCTTGACAGCGCATATCTTGCAGCATATGACAAAATTGATCCCGCTTCTGAAATTGAACTTCAGAAGGCTGACAAAATTGCTGAGGATTCAAAACTTTATTACTCAATCGGAACAGAAGAAAAGTCGGAAAACAAGACATTCCTCATGGAAAGTATGGTTGCCGGCGATACAACCGATGTTGTACGCATTGAGGCAGTCAGCATCCTTGCGGAAATGCTCTTCAACAAGGAAGGCGCATGCGTAAAGCAGGCTCTTATCGATGCAGGCATCGGTGAGGATGTTTACGGCGATTACGATGACGGCATGAGACAGCCCATGATCAGCATCGTTGCCAAGAACACGGAAGAGAGCAGAAAAGCAGAATTTATTGATATTATCGAAAAGACCTTAAAGAGTGAAATTGAGAAAGGTTTCAGCAAAAAGAGAATTCTTTCTATCATCAACAAGCGTGAGTTTGCCGCACGTGAGGCAGATACAGGTTCCTTCCCCAAGGGTCTGATTTTCATGTTCAACCTGCTTTCAACCATGCTTTACGATGACAATGCCGCATTTGACAAGCTCAGAATGGGCGCAATCTACAAGGAACTGCGCGAAAAGCTTGAGAATGGCTATTTTGAGAAGCTTGCATGTGAAGTATTCCTTGACAATCCTCACAAGGCAATTCTTACCCTTGCTCCGAAGCCCGGCCTGACCGATGAAGAAGAAAAGGCAACCGCAAAGAAGCTTGCCGATTACAAGGCTTCCCTGTCAAAGGAGCAGATTGATGCAATTATTAAGGATAATGAGGCACTCCGCGTATATCAGGAAACTCCCGATGCACCCGAAGACCTTGCCAGAATCCCGCTTCTTCGCCGTGAGGACATGAACAAGGTTGTTCGCGGTTATTCAAATATTGAGAAGAATGTGGACGGCACAAAGGTTATCGTTCATGATTACCCGAGCAGCGGAATTGCTTACCTTTCCTTCTACTTTGATACGCAGGGCGTTGCACAGAAGGATGTTCCCTACCTTGTTCTTCTTGCCGACATGATAGGACGTGTAAATACAAACAAATACAAGTATGCCGAAATCAGCGATGAAATCGACCTTGTATGCGGCGGATGGAGCAGTTCCGTAGGCTTTAGCCAGAAATACGACCGCATCGGCATTGAAAAAACATATATCCAGGTTGACATTAAGCTCTTCTATGACAAGTTTGACGAGACACTTGATATTATTGAAAACCTGATTAACCATTCCGATTTCAGCGATTACAAGCGTAATCTTGAAATCTTTAAGGAAAACAGACTTACTCTTGAGTCAAAGCTTCAGAATGCGGGCCATGCTGCAGCAAGCCGCAGAGCACGCTCATATTACAGCGAGACCGGTGTTTACGATGAGCTTGTTTCAGGTATTGACTGCTACAGATTCCTTCAGGATATTACAGACAATTACGATGCACGAAAGGCCGGGATTGCTGAGAAACTTTCCGAACTGTCAAAGGCAATTTTTGCGCAGGATAACATTCTTGTCAGCCTTACTGCTGAACCTGAGGGTGTTGCAGCCTTTGAGAAATCGCTTAAAAAGTTCACCTCAAAGTTTGCTGAGGTTTCTGTTTACGGACAGAAGGCTGCTCCCGTTAAGTATGAGTTTAACAAGGGAAATGAAGCCTTCTATATGTCAGGCAAGGTTTCCTATACCGCTGTTTGCGGCAGCTACCTTGACGGCGGCCGTCCTGACGGCGTTATGAAGGTGCTTCGCACAATCCTCAGCTACAACTATCTGTATCCCGCTGTACGTGTTAAGGGCGGTGCATACGGTGTAATGTGTAACCTTCTTGGCGCTTCCGGAACATCCTTCTTTGTAACCTACAGAGATCCGCATATAAAAGAGTCTGTTGAGGTATTTAACAATACCGCGGAATTTGTTGAGAAATTTGATGCTACCGAGCGCGAGATGACTCAGTTTATCATCGGCACAATGGGTGAAGAGGACATGCCGCTTAACGCACGCCAGCTCGGAACACGTGCAATGAATGCCTACGGTGATGAGACCCTTCTTGAAAGAGTTCAGAAGCTCAGAGACGAGCTTCTTGCGGTTACTCCCGAAAAGGTCAGAGCACTTGCTCCCGTTGTTAAGAAAATCACCGATGCGGGCTACAGATGCTGTATCGGCGGTGAAGGACTTGTAAAAGAGAATGCAAACCTGTTCGACAAGGTTGAGAGTCTGATCTGATGGAGAAAAATATGGCAAACAAACAGTTTAAGTCAGGCTTTGCAACATTGATTGGCCGCCCGAACGTTGGGAAATCCACACTGATGAACCATCTGATCGGGCAGAAGATTGCTATAACCAGCTCAAAGCCGCAGACTACAAGAAACCGCATCCAGACGGTTTACACCTCCGACGAAGGTCAGATTATCTTTCTTGACACGCCGGGTATCCACAAAGCAAAAAACAAGCTCGGAAAGTATATGGTTAACGTTGCCGAGCAGACACTTACGGGCGTTGACGTTATTCTCTGGCTTGTTGAGCCGTCAACCTTTATCGGCGCCGGCGAACAGCATATTATTGACCTTCTGAAAGGTAAGGACACTCCCGTAATCCTTGTCATAAATAAAATTGACACAGTGAAAACAGAGGAAATACCGCC
>JAZQNE010000006.1:0-13771 GCA_045627185.1 Lachnospiraceae bacterium
GTTTGTACAGTTATAATAATGTCCGGTAATATAATTCTTAAGTTTTTCAACCTGAAGCTGAACCTTTGTATCGGAAGGTTCAAGCTCTTTCATTTCTCCAAACTCGGCAAAAATGCCCATGAATTCGTTTGAAACAGCAGCTGTTTCTTCATCTGTGCGGTCTTTTGCCTTTTCTTCAAACTCCTTGAAGGCTTCGGTATTGCCCCACTGTTCTTTGGCCCGTTTTGAATATTCCTCAATACGGCTTTTATCAAATGCGTTAAAATCCATTTTTTTCACTCCTGTCGTCATAGTTTTTTGAGCGAATTCGATAAGATTATCAAGATGCTCTCTTCTTAGCGAAAGCAGTTCTATCTGCTGCTTTAATGCCTTCTTTCTGTCGAAATCCGGGGCATCGATAATTCTTTTAATCTCTTTCAATGGAAATTCAAGCTCCTTAAACAGTAAAATCTGCTGCAGCCTTTCAAGTGCCGTATCGTCATACAGGCGGTAGCCCGCTTCCGTATATTTGCCGGGTTTCAACAAATCTATGGAATCGTAATACTGCAGAGTGCGTATACTCACTCCCGTTAATTTGCTAACTTCATTTACTGTCATCATAGCTTTCTCTCCATGTTGCGCCAAGGCACGCAGGCCTTACGTTTTCTCAGCGGTTCACGCTCAATTGTTACCATACACTATAACGTAACGTGAGAGTCAATACCTTTTTTTATTTTTTTTTATCATATCATAAAATAAATCAACCGACAAATATCATTTATATTCTTTTCAGTATTTCCAATGCGATAAAAAACTTATCCATATCATGATTTGCCTTATGAAGTCCGCTGTAATCGTATGAAATATCGCTCAAAACATCACCGGTCATAAGGAAATTGTAAAGCTCAAAGCCAAGATAATCGCAAACTGCCTGAACACCCGATACTTCCATTTCAACTGCAAGGCATCCCTCGGCAGTACGTTTTTCAAATTTATCTTTTGTCTCACGATAGAAAGCATCCGTTGTCCACGTTTTTCCTACAACATATGGAACATGGATTTCGTCAAAAATATTTTTGACACGCTCGTAATTCTTAACCTTTATGTAATCTGCAGGCGGAGCATAATGATAGCTCATGCCTTCTTCTCTGTACGCTTCGCAGGGAATAACGTATTTCCCCGATGTTGCCTCACGGTTTAAGCTTCCTGCCGATCCAAACATAACAAACTTTGTTGCACCGGTAACCCAGTTAACTTCTATTACATCATTGCCCGCACCACTTGCTCCTACGTGTGTAAGATATGAAATAAAGCGTTCTCCGTCCGCCTCAAACAGGTAAATCGGTGTAAAACCGTTACATGCCCTGATATCCGAAACTTTTTCATGCTTATAATTATCAAGCATATTATCCATAATCTCTTTTGAGAACACAACCATACACTTATCGCAAATAAATTTCTTTTCTCCTATAATGTCTTCCGTTGAAATTAACGGTCTTGAACTGTCAAATGCATCGGTAATCATATTTTTTCTCCTTTTTCCGAATTAATTTGTCTTACTCTTCTCCTCTGAGGTTTGTTTCCATAAGGCCGCATATGGTTTCTGAATCGTAATCCTTGCTGAAAAGGTAATACAGCTTGGCTACGGCAGCCTCGGTAGTCATATCCTTTCCGCTTACGGCACCCGCTTTTTTCAGAGCATTGCTTGTCTCATATGTGCCAAGAAGAACCGTCCCCTGCGGGCACTGTGTACAAACGGTAACAACCGTACCGTTTTTGAAAGCTTCCTCAATAATCGGAAGCAGTGCCTTGGCGTCACTTGGGATGTTGCCTGCTCCAAATGTCTCAATAACTACGCCCTTAAGGCTTTTTGTCATAATATTGTTGAATAACTCGAACTGAATTCCCGGGAAAACCTTTATTACTCCAATCGGGATTTTCCTAAGTTCCTGGAAATGAAATTTCTCAGAAGGCTTCGGAAGCAGAATCGGGTCATTATAGTTAATCTCAATTCCTGCCTCTGCAAGAAGCGGGAAATTGGGAGATTTGAATGCCATAAAACCATCTGCCGAATACTTGATGGCACGGTTTCCGCGCAGAAGTTCACCGCGAAAATAAATACATACCTCATTAATTTTCCCACTTGAGGCAATCATCATGGCGGCTATGATATTATCCTTTCCATCGCTTCTGATCTCACAGATCGGAATCTGCGAACCCGTGATAACAACCGGCTTCGAAAGATTCTCAAGCATGAATGACAGTGCCGATGCCGTATAAGCCATGGTATCCGTCCCGTGAAGAATTACAAAACCGTCATATGAATTATAATTGTCATCAATAATCGCACCGATCTTGTTCCAGTCATCAACCATCATATTTGATGAATCAAGAAGGGGATTCATGTCGTAAATTTCCCATTCGCACAAGTTTCCGTCCTGTAACTCGGGCATTTTATTCAGATGCTCGCGGAAGGTCTTCGGATCGGGCATATAGCCCTGCTCCGTCTTTGACATACCAATTGTACCGCCTGTATTTATAATCAGTATTTTGCTCATTTTTTGTCACCGGCTGTTGCCGGAATCCTCCTTGAAGTCTGTATCGGAATAATCACAAAAGAGAGACTGCCCTCTCAGACAATCTCTCTAATTCCTTAGGTTTATGTATTTACGCAATGTCACAGAATAAGTGAATACTGAATTGAAATAACCTTGTCCTCTTTAATAATGAACATAATGTACATATTGTCCTTCTTATAAGTCATGGTATTATCAGAAATTTCACCATTTGTTCCAAAAGCAGCTGTAACCTGGTCCTTTGTTGAACCAATGCGGATACCCTCAGGAATAGCAGTCATATCATCAAGAATTGTAATAGCGAAAATCAGGTTCTTTCCGCCATTTTCATATGTTTCAAATTCAAAACCGTCATATGAATAAGTGTAGCTCTTACCTTCAAATGCACAGCTTGCAGCTTCAAAAGATGAAATCGGATTGCCGATTGCAAGAATTGTCTGTGCGGAATCATCATCGATGCAAATGTTGACATCCTTATAAACAAAAGCATAACCGTTAACCTTTGATTGTCCGGGTGTACCTGTTGTATCGGGAGCATTTGTAGGATTGGGATTTGCGGGATCCGGTGTGGGGGTATCCTGCTTGCCACCCTGATTTGTATTGTTATTTACAGTACCTGTAACCGTGTTTGAGCCTGCGCCGCATGCAACTGCAGAAAAAACAAAAGTCATAACAAGCAGCATGGCAATTGTAAGCTTAAATAATTTTTTCATAATCTGTCTCCTTTTTGACTCGAAACAAACTGCCGAAGGGCCGAAAGCCTGTATTTCTCAGTTTTCAGCTTCATCAGCAATTTTTTTCAGCTGAGCATCACGGTCAGCTATAAAGTCATTGTATTTCATTTTCCATGATTCTGCAAGTTTTTCTTCACCGCGACGGTCAGGAACATTACATTCATTAATCAGGAAATTTCCAAGATGCTTTGAAAGCTTGTCAGCACCCGAAAGATTCAGGTGAAGACCGCCATCGTAGGTATCTGTTGAGAAATCAAGGCCGATTTCATCAGCAAGCTCAAGATAATTGATATACTTGAGATTGTATTTTGAAGCATATGCCTCAACCTGCTCTTCCCACTCATCATACCAGTAAGGATAAAGGCTCGGAGCCTTCATAAGCACAAGCTCAACGCCTTTTTCTTCGCACAGTTCACGCATTTTGTCAAGGTATGACATGGCATTGCTGCCAAATGTGTAATCGGGAAGGATTTTGCCCCTCGGAACATTTTCGGCAGGACGCACGTCAACACGCATGTAGTAGCCATTGTGCGAAACCTTTTCGGTCTTAAACATGTACTTAAAATCATCAGAGGTAAGCTCGGTAATTCGCGAATGGTAGCGGAGAATCGGGAAAACGTAATCAAGGAATTTTTCATCTTCCATCATTGACGCTTTGATGGCACCAACCTTTGATGCGGACCATCTCATTCCCTCAAGGCTCATTCGGTTGTATGCCTCACTCTGCGGCTCATTGTATTTAAGCGACAGAACGTTGAAAACAGCAACCTTGGGAGTTTCATAGCGGAGAGCATCCTCCAGCAGATAATACGACTGCCAGATAAGCTGCTGAGCGCTTCCGCGGATATAGCTGTTTATGCCGTAATCATTCCAGAGCGTAACCGGATTGATATTCTCATAAACTTCGCAATCACCGACAATAATAACATCATGATCTTTTTCATCTTCGTAATATTCCGCAATCAGTGCTCCTTCAACAACTCCCGTCACATATTTCGGAACAAGAAGCTTTGTCAGAAGGAACAGAACTCCCAGAACTATGACGGCTCCGAGAACAATTTTAAGAATAGTACTCTTCTTAACTGCCTTTTTCACACTAAACTCCATTAAAATTGATTGTAAATAAACTGGCTTGCGTCATATCCTACGCCATATGCTCCTAAAAGAAGCACTGCAAGGAAAAGGCAGAACCATACGGCAAAACGTAATGCAAAAGCTTTTGTGGCAAGCTGTGAGCGGAAGCTCTTCCGTCTGGAAATAAGGCTTACCGTAATAAGAATAACCAGTCCCGCAAACAGTATGATATAATCCTTTGCAGTCAGTCCAAGCTTCAAAAGCGAACCGTCAAAAATGACTTTCCAGTTACCGGCGGTGAAAATTGTACCAAACATTTTGAAGGTCAGAGGAACATCCCTGTAACAGTCAAAAGTTCTGAGGGCACTCATAAGAAGCACGGTTCTTACAACCTGGAAAAGCCTCCAGAAGAATTTCCCTTCAACCTTGAAATGCTTATGGAACCATCTGTAGAAGGGCTCAAGCTCCTGGGAAATCATAATAACCACAAAGTTTCCGAGACCCCATACAATAAAGTTCCAGCTTGCACCGTGCCAGATACCTGTTGCAAACCATACAACAAATGACGATACGTAAACAGGCACGCGTTTTCCTATTTTCTCACCAAGATGCTTCTTTGACCATCTTCCGAGATTCAGCATGGACTTGCTTACGGAAATGGGATAAAAGATGTAATCCGTAAACCAGGTACCCATGGTGATATGCCATCTGCGCCAGTATTCCGCAATATTCTTTGAGAAGAAAGGACGCTCGAAGTTTTCTTTAAGCTTAATTCCGAACATTTCGGCAATACCGATTGTGATATCAATACCGCCCGTAAAGTCAGCATACAGCTCAAAAGCATAGAAAAGCATGCCGACAAAAACATAAGCGCCTGTGTACTCGTCCGGTTTCTTGATAATGGCATTAACAGCCGTCAGAATTCTGTCGGCAATAACAACCTTCTTGAAAAAGCCCCACAGAACACGCTGAGCGCCAAATCTAAGGGCGTTTATGTCAAAATCGCGGTCTTCATACAGCTGATGTCCAAGGTCCGAAAAACGGCTTATAGGGCCCTGTACAAGCTGCGGGAAAAATGAAACGAAAAGAGCGAACTTGAAGGGATTGCGTTCAGCATCAACAGACTCGCGGTAAACATCAATAAGATATCCGAGAGACTGGAAAATGTAGAACGAAATACCCATGGGCATGGCAATGTCAAGAAAGCTCAGCTGCTTTTCGCCGCCAAACAGATGGATAATTCCGTTAATATTTGAAATTGTAAAGTTAGTGTACTTAATAACCGCCAGCACGCCCAGGTTGAACAAAAGGCCGAAAAGCATCCAGCGCTTCTGACGTTTCTTTACGCCGGCCTTATATTCTTTCTTTTCGTCCTGCGTCATGTTTTCCTTGTTGGCCTTCATGTACGCCTTACGGGCAACCTTCAGCCGTTCAATCTGCAGTCCGGCAAAATATGTTGTCAGAATGGTCACAAGCAGATATACGCAGAAAAGCGGTCCCGCAATAAAGTAGAACACAAAGTCCGCAACAAGAAGCACTATCCAGCGATAGTGCTTTGGCGCAAGATAATAAATCAGCAGTGTCAGCAGTACAAAGCCAATAAACTCATACGACGTAAAAAGCATAATCAATCCTCGTCGTCATCAAGCATTTTCTGAACAAGATTCCAAAGTGCAGCAGCGGAATTGAAGTTCTCAGGGATAATTTTATCGGGAGAAACAACTACTCCGAACTCATCTTCGATTCCGGTGATAATAGAGATAATATCGAAAGAATCAATAATCTTGCTGTCAATAAGAGTATTGCAGGTTTCAAAATCGATATCAGGGTGAAGTTCCTTTAAGATTGCGATAATTTTGTCCATTTATTTTTGCTCCTTCATATAATTTTTAAGAGTTACACGGTCAACCTTGCCATTAGCTGTAAGCGGCATGGAATCAAGTTTTTTGAAGCTGTTCGGAAGCATGTAGCGAGGAAGCTTGTCCTTAAGCAGTCCTGCCAGCTCGCTTTCGGAAACATCGCCCACATAGTAAAGAACAATGCGGGATTTAACCTGATCGTAAACACAGCCGGAAATTTTAACTCCGTCCTGCATGTTCACGTTAACCTCAATTTCACCGAGCTCAATACGATGGCCCATGTGCTTAATCTGGAAATCCTTACGGGAAATGAAAACAAGCTCGCCATATTCATTAAGACGCGCAAGGTCACCCGTGCGGTAAATAATTTCGGGATATGCGGTATTCAAAGGATTCTGCGTATAGCATTCCGATGTTTTCTCAGGATTGTTGTAATATCCGAGAGTTACGGAAGTACCTCTGATGCAGATTTCACCAACCTCACCGGGAGCAGCAGGCTTGTTATCCTCAGTAAGAAGCAGGATTTCGGTATTCTTGAAAGGACGTCCGATAGGCATTACCTCATCAAGTTCAAAATCTCTGTTTACATGATAGAAACAGCACATACCGGTTCCTTCGGTAGGTCCGTAAAGGTTTGTAAAGCTTGCATCGGGCAGGGCCTTCTTCCACTTGCGGTACTGCTTGATAGGGAAAACTTCACTGCCGAAAGCAATTGTTTTAAGGTATTCGGGCTTAACAACGTCAAGCACGTTAAATGCGGAAATCATGGTAAGAGCAGATACAACCCAGCAGATTGTATTAACCTGATGCTCATTCATGTATTCAACAAGCTTAATTGGGAACATGAACAGGCTCTTCGGAATAAGCCATGTGGTAGCACCGAATTTCAGTGTGGGATAAAGCTCCTTTAAGCAGGCATCAAAGTAAAGCGGTGTCTGATTTCCGAAAACAGTATCGCTGCTAAAGCCCAGAGTGTCGCTAAGCTGCTCAATATAATCAAGAACCGAGCGGTGGCATGCTGCAACGCCCTTCGGGATACCTGTAGAGCCTGACGTAAACACAATGTAAATCGGGTCTGTATCAATAGCCGAATCATGAATCAGCTGAAGTGCGGCATCATCAGCCTCACCGGTAATGATATCATCATAAAGAACCGTTTTTCCTGTAAAACCAAGGTCTTCGGACTTTGCAAGAGTATCACTGTCGCAAATCATAAGCGGAGACTGAACATTGTCAAGAATAAGCTTTATGCGGCCTGCAGGCATTTCTTCATCAATAGGAACATAGAAACAGCCGGCCTCAATTGTACCGAAAAAGCTCACTATTTCCTTCGGGCTCTTATTCATGAAAATAACAACGGGCTTGCGGTAAATATTTTCTTTATGGATAAACGATGCAATCGCCCTTGAATAATCATAAACATTTCTAAAGGTGTACTGTGTATTGTCATCACAGTAAGCAAGCTTATCCGGACATTTGTCTATTATTTCATAAAGATAATCAATAACATTATTACGCATTTTATGCCTCACAAAAATACATTAATCGGGATAATTCGGGAACATTTCCTTAAGGTACTTGTTCTCCTTCATAAACTTCTCAAACGTTCCGCCGTTTGCAAGATATTTGTCAATATCGTTGCCGTACTTGTAATAAGGACGTTCTGCATCCTCACCGTACATAAACTTGTAAATATCACCGTTTCTGTTAACCGTATAGGTTTCACGGTCATAGAAATGAGTGCTGAGGTGAGGAGACATTTCGGAATAGATCATCATGAGTTCATCATTCCACATGAAGATTTCCGGTCTGTCCTTTCTAAGACATGTATCAAAATGATAATAGCCGTCACCAATATTAACAAGATGCCAGAAATGCGTCGAATGAGTAGGATCACGTTTAACCTTCTCAATTATGAACGAATCGAATCCGCCGTAATCAAGAAGAGCCTGTGCAAGACATGCATATCCGAAGCAGTCACCACACTGCCAGTTAACTGCATACCAGAAGCCCTTGTTTCTGTCTTCGTGGCCGATTCCGAGAGCACTTGCATAACTCATGTGAGTTGTAACATAATCATAAATGGCACGGAGTCTTTCAAGATCATCCATATCATCGGTGATAATCTTTTTATAAATAGCCTCAGTAGTAATCTGGACATAGTAATCTGAGTATTTATCAATAACCATGGTGAATACTGCTTTTTTAACGGTCGAATTGCCTGCGGCATCCGTAACGGTATAGATGACATCATAACTGCCCTCGGTCTTGGGGTCAAGAGAATCATGATTAACCTCAATCGTAAGACCCTTCTCACAGTTGTCGGTGTATGTAACGCCGTCAAGGTACTGTATGGGCTCACCAATAACACAGGTCTTGTCCTTAACACCGGAAATCACGGGAGCTTCAGTGTCAACCAGCAGTGTCAGCTTAACCTCAGCTTCGCTGATGTTTCCGCCTTCATCGGTAGCAAGAATCTTCAGAATCTGCTCACCTGCTTCATTTGTAACGGGATCTGTCTCAAAGCTCAGTGTAACATCTGTGGAGTCATTACAGCTGGTTACAAATTCTTCAGGTTTCCAATCGGTATTGATATAACCCGAAAGATCCTGAACTGCAAGTTCGGGATTTTTGGAATCCACAACACTTACGGAGCAGTTGATTACGGCACCGTCTACAGTCAGAACGAAATTATTTCTGCCAAGAACGGTATTGTCAAACGTGCTTATGTCGACATCTGTTGAGTATTCGCGGGCACTTTCGACAAAATCATCAATAGTGGGAAGTTCATCAAAAATCTCAATCTCAATGTCCTTCGCAAACAGAGAAATAATATAGAGTTTCTGCGGATATTCGGTATAATTGCCGGTGCTGTCGCTGATTCTTATCACAACATCCTGGTATCCCACCTGATTGAAATCAGGCGCTTTTACAAACCGGATGGAAACAGGGGTTGCATCGGTTGTGCTTGTGACAAAAACATCAGGACCACAGGTAGAGCCCTTGAAAAGGTCTACGTCATGAGTTATTGCGGTAGGGGCAATACTGTCTTTAATGATCAGCGTTGATGTGCTGCGGAAAATCCAGTGCTTAATTTCAATCGGATATTCTCCGGGAGCATTGGGATTTGGAAGAACATAGCGGTCGGTAAATGTAATGTTTGCCTTTTTCTTTGTAACAAAGTCATCACAGCTTACCTGCACACCGGCTTCAGTTGTAACTTCAGAATAAACAAGACTGGAAAAATATATTTTCAGGCCGACCATTGTAGCAATAAGTGCTACAATCAGACCGGTCTCGACCAGCAAAATAATTTTTTGAGTTTTCCTGCTCACGTGGCATTACCTCCCCTAAGTAAATAGCCCGCTTTCACTATGGATACCTCAGCCAGTACATCAAGTGTGTCCGTGATTTCAAAATCAAGCCCGTACTGCTCACGCGCAACGCTTATTTCCGTGCACCCTGCGATAATCTCCTCTGCCCCGGCATCTTTGAGGCATTTTACAACCCGGAGGAAATCAGAAGTGTCATAATCAGCCTTTCCGGCTTTAACGCCGTTGTAAATCAGGTTCATAACAGCTTTCTGTCCCATTTCATCCGGATAAACAACTTCAATTCCAAACGGTGAAAGGAATTTCTCAAACACCTTTCCCTTAACAGCACCTGTAGTAGCCAGAACGCCAACCTTCTTAACCCCGCGTTCATTAAGAACACGGCCGGTTTCAGCAATCATGTTCACAATTTCAATGTTGCAGTCTTTTTCAATTGCACCAAAGAAGTAATGTGAAGTATTGCACGGAATAATGACAAAATCAGCTCCACAGTTTTCAAGAATATGAATCGACTCACGAATTGCCTCAACAGGTGAAGGCCCTCCGTGCAGGATGGCTTCCGTTCTGTCGGGTATCATCGGATTATTGTCGATGAAAACACGAATATGATCGGCATCACGAGCAGCTTCCGTCCGGCTGACAATTCGGTCAAGCAGCCTCACCGTAGCCATAGGCCCCATACCGCCTACAACGCCTATCTTTTTTTTAGGATCCATACTATATTGTTCCTTTTCTTTTTTTACCCATTCCTCTATTATATAAAAAAATGCAAAAAAAACAAGGGTAAAAATCATTTTCACCCTTTTTACACAAATTGCGGTTAAGAGGGGAATTTTACAGTTTCCCCTCAACCAGCAAAGCCATATTTTTAGTTAAATTTTCATAAAATTTTCCTATGTGGATTCCGTCAACCAGCCCGTGATGAGCAACAAGCGTAACCGGCATCATAAGACGTCCGCGAAAATCCTCCTCAAACTTACCCCAGCTGATGCGCGGGTTTGAATCATACCTGTCTGTCATGGGATGCACAATGTCATTATAATGAATCCACGGAATACATGTCGGGAAAAAGAAAGCTTCAATCTCTTCATCCTCTTCAAGAGTTCCGCTCTGCCTTGCAAGCTGCTGCAGTTCCGCTGCCTTCGCAATGTATTCTTCCCAGGGCATATGGTGCGTAAGCGGACAATAGCAGTACAGTTCATCACCTGTAGCCTCTGTGTGCGAAGTCGGGCATTCCGCATATTCCCTGACTTCTATATCCGAAAGGATGCCCGTCCCTGACACTTCTTCTTTAGGAAGCCTGTGAATTCTCTGTCTCAGCTGCGGTACAGCCTCTGCCGAAAGAGCCGCAACGTGAAGAAAACTCAGGAAAAATGAGCATTTCTCGCGTTTGCAGAACGCTCTCAGGTCAGTTACATCCACATTTGCAGTTATATTAATATGCGGGCGCTCCATTGACATAAAATATTCAAGATGCGCTCTTCGCGGGAAATTATTCAAATCAATCAGTTTATATTCAATCATAATTCTCCCCCATCTTACTCAGCCTTATGAACCCTGCCCTCTTTATCAACCGTTGTTCCTACAGCCTTGCAAAGGTCACTCAGTCGGCCGAAAAGGCCGTCGGCAGCATCGCCGGTAAGCACTATCGGACAGTAGTCATTCCTGCTTGTAACGGAAGAAAGCTGGCAGGGAATAACGTAGGCATCTGTCTCCGGCTGCAAAACACCGTCAACAAAGGTAAATGTCTGGTGCCAGATCATGGAATCCTTCTTGGCAGGGTTTGAAGAACCGCCGTAGCAGAAATTGCCCATGCCGTAAACAATATATTTGTCCTTGTAAATCTCTATACCCTGAAGAAGGTGCGCGTGACACCCCACAACAAGGTCATACCCCTTATCAATGCACCACTTGCCCATCTTCAACTGCGAATCGGTAATTGTCTGGTCCTTGTCACCGCCCCAGTGCGGGCAGGCAATAATCAGGTCCGCGCCCATATCCTTAAGCTTGTCAAAGCCTTCATCAAGGAATGTGTAGCAACGGTCATGCTCATTATATTCATTCACGGAAACAAAGCCTATTTTGATGCCATCCTTCGTCTCAAACAGACCAACATCGTTACCCCAGCCGCTGTTCAGCGCATAAACGATGCCGGCATCCTTCACGGTCTGCACGGTATCCTTAACGCCCTGCTTAAGGTAATCCATAATGTGATTGTTGCCAAGAGTAGCCACTTCAACCGATGAGCGCGTGAGAATATCTATGTACTCAAAACGTCCCTTGTGAACCCAGACCTTTCCGGGATAAGGCTCGGTTGATTCGGTAAGAGTACCCTCAAGATTGACTATTGTACAGTCATCCTGCTCGAAAATAGACTTAACGTTCTTCAGGAAATAATCCTTGCCGTACTTGTCATAATACTGGTGGAAAGACCCCTCATAGGCCTGCTTCTGGTTGCTTCCGAGCGTGCAGTCGCCCACACAGTTAATAGTCACAGACACAACCTTCGGAGTTGGCGTAGGCGTATTGGTGGGAGTTGGTGTGTTGGTAGGTGTGGGAGTAGGCGTATTTGTAGGGGTAGGCGTAGCCGTAGCCGTAGGATAAGGCGATGGCGATGCCGTTGGCGTAGCCTTATTAAGCGCACATCCCGCGAGTAAAATAATCCCGGCCATTGAACAAATTAAAACAAGCTTTTTCATAAAACAACAATCCTCTCCCATTATTGAAACCGGACAAATTAACCGTTTATGCAGATTTCGTCCGATTTTATTCGCTAAGATGCACTCTTCCGTCGCTGTCAACGTATGTGCCCGTGCTCTTGCAGTATTCATTCAGATGCTTAAACAATGTTTCAGCATTTTTGCCCGTTAAAACAACCGGACAGTAATCATTCTTCGATGTTACGGATGAAAGGCGGCACGGGATAACATAAGCGTCCGTCTCCGGCTGAAGAACACCGTCAACAAAAGTGAATGTCTGATGCCAGATCATGGAATCCTTGTCAGCAGGGTTCGTATTCCCACCGTAGCAGAAATTGCCCATGCTGTAAACAATATATTTACCCTTGTAAATCTCAATTCCCTGAAGCAGGTGCGGATGACATCCAAGCACCAGGTCATAGCCCGCATCAATGCACCAGTGGCCCATATCAAACTGGGCGTCCGTAATCACATGAGTCTTGTCAAGGCCCCAGTGATTGCAGGCAATAACAAGATCCGCGCCATCATCGCGCAGCTTCTTAAGCCCGCGTTCCAGATAATCATAGCAGCCTGTTCCCTCATAATGCTCATTAATTGAAACAAAGCCAAGCTTAATGCCTTCTGCAGTCTCATACATACCCACATGGTCGCCCCATTCGGTATTCAGGGCATAAACAAGGCCTGCATCCTCAACCGTTTTTATGGTATCCTCAACGCCCTTCTCAAGATAATCCATGATGTGGTTGTTTCCAAGCGTTCCAACCTCAACAGAGCTGCTTGTGAGGATATTCACGTATTTGGGCTTGCCTTTGTGCAGTCACTGTTTATTCTGAAAGGCCTTCTCCGAATTCGTAAAAGTCCCCTCAATATTGACTATGGTGCAGTCATCCTCCTCGAAAATATCACGCACATTCTTCAGGAAATAATCCTGCCCGTAATCATCGTAATACTGATGAAATGAGTATTTGTACACTATTTTCTGATTGCTTCCGAGCGTGCAGTCACCCACCGCATTGATTGTCACGGTCACAACCTTCGGGGTTGGTGTAGGCGTATTGGTAGGTGTTGGCGTATTGGTAGGCGTAGGTGTATTTGTAGGTGTAGGCGTTGGCGTGGATGTTGGCGTACCTGTGGCCGTAGGCACAGGCGAAACCGTAGGCTCTGCCTTATGAACGGCACATCCTGCCAGAAACAGTAATCCTATTACTAAGCAAACACAAGTGAACTTTTTCATAAAATGCTGTCTCCTGTAAATTAACGCGAGTAAATCAGAAGAATCACAAGCAGCATGAGCAGAATCATGGCAAGGCTCTCAATTACAAGCATTATTCTGTTTCCATTTGCAGTCCCATTCCTTCGTGAACCTCACACGACTAAAGTCGCGTGCTTCTTGTCTCAGACGGTAGACATTGGCTATCACTTAGCGTTTCTCCCGTCCCGCCTCTTTAGAAGGCACAAGATACCTAACTACATGTACGATTTATCCTCAGTGTGCGACATAGAAACTATGCTGCAACC
>JAZQNE010000007.1:0-9320 GCA_045627185.1 Lachnospiraceae bacterium
TCAGTACCGCCGTTACTGCCCTTCGGCTTAGTTCCGTTAAAGATACCTGCTCTTGCGCCAATAAGTGTGAACAAACCAAGAGCCAGTATGACACCGGGAATTATAAGTTTTTTCATGAACTTCTTGGGTTCTTTCATACCGAGCTCCTTTCTATCTGTGAACACCGTTTCTGAGACTGATGTTCGATGATGTATCATAAGTCTTATCCATATAGCTCAGCTTGATAACAAGCTGGACAATTTCGTCTGTTTCTGTTGTGAGGACCATGGGCGACACATTAAAGGTTGTAACATAATTCGCAAGAAGCGCCGGACGCTTACTGCGAATGGCCTCAGACACTGTATCCTTGATTGTCTGCGGGTCAAGGTCCACAACATTAATGTAATTTCCGTTTTCCGAAGCGGGCTTTGTCAGCTTCTTTAAGAGCAGCTGATGTGTCTCATTCTTCAGGATTACAATATAAAGAGTTGATGTAGCGCCGTCTGATGTACCAATCAGGAATACCGGGCACTGTCCTATTACTTCAGCTTCCTTGATTTCATTTGTTACGTCGTCTAAAATGGCTTCCGTAACGGTATACTCGAAATCAGGAATGTACTTGCAGGAGGTAGCCTCAACCACAAGGTTCTCAATCAGGTTGGATGCAATCTGTGATTCCATCTGAAGGCTGACCTCTGTATTATTTCTGTTAAAGGTCGAAAGACTCGCGGTCAGGAAGAACGATGCTGCAAGAATAACAAAGGAACTTACAAGCAGCGTGACAATCAGTTCAACAAGTGAAAAGCCGCGATTGTCTTTTATTAAATTGTTTTTCTTCATGTAGGTATCGCGCTTCCTTTCACTTTAATCATTTGCAAGATAACTTCTGCCTGTGTCCCACACAAGCACAAGAGTAGCCGTTCTGATGCCCTTAAAGGTAATACTGCCAAATTGCTTGTCTATATTTGAAGGGTCATTCTTACTGCACTTTGTGAATGCTCCGGTGCTTTTTGAAAACTGCAGATAAATAGGGTTGGTAGGCGAAAGAACTGTTGTGCTGTCAGTAACAACGCCATTCTCATTTTCAAGATTAAAAGTAAGCGACAGAGCACTGTTTCCAAGCTCAATCACATCGCCTTCAACCTCTCCCGCTTCCTTCTGATAGAAAACCTGAGCCTTAATATCTCTTGTAGAAGCGTCCATATAGACCTTTACATACATTCTGCCATTTTCACGGTTCATGGTCTCAAGGCGCACTTCATCAAGAAGATCCGAAAGTTTCCGGGCCGCATCAGCTGCATTTCTGCCCTGAACCGATGCAGCATTAACAACAAGCATGGTTGCAAGGATTCCAATGATGAGAATAACAACAATGAGCTCTATCAGTGAAACGCCCTTATTATTCGATTTTAAGCTGCATAAAGTGTCCATTCTGTCTCCGAATAATAATTAATTGAATCACAAATCCGTTGCCGGATCAGTTATTCTTCTGCCAGTTTACAAACTCGATGCTAACTGAGTTCTTGCCCTGGTTATCATAATCCTCAACACCCGAAGGGTCGTAGGTTGCAAACCACTTGTAAATATTCTGGTCATGCTTGATGAGCTGCTCAACATCGTTGATAACGCCTTCTTTTCTGGTAGGAAGAGGTCTGCCAAGAGCATCTACATCAGAATAGAGGTAGCGGTAGGTTCCGCCTGTAAATTCATGATTGGTAAGAGTTGACGTACCCTTGAGTTCAACGCCTGCTTTGGCAATTGTCATACCGTTAAAGGTGACATTATTGAAGGTAACGGTACCGGCTGAAACAATCAGACCTTCGAAAACATCACTGTCAATCTCATAAACCTTCTCACCGCCGGAAGGACCGGTTTCTTTAATCTTTACATATACCTTGCTGTCACTCTGATAAGCTTCAACATCAAACGGGGTAATCAGAACGAAAGGATGTTTTGCGTCCCAGTTCGGATCATGGTTTTCGTCGGTGTCTTCAAACTTAAAGCCCTTCTGGCCTTCAATCAGCTGCGTTTCGCTTCTGAACTGCAGGCCCTGTCCGTCAACAGCATCGGTGTTGAAGTGGATAAGCAGGTCACAGGCTGTAGCTGATGTATCGTTTGTATAATACATTTCATCAAGATATGTCTGAAGGCCCTTGTACTTACGTGCGTAAGTAATTTCCCTCTTTGTAATGATGGAATCGGTGTAGTCTCTGTTCTTTGCAATAATGTCGAACTCGTCTTTGTTCGTATCGTTAATAACCATGTTACCGGTGTTGATTACGTTGCCGGAGCTCATGAAAACATCGCCAAGTTCAAGGAATTTCGAAAGGTTGACAACACGTGTGCTGTACTTCTCAAAGTACTTCACAAAATAGTCGGCAGCCTTGTTGGGGCTTGTGAAATTCAGGTAAAGATAAACCATTGTTGTTGCACTGCCGCTGGTTCCGAAATACTGAACATACTGCGCTACATAAGGTTTTTCCTTATCAACATAGAACTCAAGGTCAATACCGTTTTCCTTAACGTTCTGGCCAAGGAAAACACGCATTGTCTGGCTGTTGGCCGCAATAGCATCCGTAAGCTTCTGATACTCTGCTGCCGTCATGGGGTTGTGGTTGATTCCAAGGATACAGTCACCGGGAACCATGTAAGCACTCTGAACGCCCTTGAAGGAAAGTGATTCGCCCTGCAGGACGCTTGAATAGCCCGCATCACGCTCAAGTCCGTTAGCAGCAAGTTCAGCATCCGTAAGTTCACGCGCACTGTAGTAATTGGGAACGGACAAATATGTTTTACCGGAAATAAGAACTTCATTCTCAGAGCCCTCAGGCGCCCTGAAGTCAATTCCGGCATATTTTGCATTAATAAGAACCGCACTTGAACCGGCTGCATTACCTGTCTTGATACCGGTTGAGTTTGTTGTATGGTAACCGTAATAATTTCCGCTGATTTTTACATTGCCGTAATCGGCGTTAAGCGAAAGGTCATCGGCAACATAACAGCTGCAGGAAAGATTAATCCAGGTCTGCTCTGTCTGAGTGTAATTTGTAACCTTCTGTGTTTCAATGTCATTAACCCAGAGCGATGAAAGACGACTTGATGCGTTAAAATAACCTGCATCCTTAACAACAAGCGCACCACGCGAAATAATGTATTCACCTGTGCAGTTAAGCGTTGCCTTGTTTACGTTGATGCCTGAGCCTGCATAAATGCTGCCGGAAATATTGAAGTTCGAAACATCATTTTCACGGTTTGCATAGCCGTCTGTAATGATTGAAAAGCCCTTGAAATCGATGCTGTCCGAAATCTTACTGATATCAACGATTGTTGCGGGAAGTGAGAACTTGATGTCGGTATTGATTTTTGTTTCATAGCCCTTGTCATCAAGGTATGTAATCTCAAGGCCACGGATGTAAAGTGAATCCTCTGAGTCAATTTCGTAAGTAGGTGTTTTGCCGTTTCCTTCGGTAAGAGTGTACTTTCCGCCAAGGGTAAGAAGCATATTGTTAAGGATATCCATGTCAACCTGCTTGGATCCGGCGGGATTCGGATTAGCCTCTTCAATCTTCTCAGCCATCAGTTCGGCAAAACGATGACGCAATACCTTCAGTCGCTTGCTCTGAACCGTTCCGGTGAAAATCTGAAGCATATATGTGTATGCCTCACGCATAGCCTGATCGGCAATTTCTTCAAGACCTGTTGTCAGTGCTTCAACAGCTGCATCAGTTGAACGGAAGGTCTGCTCAGAAGCCTGCTCAACATGCTTCATCTTAGAGTTTGAAACACTCGCCATAAGAATCAGAACCGCAAGCATACTGACAAGAAGGCTCACCATAAGTACAAGTACAAGTGATGCACCTTTATTATCTTTTTTCAGTTTTTGAAGCAGTTGTTTCATCAGCTTCCTCCCTGTTACTCCTTAATTGTTGTATTAAGTGTATAAAGAACTTCTGTACCACCGTGCTCGAAAATCTCAACAGTTACGTTGTATGCACGGTCAGAGAATTGTTTATCGGATACAATGCTCTTTGCTTTTGCCTTGGGTGTGTAATTGTCCCAGTTTGTAACACTGCTGTTGGCTCTGATTTTTGTTGTGGGAAGAGCCATCTGTTCAGATGAATACAGTGTGAAAAGTTCTGCCTGTTCACGCGAGCCTGTAAACAGAATTTCAATTGAATCATTTGTACGCACGGGTGTAATTGTTTCGCCCGGTGTACCGGTAAACTCATACTGCCATATAACGTAGAAACCGGGATTACTTGTCTTTCCGCTTGAATTCTTTAAGAGATTCGTGCCAAGGCCTGAGAAGTCAAGTTCTACGGTATCCTCAAGGAAACGTCCGTATGAGTCCTTATAAGCATCCTGGAACAGATAAATATTATCAATTGCCTCGAAATGAGTGTCGGGAGTGAAATAACCTTCGCAGACATAAACAGCATTCTCAGCATCATCAGGATCATTAGGGTCGCACACAAGGCCCTTGGGATATCCGGTCTGGTCAAGTGTAAAGGTTACAGAGCTGTTAACCACATAAGGATTTTCTGGCGTTGTAGTGTCAATAGTAATGATAATTGTGGTAAGTCTCTTAATTTTTCCCGTAAAGGTTCTGTCCTTTACTTCCTGCGTCTTATTATTGATATTCAGCGAATCACCTACGGTGATGGCATCAATATCTCTTTCAACAGGGTCCCCTTCAAGACTTACGCCCTGAACAAGATATGCATTATATTCACCGGGATATGTGGACTTATAATGCTCGAAGGCCTTATGCCGCTCGGTATTGTTGGTCATGTAGGTATCATATTCCTTGGGTGATGTCTCAACGTCAACAATGTAATGCTGAATTGCATCATAAACAAGGTTGTTGAGGATGGTAGCCATTTCGATTTCGGCATCGTAAACCTTCTGCATGTGAACGCCGTAACGTTCCTGGAATACACGCACAGCCTCTGTTTCAGGCGTCTTTGACATATCGTATTCCTCAGCATCACCTTCACCTACGGACTGGTAGAAAACGCCGCTCGGACTTGCTACAACCGCATAAAGAGAATTAAGGGTAGTTAAGTCCGCAAGCTTGAATGTATTGAACTTAAGCGTACTGTCAATGAACTTCTGCTTGGTTTCTTCATTTTCGAAGGTCATCTTGTCGGGATCGAAATCATTCGCATCAAAGACAATGTGAGCATCGTAATACTTTGTACCCTCTTTGATATTGTTTATGTAGAAGTAGTACTTGTGAGCATATGTTTCATTATACTCATCATATTCAGAGCCTTCTTTTTCAAGACGCGGATAAAAGCCGTGCGCATTCGGTCCGGTAACGGCAATACTGCATTCTACGCCATTTGAATCATCGCCTATAATCAGAGGAGTAGTAAAATCATTAAGGCATTCTGAATAATCAAGAGAAAGTTCACCTGTTTCAGCCACAATTTTGAATGTGTTGAAACCGTTAAGCTGCATTGAAGACCCGGAAATGCCATACTCCTTTAAGCCTTCCATCACGTTCTTGCCTACGCTTGTTGCATACTGCACGTTACGTGATTTAAGGTTGATTGTGCCGGTCACGCCAAAACTGTTGAGCAGCGGAAAAATGATTATTGTCAGAATAAGCATTGCAACAATAACCTCAACCAGCGACTCACCGCGATCGTTATTCTTCATTTTCAGGATTTTTGCAAAGAGATTCAATTCCGTGCCTCCGCATAAAAAAAGGTCAAATCCGCAAGAGCCTGTAAGAAACAGGCCTTGCGGGATAATAAACATTATTTACTCAACCGGATCAACAAATATGATATCATCGTCAGGCTGCTGTTCGGGTGTTTCATATGTTCCGAAAATATTGTCCGTTCCGATCGGGATGGTAGCATCCGTTACAGGCGGGAAGTACTCGGATTTAGCGCCGTAAACAGCGTAAAGATTGATAACCATTGAGCCTGAAAGCTGGCCGCTCAGCATATCATAGCTTGCCGTAACAGAATCAATATTCATGCGCTCAGGGTAGGTGTTGATAAAATCAACTGCCCTCTTCAGCGCCTCATATGAAGCAGTGTAGGTGATTGAAACAGGCTGACGGTACAGATAAACGCCGGGCTTGCCTTCATGAAGGGCAAGTGCTTCGGTAGCCAGAAGGTTTGTGTCCGTTCCGAATGCAATGCTTGAAACCTGCATACCTGTAGTGTTCTCAAGGTTAACAAGAGTCATGACTGTCTTCTCGGGTGTATTTCCGCCACCGTATTTTTCAAGAATAGTAAAGCATTCTTCGGCATTGTTATTGATACCGGTCTGGTATTTTTCCTTATTAACTTCTTCAGCCTTAAATACGTCAATTTGTGCTTCAAGTTCCTTATTTTCTTCCTTCAGAACGTCTGTCTTTTCGTCTGCGGGAACAAAACCGAATCTGTAGGATGCGAAGATGACAAGTACTGCAAATGCTAAAACAAGTAAACGAAGAGTATTTGTATTGCCCTCTTTCATTATTCAGTCACCTCCTCAGGTACAAATGAGTGCGCACAGGTTACTGTGAAATCAACCTTTGTAGCACCGGTGATATCGTCAACAGTCTCTGTAAGTGCAGAAACAGTAGCTGATTCGATATAAGGAATTTCCTGAAGTTTAAGCAGGAATTTTGCTGCGGTTGTCTTATCCGGAACAGATACGCTCAGTACGAAAAGTTCGCCTGAGGAAGCAAGGTTATGAACGATTGTAGCTGTCGGAACCTTTGCTTCGAGCTGTTTGATAAGGCTGTTGAACTGCTCATTGTAGGTGTATGTGCCGGCATCGGCTTCAAATACTTCCTGAAGGACTTTCATCTTGGCTTCATATTCCGCCTTGATATCCATAATGCCCTTATGCTGGTCATATTCCAGCTTCAGTGCCTCATTTTCTTTCTTTGCCTCAGCCAGGTTCAGCTGACCGGTTGCAATCAGTGCCGCACCTGCAACAAGTGAAAGAATTGCAATGAGAATGATTCCGGTCAGGTTGTTGCCCTCATCCTTCTTCTTATCCGCAAACTTTAAGTGCAGGAAATGGATTGTTTCGATGCTCGCGCCAAGGCAGGAAAGAAGGTCTGCCGAATGAAGAACTCTTGTGTCACGCGGGATTGAAACACCGGTAAGTTCAGTGATTGTTTTTACGGGAAGTCCGATTTCATTTGTAATGAGGGTTGAAAGACCGTTAATACGTGTTCCAAGGCCCAGGAAATGAATTGCGGGAATTCTTGCCGTCTTATTTTTTGAAGAGTAATACTCGATTACACGGTTTACGTTAACAATGAACGGACGAAGGCTCTCTGTAACTGCTTCCTGAAGTTCAACAAGCTTCAGCCAGTCAGCATCCTTCATATTGTCGGACTGCTCAGAATCACCGGCAATAAAACGTTCCTTAACAAGCTGGTCAAGGTTCAGGCGGCTGTATGCCTCCTGTGTTGAGAGGGGCTCAGGATCCTTCTTGCAGGCCTCCTTCAGAGCTTCAACAACATTATTTGTACCAAAACCGATGTTTCTCTGAAGAGCAAGAACGCCATTCTCAAGAATCATGACAAGCGTATTCTGGACATTCATCTGAAGCAGCATTGAAATCTCCTGCTCCTTCGGGAATGACCTCTTGGTCCACTGATACAGTGAGTTTCCTGCATAATCGAACGCAACCAGCTTGCCATCCAGCTCATCTACAAGGTTCTGGTAATTTTTGATAAGGTTTTCGGGAACAGCATAAACAATCATCTTGTACTGATTGTTTGTCTTGTCCTCATCGATGATGGAATAAGCAAGCTCATGCTCGCTGATATCCATGGGGAAGTACTCATCTTTCTTGCTCTCAATAACGCCGCCGATGAGGTTTTCAGCTACCTTCGGGATAACTATCTCACGGGAGATTATCTTTGATGAGTTTGCGGTAAACATAAAGTTTTTGCACTTGATGTCTGCCCTTCCAAGTTCCGTCTTTAACGCCGTTGCGAACACTGATTTGTCGCGCACGTATGCATCCTCGATGGTGTTTTCAGGGGTATCGAAAACAACGCATTTATGGATTTTCGGGTTTTTCTTTCCAAAATCGGTCTCACATACTCTTGTTTTAGCCAGACCGATTTCGATACTGACAACTCTGTGAATAGCCATACGATTCCTTTCACTGGGGAATAGCCGCCCCATTTTTTATTCTTAAGCTTAGATAAGCGCTTCTTCTCTACACGCAAGGCGCTCTAAAACGTAAAAGCAGGCTTCTGCGCTTTAGACCGCTTTACGCATACAGGGATAAATACCAATTAACAAGGAACTTTCCAAACCATACGGCAAGGAGCATTCCGGCAGAAAGATACGGGCCAAATGCGAGCACATGGTCTTTTTTGCTGATTTGCATACGCAACATATGTATCACGATTGCAAGCACTGAACCAATCATGAATCCGACAAGTGTAAGCTGCCACCCGAGCACAAGCCCGGCTGCAAACATGAGCTTAATATCGCCTCCGCCAATTCCACGTCCCTTTGTAACAAGGTACGCGATAAGGAGCGGAACAGATACCACAACAAGCCCAAGCAGGTGCGACAGCCACTGTCCCCTTTCAAGGACAGTGGCAATAACACCAAGAATTAAGATAAACACATTAATTCCGAGCGGAATCTCGAATGTTCTCCAATCGATTACCGCGATTACCAGCAGTGCTGAAATCAGCAGACAATAAATGATCGACATCCATTCGACTCCGCAAAGCCAAAAGGTCACTACCCAAAGTACCCCATTCAGGAGCTCCACGCAAAAGTACTGGGGGCTAATCCTGGTTCTGCACTGTCTGCACCTGCCTCGGAGAAAGAGGTAGGAAAATAAGGGCACCAAATCATACCATTTTAACTTGTACCCGCACTTCATACAATGCGACGGGACCGTCACGATGCTTTCACCGGAAGGGATGCGGTAAATGCAGACGTTGAGGAAGCTTCCCACTACCACGCCGTATATAAAAACCAGTGCGTAAATGAAGATGAAGTAAGGGGACATAGGGGACCTTTCTGGAGGGGGAGGGAAATAATTGATTACTGAACTGTTACTTTGTAATCCGAGCTAATGGTAACGGTATATGTAGCCTGTTCAGTAAAGTTTGCAAGAGCATCATTAATAAGTGTAACAAATGCTGCATCTACAGCATCTGTAGCATCACTTGCAGCAGTTCCATTGGTTACGATTACCTTACCAACAACATCATAATTCTTTGTTATTCCTTCTGTTACACAAGTCTGAACAGTTGCCTGTAAAGTAGCCTTGTTATTTGCAGTTGTGCTATCCTTTGCATTCTTTACCCACTTAGTTACCTGAGGAGCAAGTGCTACAGCGATGATAGC
>JAZQNE010000008.1:0-13368 GCA_045627185.1 Lachnospiraceae bacterium
GTTAGTATGTTCCTCACATCCAGCTTTCTTCAGATTCGAGGTCACCCCCGACACCCTTGCCTTCGACTATATCCTTCCCACTACCGGGCGGATTCGGGACTTTAACCCGTTAGAAACGTGCGCCGCTAGGCGCACAACAAAGAAGCGCTTCGGTCACTTTTTCGTGACCGAAGCGCGTTTGTGTTAAAGTTGTTTTACAGTTCCTTTTTTTATTTGATTTCGCCGGAATGTTGCCGTTTCTTTATCAGATTGCAACCGGAATGTTTTCAATCTTGGGGCCGTACTGATAATTTTCAAGTATGAAGTCTTCAGCCTTAAATGCGTAGAAATCAGTAACATCGGGATTCAGGCGGAAGGTCGGTGCAGGAAATGCGGGACGTTCAATCAGTTCCTTAACAATTGGAACATGACGGTCATAAATATGCGCATCTGCTATTACATGCACAAATTCTCCAACCTCCATACCGGAGGCCTGTGCAAACATATGCGTAAGAACCGCATACTGGCAGACATTCATGGCATTTGCGGCCAGAATATCGTTTGAACGCTGATTGAGGATTGAATTGAGCTTAAGCTTTCCGTTTTCGCCCTTTGTTACGTTAAAGGTCATGCTGTAAGCACAAGGATAAAGATGCATCTCATTCAGGTCCTGATGAACATAAATGTTTGTCATGATACGGCGGCTGTAAGGATTGTTCTTCAGGTCATAAAGAACACGGTCAACCTGGTCCATCTCACCTTCCGGATATTTGTGCTTAACCGAAAGCTGATAGCCGTAAGCCTTTCCGATACTGCCTGTTTCATCAGCCCAGCTGTCCCAGATGTGACTGCCAAGATCATGAATATTGTTTGATTTCTTCTGCCAGATCCAGAGAAGCTCATCAATACAGGTCTTTATGGCTGTACGTCTGAGTGTTACAATCGGGAATTCCCTTGAAAGGTCATACCTGTTAACCACACCGAAACGCTTGATTGTATAAGCAGGCTCACCGTCAGCCCAGTGAGGTCTTACCTTTTCGCCCTGTGTATCAGTTCCGTTTTCAAGGATATCTTTACATGTTCTGATAAAAATCTCATCCGCAATACTCATGCCGGATTCCTCCCATTAAAGCTTTTTCTCAATTCCCTTTACTACGCCTTCAAGGCAGCCTTCCTCAAGCGGGCATTTGATACCGACTTCTTTAACCATATCGTTAAAGAAACCTGATGCTGAAAGCTCACAGAGCTTCAGATAGCTGTTCCATGCAGCCTTGTAGTCTTCATCCATCCAGACCTTGAACTCAAGGGCACAGGTCTGTGCAAGACAGTAATCAATGTAGTAGAACGGCAGTGAGTAGATGTGGTGCTGGCGCTGCCAGTAGCCGCCTGCTTCAAGGAATTCATTGCCTGTGTAATCAAGATGCGGCTTATATTCTTTCTCAAGGCGTCTCCATGTAGCCTTACGCTCAGCGGGAGTCATTTCGGGATGCTCAAATACTTCATGCTGGAATTCATCAACCATACAGCCGTAAGGGATGAATTCAACAGCTTCCTCAAGATGCATTGCACGATATTCGTCTGCACGCGGTCCAAAGAATTTTTCCATCCAGGGTTCTGTGAAGAATTCCATTGACATTGAGTGGATTTCAGCTGTTTCCATGCCGATATCGGCGTGCTCAAGAATGGGATCCTTACCTGCGATAAAGCCCTGGAATGCATGACCGCACTCATGTGTGATTACGTCTACATCACCGCTTGTACCGTTGAAGTTTGCAAATACGAAAGGTGAATTGTAATCAGGAATGTAGGTCATATAGCCGCCTGTACGTTTGCCCTTACGGCCAAGTACGTCAAACAGCTCATTTTCCATCATGAAATCAAAGAATTCCTTTGTTTCGGCCGAAAGTTCGGAATACATCTTCTGACCTTCCGCAAGAATTTCCTCAGGTGTTCCTGTGGGCGCAGGATTGCCATTTTTGAAGTTTACGCCTTCATCGTAATAATAAAGCTTGTCAAGGCCCAAACGCTCTCTACGGGCATCGTGGAGCTTCTCAGCAAGGGGTACAAGGTATTTCTTTACCTGGTCACGGAAACATTTGACCATTTTGGCATCATAACAGTTTCTCTGCATTCTGTAATAGCCAAGTGTAACATAGTTTTCATATCCGAGTGCTTTTGCCTGTGCATCACGGTTCTTTACAAGCTTGTCATAAAGTTCATCAAACTTGCCAGCGTTTGCCTCAAAGAATTCTGTGTTCTTTTTCCAGGCTTTGATACGTGTTTCACGGTCGGATGATTTTGTATATTTTCCGAGCATTGAAAGGTTCAGTGTTTCACCCTCCCAGTCAATCTTAGCGGATGCAAGAAGGTTCTCATATTCGGTAGTAAGGGCATTTTCTTCCTGCATGAGCGGAATAAGCTTTTCATCAAAGCTCTTAAGACCCAGCTCTGTATTCTTAAATGCTACGGGACCAATCTTTTTCTCAAGGAAATCACGGTAAGGTGACTCATAAAGTGCTCTGCTGTACTTGTTATAGTAAGCGCCGAGCATGGGACCGGTCTTATCAAAGTATTCCTGCTCTGCCTTGTAAAAAGGATCCTCTGTATTGATGGTGTTGCGGATATGTGCAAGAGTTGTCATTGAGCTCAGATGCTTGGTGAGCTTGTAATAACGCTGATGCACTTCCCACTGTTCTTCACCTGATTTTGCGGCCTTAAAATCAGCAATCAAAGCCTCAAACTGCGCTTTTACTTCATCAAAATCAGGCCGTGAATACGGCATTTCACTGAATTTCATTTTTTTCTCCTCTTCTTTTCCGATTCCGTTAAATCTTATTCAACGATTTCGATTATTTCTCCACCACGAACGCGGAATGTCATTTTTTTGCCGGTTCCAAGTCTCGGAACCATAGCCTTTACGGTATCATAATTCTTTGCATCATCGGCAACCGTGAGCTTATATGATACTTCTTTGCCTTTATCGTTCGTTCCCTTGATTGTATAAACAACCTTGATGTTTGCGGAACGTTCGTCATTTGCAAGCTGGTAGTCCGCATACTGGACATCGGTTCCCGTGCCTTCTTTCTTCTGGGTGCTTGTCTTCTTCCAGACTGATTTCGAATAGTAATAAACAGTTCTTGTCTTTAATACGTCTTCGTAATCATCAACATCAACTTCCTGTTCCTCAAAGGTTCCGTTACCAAGGTCAACATATTTGATTTCCTTGTGTGTACCGACTTTTTCTCTCTCTGTATAGCTTTCAAGTTCTTCCTTGTAGTCAGCACCTTCCGGTATTTCAGCCTTACTTGTTACTTTGACGGCCTCTGAACCGCTCTTTTCAACATCATATGATGAAACCCATGAAATAGCGTTTACGTCAATTGATTTTGTCTTGGGGATAGCATTTACGATACCAAAAACAGCAAGACCGATGCAGATTAACAGGAAAAGCTTAACAAGGAAGCCGGCCTTTTTCTTGGGTTTTTCAACCACCGGTTCCGGTTCGGGCTCCTTAACACACTTTTCAGCCTTGCAGACTGCACAGTGGTCAGCAGCGGGCGGATTCATTGCGCCGCAATATGCACATTCCCAACGGTCTTCTTCTTTTTCGACAGAACGCTCTGTTTCCGTGTTATTGTCAAAATAATCATTATTGCTGCGAGGTGCACCACAGCCTTCACAGTTGATTTTCTGATCATTATTGTAAGTTCCGCAGTATTCGCAGAGCCAGTCGGGCTTCATGCCAACCTTTGCAGCCTCTTCTTCTGTCAGATACTCAACGTCTTTCATGTAAAACTTGACTTCAGCTCCTCTAGGATGACTGCAGCCGGGACAAACGCGAAGCGTACCCTTAACGCTTCTGCCGCAGTTTTCACAGTCCCAATATCCCATAACTATTTTTGCCATGCATTTCCTTTCTTCTTCTCCGTGGAAGATAAACAAGATTTATTCAGACAAGTATATTTTACTCGAATATTTGCGTAATGTCACCAACAAAATGGTCCCAAATACACCAATTGATATAATTTCTCCGGCTGCAATGAACAAAATAAGCAGTGGAAGCGGTGTTGTGTCCATATAACACTTCTTAATCACAAAGGGAATGATCAGGGAATTTGATAAAACAGGCGGAATAATTGCAAGAAAAGGCTTCTTCCGCAAAAGCCTCGTACCGATTGCGCCAAGCACTGTTGCAAGAGTTCCGAATATGATATCCGGCACAAGGCATCCCGTGAAAATGTTTGCAAGAAGACACCCAATCGCAAGCCCCGGGATTGCGTATGAAGTAAATACCGGCATAATTGTCAGCATTTCCGCCACTCTGACCTGCACAGCGCCGGAGGCAAAAGCCTGAAACGCGAATGTCAGAACGACATACAGAGCCGCTATGGCAGCACCGTATGCCATGTGGATTATTTTTTTATTCATTTTATGAGACTCCATTGATTTTTTAATTTCGTTTTGTTATGATTTGTAACGATATTAAAGCATTTTTTCTACAAAAAATCAAGAGCGTGAAGTGACGCGAAAGGATTGTTATGAAGAAAACACGTGTATTTATCAATGGTTCCGAAGGAACAACCGGATTAAGGATAATCGAGCGTTTCGAAGGGCGTGATGATGTAGAACTCATCCCCATCGCCTCAGAGCTGCGCAAGGATCCCGCTGAAATCAAAAAGAAAATCAATGAGTCCGACATAACCTTCCTGTGCCTGCCGGACGCAGCTTCAATCGAAGCTGTCAGCTATATTGAAAACGATAATGTCAGAATAATTGATGCATCAACCGCACACCGTACCATGCCGGGCTGGAGTTACGGTTTTCCCGAACTTTCCGATGCACACAGAAATGCAATAATCACCGGAAAGCGTGTTGCAGTTCCGGGCTGCTACGCAAGCGGCTTCATTGCTCTTGCCTACCCGCTTGTTGCAGGCGGTATTCTTCCAAAAGACGCCTTACTTTCAATCACTGCAATTTCAGGCTACAGTGGGGCAGGCAAAAAAACAATTGCCGTATATGAGGACTCGGAGGCAAGAAATTCCGTTTCGCCCGACCCGCTCTGTTCACCCCGTCAGTATGCACTTACCCAGCAGCACAAGCACTTAAAGGAAATGAAGGCAATCCCCGGTCTTTCTCATGAGCCTGTATTTCTGCCTTACATTTCTGATTTCCACAGCGGAATGCTTGTTACGCTTCCTATTCACCGTGACATGCTCGCAAAAAAAATGTCCGTATCCGAAATTTCATCATATTTTGAGGAATATTACGCAGGCAAGCCGTTCATCCGCGTTCTTCCCGAAGGGAATGACCTTGTTTCGAGTAATTTCCTGCCCGCAAACACGCTACGTGGCTATGACGGCATGGAAATTCTCATTTATGGCAACGATGACCGCATAATCCTCTCATCGCGCTTCGATAACCTTGGCAAAGGAGCCTCGGGAGCAGCAATCCAGTGTATGAACCTGATGACAGGCGTTTCCGAAACAAAAGGATTAAATCTGTAAAAAAATGCACAGGGAAAACCGGGTTTTCGGTTTCCCCTGTGCATAACTTTTTTAGTGCTTATGCTTCGGGTTCAATCAGACCGTATGAATTAAAGCGGCCTTTTCTCTTGTAAACTACGTTTACTTCATCTGTTTCCATGTTACGGAATACGAAGAAATTATGTCCGAGAAGCTCCATCTGTACACAAGCTTCTTCAGGGTCCATAGGCTTAACCGCAAATTTCTTCATTCGGGTAATCTCAATTGTGTCGTCGTCAATCAATTCTTCGTCCAGGAAGCTCTTTGCAAAGCTTGTAGCGTCCTGTTTTGATTCAATTATCTTGTTCTTGTATTTTTTCATCTGGCGCTCAATAATTTCTTCAACCAGATCAACTGCTGCATACATATCTGAGCTTTCCTGTTCGGCTCTGATAATTGTACCCTTAACCGGGATTGTAACTTCAATCTTCTGACGGTCCTTCTGAACACTCAGGGTGACATGTGCTTCTGTTTCCTGTGTGAAAAACTTCTCCAGTTTTCCAATCTTTTCTTCGATAATGTTTCTCAGTGAATTTGTTACATCAATGTTCTTGCCGGTGATTACAAACTTCATATACACCAACTCCTTTATTGTGAATTACGAAAAGAGAAAATTGTCCCTTCACGTACTGGTTAGTATATCACAGTTTATCGTTTTCATCAAGTCTATTTTCAAAATTAACAGTTTATTCACATATAATATTTCGAAAACTTCTTCATATTATGTGTATTTTTTGAAAATATTTTTGTCAACTACTTTTTTTTCGATTTGTACTTTTTCGTCAAAAGTACCATTTAAGTACCTAATTCTACTTAATACAACCTGACATTTCAACGTCGACAGGTGTGGTTATTAATTGTGGATAATGTGGATAACTTGGTTCATAACTCTATTTTCAAGGCTTTTTTATGGGGGTTATCTACACTTGTAGCAAAAGTTATCCACAATTGATTCTAGATTGATAGACACCCAATTTTTAACTTTGTGCAATATGCCTAAAATGAGGTTAAGTTTACTGTTACATATTTCTAATTTCCAAAATCATGAACTCGTTAAAAAAGGAAGCAAATTATTTGCTTCCTTTTGAACGTTTCTTACGAAACTCTGTGTCAAATTGTTCAAGTCTGATAGGCTTCGAATAAAAATAGCCCTGAATCATATCACAATCGGTCTGTTTAAGGAATTTCTTCTGGCTCTCACTCTCAACGCCTTCTGCAAGAACTTCCATATCAAGGTCCTTTGCCATGGAAATAACATGGGAAATAATAGTTTTATCTTTGTTATCAGGCTCATCCTCACGGAAGTTATCCATAAAGCCCTTATCAAGCTTTAAGACATCAACAGGAAGACGTTTAAGCATATTAAGGGAAGAATAGCCGGAACCGAAATCATCCATTGACAGAATAAAACCGGCCTCCTTCAGTTTTGTCATTACTTCAAGAAGATATTCAAGCTCATCAAAAAGAACCGTTTCCGTAAGCTCAAATTCAATCAGTTCATGCGGAACCTTGTATGTATCAACAATCTCAACAAGTTTTGTTACAAGTTCCGAATCATACAGATGAATTCTTGAAAGGTTGACCGATACAACAACGGGATCGATATCATCGTCTATCCAGCCGCGAATGCACTTGCAAACTTCTTCAAGAACAAAATAATCAATCTTTACAATAAAACCGTTCGATTCAAAAAGCGGAATGAAATCGCTCGGATAAATCATGCCCTTTGTGGGATGCTGCCAGCGGATCAGCGCTTCGGCTCCGACAATTACTTCATCGGAGGTTGAATATTTGGGCTGCAGATAAACCTCAAACTGCCTGTCCCTGAATGCCGAATGCATTTCAAATTCAAGTTCGGCAAGTGCCGCCTGTTTCTTCTGAAGATCCTCATCAAAGAACTCAATTGCATTGTCGGCCAGATGTCTTGCCGATTCACGGGCAATGTTTGCACATTCTCTTGCACGGCCTGCATCTTCATGATTATCACGGATTCTGTAAACACCGCAGGTAAATGTCAGATTGTAGACATTTCCACGGTCTTTGTTACGCATATGGCCTATTTTTTCGAACCAGCCGCGAAGTCTGCCTTCAAGAGCTTCATCGTTTACATAACGGAGAAGCAGACCGAAATGAGCGCCGCCGGTACGGGCAAAAAGCTCATCACCGCGAAGTTCCTTTGATATCTCGGTAGCAACATATTTCAAGGTGTAATTACCAAAAGAATAACCATACATTTCATTGACATATTTAAAATTGTCAATTTCCATGGAGACATAGACATACTGGCCTTTGGCCTTCGGAAGGAATTCCTCGACATCGTTACGATGCTTGGCCTTTGTGGGAAGGCCTGTTACTTCATCTTCATAAGCAATTTTGTATATCTGTTTCTTTGTCTGTTTCATGCTGGTACGATAGAAAATGAAAGCAACTGCCACATCAGCAAGAACAAAAGCCGCAAGAACAAGTGAATGATTGATAATTATCGCACGGTAGCGGTCAATATCCGCAGCAACAGCATCACGTTCCGCATCAGATACCGTACCACCCTGCTGGATGATGGATGCCATCTCACTCTGACGTTCATAACTCTTATCAAGCTGAATAAAAACCAAACCAAGACCCACAGTTCCGGCCACAAAAATCAGAACCATAGCGATAATGCAGGTTCTCATGACTTTTTTCATATTAACACTACGTGTGTCCTGCATAGGAAGCATCTCCGTTCCACCCACAGCTCTTTTGCGATTTCAGCGTGTTGAGAGCTGTTATTTTTGCAAAATAGCCCAAAACAAAGGATTATTTTCTATTTTGCACGTAAATCGTATAAATTATAGCACCTAGATACATTTATTGCAACATGTTTTGCGAAAATATATCAAAAATTTATACATTTTGGTGAAGATTTTTAGGACCCATTCATGCAAAGCAGTTTTATCAGCCTTCTTCAAGCCCTTCGACAATTCCCAGCAGAAGAATTCCAACGAATACAAGCGCAATAACACAATATTGTTTTTTTGAAAGCTTCTCCTTAATAAACACTCTTGCAAAAATAACAGAAGCAACACAATACGAGGCAATCATGGGTGCTGCAACTATTCCGTTGCCCGCAAGAGCATAAACATAGGTATACTGACCGGCGGTTTCAAAAAGAGCTGCACACAGTCTGTCCTTCTGCATTTTCGGAGCAATTTTCTCCTGCTTTATAAAACGGACAAAAATGAATAAAAAGACAGCCACAATAAAGAATGTCAACTCATATGAGATATTGGCAACGTCCTCAAAGTTGTCAGCCGTTACACCGACAAGCGGGGTTGTGGTAAAATCGTCAAGGTAATAACCGTCAAGAAATGTTCCAAGAGAATCAATAAAGCAGTAAAGGATAGGCATCATAAAAGCAATAAGGCCAATCTTATATCGGTTTCCGGTCTCACTGTAATATTCAAGCTCCTTTTTCCGTTCAATTACTCCAAGCAGAACAACACCGGCAGTAATCAGTATAATTGCTAAAATCGAAAGAAAATCCGGAATCTCATGAAGCACAATCATAAGAAGCAGTGCCGAAACAGCGCCCGATGCATTTTGAATAGGCGATGAAACCGAAACTTCAAGATATCTCAGTCCGAAATACCCGACCGTCATTGACAGAATATACATTGCAGAAACAGGCAGATAGATATACAGATTCCGAAAATCATAATCAATGTCCTTAATGAAGATTGTCGCGATGGCAGTGATACCCATTACAACTCCGACAATTATTGATGTTTTAAGATGCGAAAAACGCTCTTCTTCATCATTCCCTTTTTTATAAAACAGATCAGCTGCACCCCAGGCAAAAAACGTAATCAAAGCAAATACAAACCACATATCAACCTCCAAACATAATCTCAGATGATTTTACTACAATTTTTATCAAAAACACAAGTTTTTTTTGAACCAAAAGTGCTATGTTCTTAAAAGAAACAAGGCGTAAAACGGAGAGAACCCTCCTTACCGGGTTTTACCCCAATAAGGAGGGTATCCGCAAAATATGGGAATCAAACGTATTCAGTTACCGTCTTCCGCCACCGGGCCAGCCACCGCCGCCACCGCCGCCGGGGCCAAATCCACCGCCCGGGCCGAAACCGCCCTGCGATGAGCCTTCACCGGCAGTAACACTTACACTTGTTGAACCAAGAACAAGTTTGTATTCCTTATCCTTTTCAAGGCAGTCGCCCGCAATCAGAATTGCGTTTGCACGCTTGTCAACAGTGAAGCTGAACATTTTTGTTTCGCCGTCATACAGCGAAGCTTCTGTTCCTGCATTTATATAGCTGTTTGAAATATAATCAATTGCATAGCATTTCGAACCGGATGATATTGACTGGTACATACCTGATGAACCGCTTGCCACAATCAGGCCGCCATTCATAAGAAATGTTCCGTCATAGTCCGTAGCATTGTTTCCGCTGTCAGACGGTCCGCTGACAACAACTGTTCCGCCGTTCATGTCAATATCCCCGTTGGAGTCGATTCCATCGCCCTTGGAATTGACATATATATTTCCGCCGTTAATGTAAATATGCGGGTCCGGAACTGCCTTAACCTCCTTACCGGGTTCGGGTGTGGGAGTTGGCGTAGAACGTCTGCCAAAGCCCATTCCGCCACCAAAAAAGCCTGTTCCGCCACTGGCATTAAAACCGTCATCCGAAGCCACAACAGAAATATTGCCGCCGTTAACCGTAATCACAGCTGCTTCAATACCCTCATAGCTCTTTGTAATATCAATATTTCCGGCGTCAATCCGAATTTCATAATCCGAATGAATTGCATCGTCTCCGGCGGAAATATTCAGCGTTCCGCCTATTATATACAACGAATCATGGCCTCTTACGGCATCTTCTTTTGATGTTACGGTAATATTTCCGTCAACAACCTTAAGGTCATCCTTGGTTGAAATTCCGTGCTTGTAATTGCCGTTTACCGTCAGTGTGCCCGTTCCGTTGATTGTCATGTCATCCTTGCAGTAAAGGCAGGCGTTCGGAGCATCGTCTGATGTATCGGCATATTTTGCTGCATCGGTCAGCGTATTAATTGTGCCTTCAGGAAGCATAACAATCAGCTTGTCGCACGATATTCCGCTCACGGCAGGCCCGTTTGAAGCCGTTATTGACACGTTATTCAGTGCAAGGCGCACTTTATCATCTTTTGATACATTTACGGTAACAGTGCCCTCAAAGGTACCTTCAAGCACGTATGTGCCTTTTTCGGTAATTGTAATGTTTCCGTCGGAAACAGTCACGGAATCAGCTTTTTTGCCCGTTACGGAAGCAGATTTGCCCGTCAGGGATATCTTTGTATAATCCTTTTCTGTGTAATCAATGTAATAATCACTGTCTTTAATTTCGAAGGATGTGTCGGTCAAATCATCTGATGATGCAGAATATTTCTGCTCCGCATCCTGATTATTACCGGATGTGTTCCCCTGAGAAGAACCGTTTGCTCCGGGAATATCGGATTTTAATTCACCCGTCGGAAGCGGAATATCAGTAAGCAGATGCCCTCCGGCATTCTGATTCTGCTGATTTACCGTGCTTGCCGGCTTTGTGCAGGATGTAAGGCTGAAAATCATAGACATTATTAAGATGAGGGCAATTTTCTTTTTCATTTAAGTTCCTCGATTCATGCTTGGGTTATGTATGCAGCACGCCTTATTAAGATAATAACCTATAAGGGTTACGTCACCAAATTTCATATCAATGCTGTAATTATAACGTCAATTTGTGTGCTAATTGTGTGCGGATTGTGATAAAAAAAAGCGGCTTTCCCTTAATCATACAAATGATCGGGCAAAAAACCGCAATATAAATGTATTATGATTTCAGATTTTCTCAAGGATGCTGCGCTCCGTGCCCCATCGTGACTACTTTGCAAAGCCCTCCGTCTGAAGCATTTTACGATATATCCTGCATTCATCATCGTCTATGCTTTTCATTGTAGTGAAAAACTCATAGCCGTAGACTTCATACAGACCTACATGGTCTGTAGAAATGTAAACAGCTTCATGCCCCCGTGCTTTTGCAACACCTTCAGCCCATTCAATAAGCCGTCCCGCATAACGATGTCCTCTGTATTCGGGAAATGTATATACAAAGCCGATCCAGGGTGTAAGATCTGTGGGCTGGATTTCATCAAGCGGCGCAAATGTACAGAAGGATACCAGTTTATCACCGTCAGTAAGCATCGGGACAAGTACGCCCTCACCAACCTTGTTTTGCAAATCATTGTCACGCAGCAGCTCTCCAAGCCATTGGCCGGCACCCCAGTCACAGGCCATCATCTGATTGTGCCAGAGAGCTTTGTCTTCACTTGAAAAATATTCAATAATCTTCATAAAAATCCTCCTTATTTCATATACTTCACACAGGAACGATTCATGGTTTTCTGTGTCCGCATGCTTCATACAGACCTGTTTCACAACTTTCTGATCATTATCAATTCATCACGGTAAGTTCCATCGTCATATTTCATGGCGTCAACGTGTCTTCCGGTTTCGACAAAGCCACATATTTTATAAAGATTACGGGCCCTTTCATTTCCGTCAACCACTTCAAGTTCCATCTGCTCATAACCGATTTTCGCAGCAAGTTCACACAGATATTCTATCATAGCCTTTCCTATACCCAGTCCCCAAAATTCCTTATACAAAGCAATTGCAAGGGAGCACCTGTGAAGCACCCTGCGTTTAGCTCCAAGGCCGTCAACGCCCGCATTTCCGGCAACTTTACCGTCCACCAGGGCAAGCATCATTATGGAGCGTTCATTTCCATAAATTCGCGTCAGGATTTCTTTTTCGCCCTCAATTGTATATTGAACCTCATCAGGATAGCGGAGAAGATAAGGGCTTTCCGAAGCAGTAATTTTCAAGTATTCAATCATATCTGCTGCGTATTCGGCAGTTGTGGGACACAATATGCACTTGCGTCCGTCTTTAAGAATAATTTCTTTCGGTTCGAATTTCATTTTTTCGTCCTCCGGCGACTGTTGCAGCTTGTACAATTTTGATGAAAAAGCCCATAAATGCCTTATCCTGCGTATGATAGTAAAAAAACGCAGCATTCATTTGTTTATAAACACCATTTATGAATAACATAGTTAATCCGGTTTTTCTTTGCCGAACGAACCACACCGGCATTTGGTTCACCGGGGCTTCCTGCCTGCTATCCAGAATTATATATTATAAAACATGTTTATTCAAGTTAACCGAACATTTTTATCAAAATAAGCTAAAATTATGCCTGCCAATAGGAATCATGACTTTTTAACAGTGTAATTCCGCGCTTCGCGCTCCCGCATCGCTCAACATGCACTCATAGCGCACTTTTTTGCTTCGCTTCGCTCGCAAAAGCGCTATTTCGTGTATGTTGCTCGTTCGGATTGTGAGGATGTGTATTGGAGCAAGCTCCATACACATCTTCACAATCCTCACTCTGCTTTCACGCAAAAAGGGTTCCGAGCCGAAACCCGAAACCCTTAAAAAATCCAGTTTTGTGAACAATCACAGGATACAACTGAACAAGTTCAATTGTCATGAATTACTCGATGATTGTAGCAACACGGCCTGAACCTACTGTACGGCCACCTTCACGGATAGCGAAAGTAAGACCCTGCTCCATAGCGATAGGATGGATGAGTTCGATTGTCATCTCAACGTTATCACCGGGCATGCACATTTCAGTGCCTTCAGGAAGGTTGATAACACCGGTAACGTGTGTTGTTCTGAAGTAGAACTGAGGACGATAGTTGTTGAAGAAAGGTGTATGACGACCACCTACAACCTTAGTCAGAACGTAAACCTGAGCGGTGAATTTCTTGTGGCACTTGATTG
>JAZQNE010000009.1:0-18265 GCA_045627185.1 Lachnospiraceae bacterium
ATAATAACGCAATAGACGTTTCTCTGAGTTTGAAACCATTTCATCTGAACAAAGCAAATCTACGATTGATATCTCAAGTGCTTTACAAATACTTACTATTTTATCTGACTGCGGATTAATCTTTTTCTTCTTCCAATCACAGATAGTACTGGTAGCAATTCCGGTTCTTCTGGACAATTCAAGCTGCGTCATATGTAATTCATCTAATCTTGCAAAGATTTTTTCATATATTTCCATGATATAATATCCTTTCTAACATCAATTCGACTTTTCGGATATTGTAACATATTATAATAAACTTATCAAGTTTGTATATATTTAAGTCCTTTTTCCTTATTGGCTCCAAAAGATGAACTGAGCCACTAACCCCGTCCTCATGGTCCACCCGCTATTTATGATACGGCTCCCCATTATTAATTCTGTACGCCCTGTAAATCTGCTCAAGCAGGATTGTACGCATGAGCTGGTGAGGAAATGTCATTTTTGAAAATGAAAGCAGCAGATCCGCACGGTTCAGAACTTCCTGCGAAAGTCCGAGCGATCCGCCAATAATGAACTGGATGTGCCCGCAGCCCGATACACCGGTCTTTTCAATCAGTTCGGCAAAGCCTTCGGATGTGTACTGTTTTCCTTCTATGGCAAGTGCAATCACTTTTGCATCATCCTTAATCTGCTTAAGGATCTTTTTGCCTTCTGTTTCTTTGATTTTCAGGTTTTCAGCCTCAGAAGCATTATCCGGAGTTTTTTCGTCCTGAAGTTCTACAATTTCAAGCTTGCAGTATGCTGACAAACGTTTTTTATATTCCGAAACGGCATCCGTATGAAAGCTTTCCTTTAATTTTCCTACACAAATCACTGTAATCTTCAAGATTTTTTCCTCCAAAATATACGGTATAATTGAAAAAGTTACATTTTCAAAGTCATTTTGTTCACAAATAGTTAATTTATATTTCAAATAGTTATCATTTCGTGGACACATTTAACCTTTATAATCGTACCTACAGAAGTGATAAAACACTTTCTACTCCCACCCTATTATACGCAAGTGAAAACCAATCGGGCAGATAAAGGTCTGCCCGATTAGTTTTTAAAAATTATTCTTCTGTTTCTTCATTTTCTTCCAGTTTTGAAACACGAACCATCTGGATCATCTTATTAGCTGTATCAATTATTTCAAATCTGAACCCAAGAATTTCAATAACTTCCTGTTCACCATCCGCCGGAATACGGCCAAGCTTGGAAATAAGCAATCCGTTCAGAGTATCATAATTATCATAATCTTCTTCTTCAAACTTAATGCCTATTTCTTCTTCAATTTCTTCAAGAGAAGTTTCACCGGTTACAAGGAAAGCATCATCACCCTGGTCAAAAATGCTGTCCTGTTCGTTATCATATTCATCCTGAATCTCACCAACAATTTCCTCAAGAATATCCTCAAGAGTGATAATTCCTGCGGTCTGCCCGTATTCATCAATAACAACAGCCATCTGAACTTTGTTATTCTGCATATCATGCAGGAGGGAATCAATATTGCGTGTATCGGGAACAAAATAAGGCGTTGTGGCAATCTCGCGAAGCTTTTTGCATGAAAGGACAGGGTCAAGATGACATTTCATAACGTCCTTAAGGTGAAGAATACCTACTATATCATCAATATTTTCATGATACAGCGGGAAACGTGTATAGCTCTCATCAAGCATGAAATGAAGAGCTTCCTCCATGGTGGTTTCATCATCAATTCCGACAATTTTCTTTCGGTGTGTCATGATGTCACGGACAACCTTATCGTCAAATTCAATGATGTTTGAAATCATCTCAGCCTCACTGCCTTCAAGAACACCGTTTTCCTGACCTTCGGCAACAATTGAAATGATTTCTTCTTCAGTTACGTTTTCCTCAATTTCTTCAGGCTTTACCCTGAAAAGCCAGAGCAGAAAACGTGTGTTTCTGTCCGCAAGGAAAATAAGCGGATAAAGAATATAGGAAATGCCTTTTAATACACGGCCGTAAAAATAAGCCTTTTTCTCAGCGTGCTTGATTGCGAGCTTCTTCGGGAAAAGAACTCCGAGTACTACAATCAGATAAATCAGCACGATGATTACGCAAACCATAATCAGGCGTACAAGGAAGCTTGATTCCGGCTTTCCGAGAAGCTTTGCAAAGAATTCGCGGATAATCGGATAATTTGCTTTGGCAAAAGCAAAACCGATAAGCAAATTGACTGTGATAAGCAGAAACTCAATTACGTTGAAAAGGCTCACCTTCATGCGGCCTTCAAAGTCATCGCCTAAAAGTTTAAGCAGATTAATTGCGGTTTTGTCATCTTCTTCAGCAGCCTTCCTGAGGTTTGCTTCGTTTAGAGACGAAAGTGCTGCCTCAGCAGCAGAAATTAATGCGTTGATAAAAATCAGGGCTACGATCATCACTAAACTACGTATGGGATGGTCCATTTGAAAAAAATACTCCTTTCAAGAATAAAGAAAAATAAATTGTTATTTATGCATCGCTTCTCTGGTCAAGCGAGCCTGTGCCACCGTGATAAACACGGGGAATACGTTTGCCGACATCGCAGACAAATTCATAGTTAATCGAACCGGCAAAACCTGAAAGTTCTTCGGCAGTAATAACTTCATTTCCGTCCCTGCCAAGAAGAACAACGGAATCATCCTGCTTTGCTTCAGGGATATCCGTAACATCAACCATAAACTGGTCCATGCAAACTCTTCCAAGGATACGTGCATACCTGCCGTGAATCAGAACTCTGCCTTTTGAAGAAAGCAGGCGCGGATAGCCGTCACCGTAACCGACAGGAATGGTTGCCACCTTTGTAACGCGGTCGGTAACAAATGTGCCGTTATAACTGATGGGCGTTCCTGCGGGAAGTTCCTTAATGTATGCAATGTGAGTATGAAGCTCCATTGCGGGTGTCAGTTCAACCTTATTGCGCTGAACAAATTCCGAAGGATACAGGCCGTATGTGCAGATTCCGCAACGGACCATATCAAGATTATATTCGGGCAGGTCAATAATTGCAGCACTGTTTGAAACGTGCTTAATGGGGAAATTAATGCCCTTCTCCTCAAGCCTGTTTACAAAGTTCATGTAACGCTCAAATTGCAGCTTTGTAGCCTCTTTGTCGATTTCATCAGCCTTTGCAAAGTGAGTGAAAATACCGTCCAATGAAATGTTGGAAAGCTTTGAAATCTTAACAATTTCTTTAATGCTGTCGCTGTTAAGCGTAAATCCGATACGGCTCATGCCTGTATCAAGCTTGATATGAATGTGGGCAGTCTTTCCGAGTGCCTTTGCCATCTCATTTAAGGTTGCGGCAGTTTCATACTGGAAAATAGTCTGGGTGATGTCATAATTTACAACATCGGGATAAAGTTCTCTTGCAGTATAGCCAAGAATAAGAATAGGCTTGGTAATACCTGCTCTTCTGAGTTCAATGCCCTCTTCCACAATTGCGACACCGTAAGCATCCGTGAGCGAATCAATCGCTTTTGCGATGGGAACCGCACCGTGTCCGTAACCGTCTGCCTTTAAGATGGCCATAAGTTTTGTTCCCTTTTTGATTCTTCCGCGGATTGCCTTAATATTCGAATAAACCGCGTCAAGATTTATATCGGCACAAACTCGATAATACTGATTCATAATACAAATCGCCTCTGTTAAAAAATTTGAACCGTAATGCGTTTAATGCACCAAAGTCCATACTGTGATCAAAGCAAAAAAGTCTGCATCACAGATAAAATTCATGGTCATAAGTATAAGGCTTCTTGCATGAAAACACAAGCACGATTTTTACCCGCGATATTGCAATATGTGCTGTAGCTTACCCTAATATAATTTTATGCCCCATACATGTGTTTATCGGAAAAATCCGAAAACAGATATATGAGGCACGAATGTCTGATTTACTGTTCATCGTTTTCAGCAGCCGAAAGTTTGTAAGACAGCTGCATCAGGCCTTCAACAAGATGCACATTCTGTACGGGTATTGATTCGGGAAGATGAAGATCGGTGTGGGCGAAATTCCAAAAAGCCTTCACGCCGTTTTCGGCAAGTTCTGCCGCAATCTGGGGTGCTCTTTCTTCGGGAATTGCAAGAGCAGCAATATCTACTCTGTTGTTTTTCACGTAATCGGAAAGCTTCTCCATTGGAAGAATCTCAATTCCGCGAATCAGACGTCCAACCTTGCTTGCGTTGGAATCAAACATCGCCTTGACAACAAAGCCTCTCCTTTCAAAGTCAGAATAATTTGCAAGGGCCTGTCCAAGATTGCCCGCCCCAATGATTATCAAATGATAATTTTTGTCGAGTCCGAGAATCTTGCCTATTTCCTTGTAAAGAACAGCTACATTATAACCGTATCCCTGCTGGCCGAAACCTCCAAAATTATTGAGGTCCTGGCGAATCTGCGATGCCGTGACATGCATGCGCTCGCTAAGTTCCCTGGATGAAATCCTTATTACATCGTGCTCAAGAAGTTCGCCCAGATAACGGTAATACCTTGGCAATCTGTTAATTACTGCTGATGAAATATCCTTATGCATTACTTTCTTTCCCTTCCGGAATAACCAACACGGGGCTGACTGTCAGCCCAAACCCAACTGCAGCTTCCACATAAACAGGGCTGCTTCAATTTTGGAGCAGCCCGGTTTTATTACATTTTATGCAATAACCCTAACCTTTAATACGCCATCAATGGCATTCAGTTTATCAACGATATCCTTTCCGGCTTCTCCTTCAATATCAAGAATTGTCATGGCATATTCTCCACGGCTCTTGTTAACCATGTTTTCAATATTGATGTTGTGCTCTGAGAAAGCACCGGTGAACTGAGTAAGCATGTTCGGGATGTTCTTATGATTAATACATACTCGCGTTCCCGTTGTGCAGATTCCGGCATCTATTGCAGGATAGTTAACGGAATTTCTGATATTACCGTTCTCAAGGTAATCACGAAGCTCATTAACAGCCATAACAGCACAGTTATCCTCTGATTCCTCAGTTGATGCACCAAGGTGCGGAATTGCAATAACGCCTGCCATACCGGCTGTTTTTGCATTCGGGAAATCGGTTACATAGCGTGCAACCTTACCCGATTCAAGAGCTGCTTCCATGGCATCATCATCTACAAGAAGGTCTCTTGCAAAGTTTAAGATGATAACGCCGTCTTTCATTTTTGCGATAGCAGCCGCATCAATCATCTTCTGGGTGTTGATTGCGGGATCATCGTTCTTGATAAGCGGAACATGAACGGTGATATAATCACATGTTTCATAGATTTCATCACGTGTCTTAACATGATGTACATCACGTGAAAGAATCCAGGCATTATCAACGGAAATGTAAGGGTCACAGCCATAAACATCCATTCCGAGGCGCTTTGCTGCATTTGCAACAAGAACACCGATTGCACCAAGGCCGATAACGCCAAGCTTCTTGCCCTGGATTTCCTTGCCTGCGAACTTACTCTTGCCTTTTTCAACAAGTTTTGCAACATCAGGTTCGTCCTTTACGGTCTGAACCCAGTTAATACCGCCTACAACATCACGTGATGCAAGCAAAAGGCCTGCAAGAGCAAGCTCCTTAACACCGTTAGCGTTTGCACCGGGTGTATTGAAAACAACAATGCCTTTCTCAGCACATTTATCAAGCGGAATGTTGTTAACGCCGGCGCCGGCACGTGCAATGGCAACAAGATTCGAAGGAAGCTCCATATCATGCATGGCTGCGCTTCTTACAAGAACTGCATCAGCATCTTCCATGTTTTCTGTTGCAGCGTAATTATTATCAAACTTACCAAGGCCTACAGCGGCGATGGGATTTAAGCATTTATACTGAAACATATTTCTACCTCCCGGACCGGATTATTTAAGGTTTTCTGCTTCAAACTTCTTCATGAATTCTACAAGAGCCTCAACGCCTGCCTTAGGCATAGCATTATAGATACTTGCACGCATACCGCCTACCGAACGGTGGCCCTTAAGGTTCTCAAAACCTGCTGCTTTTGATTCTTTAATGAATTTTGCATCAAGTTCTTCATCGCCGGTAACAAACGGAACATTCATGATTGAACGGTCTTCCTTACGGACGGTGCCCTTGAAAAGCTTGGAGCTGTCAAGGAAATCATAAAGGATTTTAGCCTTTTCTTCATTGCGTTTCTTCATTTCTGCAAGGCCGCCCTGCTTTTTAAGCCACTTGAATACCTTGCCGCAAATGTAGATACCGTATGCAGGCGGTGTATTGTACATTGAGCCGTTATCTGCATGGGTCTTGTATTTAAGCATTGTAGGTGTTCCGGGGAGTGTATCCTCAGTAATAAGATCCTCACGGATAATTACAATAACAACACCTGCAGGTCCGATGTTCTTCTGAACACCGCCATAGATGATTGCGTACTTGCTTACGTCAACAGGCTCAGAAAGGAAGCATGATGAAACATCTGCTACAAGATCCTTACCCTTGGTGTTGGGAAGCTGCCAGAACTTTGTACCGTAAATGGTGTTGTTCTCACAGATGTAAACATAGTCCATATCATCCGTAACAGGAAGGTCGGAGCAATCGGGAATATATGAGAATGTTTTATCGGCAGATGATGCAAGCTCAACAGCTTCGCCATAAAGCTTTGCTTCCGCAAAGGCTTTCTTAGCCCACTGGCCGGTAAGAACATAGCCCGCTTTTTTATTCTTCATAAGGTTCATGGGTACCATTGCAAACTGAAGGTGTGCACCACCCTGCAGGAAAAGAACCTTATAATTGTCAGGGATATTCATAAGCTCACGAAGATCCTTCTCAGCAGTGTCGATAATCTCCTGATAAGCCTTAGATCGATGGCTCATCTCCATAACGGACATTCCTGTACCGTTATAATCCAACATTTCGTCTGCGGCTTCGCGCAGTACTTCTTCGGGCAGAACCGCGGGGCCTGCTGAAAAGTTATAAACTCTTGCCATACAAATCCTCCTTTTATCCCGCTTCTTTTTTAACGCTTTAATGCGTTAACGCGAGTGCTTTTTGTTGATTATAATGTCTCGTTATTTTTTTGTCAACAGAAAAAGCAGATAAAAAATAAATTTATTCAAAATTGTTAGAAATATAGTAGAAATGGGCATTTTATTCATGCATAAATGAATAAAATACCCATAAATAATCAGAGAAACTTATAATTATGTGTTTCGTTATTTTTCAGACAATCGGTTTCGTGTTTTTTATCATTTCAATGTTTCCGCGCTGATTACACAGTCAATAACAACAGGTTCATCGGCTTTAATTGCAGCCCTGAGCGTCTTTTCAATTTCGGAGGGTTTTGTGATTCTGTAGGCTTTAACGCCCAATGCCTCTGAAAGTTTAACAAAATCAAGCCGGTCCATAAATTCCGTTTCGGAATAACGGCCCTCATAAAGAACATTCTGCCAGTGATAAACAAGACCCAGAACCTGATTATCAAAAACAATCTGAACAACAGGAATTTTATGACGGCTGGCTGTAAGCAGCTCATTCATATTCATACGGAAACAGCCGTCTCCGGCAAAATTGATTACCATGCTCCCGGGTCTGGCAAGTTTTGCTCCAATGGCTGCCGAAAGTCCGTAGCCCATTGTTCCAAGGCCGCCTGATGTGACAAACATGCCTTCTTTTGCTGTTTTATATCCCATTGCTGCAAAAAGCTGGTGCTGACCTACTTCGGTTGTAATAATTGCTTTGCCTTTTGTGATTTTGTTAACGGCATCAATAATCTCACGGCCCGACAGTGTTTCATCCGCACAGTCCAAAGCTATGTTCTTTTCATCAGCCATTTTAAGCGCCTGAGCTTTTCTGTTCCAGGTAATATGCTCCTGCTGCTTTAAGGCTGATAAAAGAACCTGCATTGTCTCATTCAGATTACCCAAAAGATATGCATCAACAATGACATTTTTATTTATTTCGGCAGGATCGATATCAAGCTGAACAATCTTTGCATCGCCTGCAAAATCCGGATTGGCAGAGGTCATACGGTCACTGAACCTGATTCCAAGGGCAACAAGAAGGTCACACTGTTTAACAAGTTCACCGGCAGCGGGACTGCCCTCCACACCAAGCATTCCGCAGAAGCGGATGTTTGTTTCATCGGTTGAACCCTTTCCCATAAGCGAACATATTACGGGTGCATCAAGAATTTCAGCAAGCTTTTGTACGTTTTCGCCGGCTTTTCCGCGGTTAACACCGCCACCGGCAAGCACAAGCGGACGTTTTGCATTTTTCAGAAGCTTTAAGGCAGTTTTCAATTGAGCGGCAAAGCCTGAATTTGATTCCGGTTTTACGTCAGGACCGGTTTCGGTTACACTAAATTCCGCCTTTTCCCTGATTTCACACCCGGAAGCTTTTCTTTTCTTTATGTTGACCGGTTCAAAATCAACGGTGTCGGTCAGCACATTCTTTGTAATGTCAACGATAACGGGACCAGGACGGCCGCTTACCGTAATTTCAAAGGCACGGCGAAGTATTTTGGCAAGGTTATTAATATCCTTTACAATGTAACCATGCTTTGTCACGGGCATGGTTATGCCGGTAATGTCAACCTCCTGGAAGCTGTCCTTTCCAAGACGTTCCTTTTCAACATTACAGGTGATGGCCAGCACGGGAACCGAATCCATATAAGCACTTGCAATACCGGTCACAAGATTGGTTGCTCCGGGTCCGCTTGTTGCAATACAGACGCCGGTCTTACCCGAAACACGCGCATAGCCGTCCGCCGCATGTGCAGCGCCCTGTTCATGCGAAGTCAGAATGTGGCGGATTGAATCACGGTTTTTATAAAGTTCGTCATATATTTCAAGCACCGAACTTCCGGGATATCCGAAAACCGTGTCAACTCCATGTTCTTTCAATATTTCAATAAAAATCTGTGCACCGGTAAGAATCATAGCAGCCTCTCAATTTCAGATAATTTATGAGAAATACTTTTAAAAATTACATTGAGTATAGCAAAAATCCATGAAAATAGCAAGCAGACGAAAAAACTGTTAATTAATAATAAATTATAAAAACAAAGGCCGTTTCCGCATTTCCGTTATCAGAGAAGTATTTCCGAGTATAGGAGCCTGCAAGGAACCTGTACTTTGGGAAAAGCTTCCGGGAACGGACGGGCCGGCCTTCAGCGATTATGATTTTTCTGAACTTGTGCCTTTCGGCTGATAATTATATCATCTTATTTTTCGACGGTAAATTCCATTGCTTCCTGCCCTATGCGGACTTTAACGGTGAATTTGCCGTCGGGAACAATAAGACAGCCCTTCCTGTCAAAAACACCAAAATCAGAGTATTTTAAGTCAATTTCAACATGTTCGGTCTTTCCCGGTGCGGGATGTACCTTTCTGAGCGCTTTAAGGCTTGTTTTGGGACCGTTTTCAACAAAAGGCGTGTCAATATACACCTGAACGGTTTCGCCGCCCCGGTAACGGCCTGCATTCTTCACATCAAGCCGGATGGAAATCCGGCTTTTTTTTGTCAGACGTAACGCTGTACCATTGCCTTTTTCCGGATTTTTTTCATCTGCAACAGGTATACTGTCGGTGCCGTCTCCCGAAACAACAACTGCTCCGCAAGCCTCGTATTTATTGTAGCTCAAGCCGTATCCGAACGGGTAAACCGGCTCTTTTTCAAGGTATCTGTAGGTTCTGCCCTTCATTGCGTAATCCGTAAAGGCGGGAATATCATCTGTCGAACGGTAGAAAGTAAGCGGCAGCTTTCCTGAGGGTGAGCATTCACCAAACAGAATATCCGCAACAGCTCTTCCGCCCTGGGCGCCCGGATACCAGCATTCCATAATTGCGGGTATATTTTCCTTTGCGTAGGAAAGATCAAGCGCAGACCCTGAAAGAACAAGCAGTACAACAGGTTTTCCGCTTTCTGCAATCACCTTCATAATACGGTCCTGAAGGCCCGGAAATTTAATGTTGGGCTTGTCTCCGCTTGCATAAGCATTACCCTGATCGCCTTCTTCACCTTCAAGAGAAGGGTCAAGACCCATTACGGCAACAACAACATCGGACTCATTGCAGATTGCACGCACCTCGGATTCACGGTCATTATCGTGAAGAAAACTGGAAAGGAAGCCCTTGTACAAATGGCAGCCTTCAGAAAACAATACACGTACATCCTTTCCGACCTTTTCCCTGATTCCGTCAAGCACCGTCACATATTCGGACGCCGTACCCTCATAGTTTCCTACAAGAGCTCTTCTGTTGTCCGCATTCGGACCAATAATTCCGATTGTCTTAATTTTCTTTTTATCAAGAGGCAGAAGGTTTCCTTCATTTTTCAGAAGAACCATGCATTCTTTTGAAGTTTCAAGGTTAATATTTCTATTGTTTTCCGAATCTACATCGATAAAATCACCCTTGCCAAAGCCGGTCCTTTCGAACGACGTTTGTAGAATTTTAACGATATCGGCATACTCTTTTTCAAGCTTTGACGAATCGGGAAAGATACCAAGTCTGAACTTTGTAATAAGCAGTCTTTCAACGGCCCGGTCAAGAGTTGTTTCTTCCACAAGGCCCTTTGCTACTGCTTCCGTGAGATATTTGTAGCATTCGCCGCAGCACAGATCGCATCCCGAATTCATGGCAAGCGCAACAGATTCTACAGGTGTAGATGTAACGTTATGACCCTGATGGAAATCCCTGATTGCCCAGCAGTCGCTTGTAACGTGGCCGGAAAAGCCCCATTCTTCGCGAAGCGTCTTGTTCAGGAGAGTATCGCTTCCGCAGCAGGGTTCTGAATTTGTTCTGTTGTAAGCACCCATAACTGCTTCAACGCCCGCTTCTTCAACGCATGCCTTAAATGCGGGCAGGTATGTCTCATTAAGGTCCTGGTCCGAAACAACAGCATTAAACCCGTGACGAACGTCCTCCGGTCCCGAATGTACGCAGAAATGCTTTGCACAGGCTGCAGCCTTAAGGTATGTATCATCCTTGCCCTGAAGGCCGTTCACAAAGCTTACCCCAAGCCTTCCGGTAAGAAACGGATCCTCTCCGTAAGTCTCATGGCCTCTGCCCCAGCGCGGGTCGCGGAAAATATTGACGTTTGGTGACCAGAACGTAAGACCCTTGTAAATGTCAGCATCCCCGTATTTCTGCTGCATGTTGAATTTAGCGCGTGCCTCATTTGCAATAACCTCCGCTGCCCTTTCAACAATTTTCTCATCAAAGGTAGCCGCAAGGCCGATTGCCTGCGGGAATACAGTAGCAACTCCCGCTCTTGCAACACCGTGCAGGGCTTCGTTCCACCAGTTGTAGGCCTTTATTCCAAGTCTTTCAATTGCAGGTGCTTCGTAAAGCGTCTGGCTTACTTTTTCCTCAAGAGTCATGTTATAGATCAGGTACCTTGCAAGTTTGCTGAATTCAGCAGGGATTTTTCTTCTCATACGCACCTCTGTTTTTTTTGCATTTTTGACTGCAATTTTATAAATCAATTATATTGTTTTGCAAGTTAAAAAACAAGCATATAAAACAAAGGATGACATCGGAAAAACCGTTGTCACCCTTTGCCTTAAAATTAATTAAAAATATACATTTCAGTGTTTACATCACCCGTGTATCTTCTTCCGAAGAACAGAGAGTATCCGCCCGAAATCAGTTCAAAACATTCACTCTCAACACGTTGGGGATTTTCTCTTGCAGACCAAAGATTAAGAGTGTATTGTCCGTCTTTTGATTTAATGGTTTTCTGGTGATTGTCAACTTCATTGAGCGTATATGCCTGACCTTTTTCGTCAATAACACGCATATTGAAATTGATATAATTGGTTACCTTGGGTTCCATAGGATCTCTGTCCACTTTTTCCTGATAATCAATTATGTAACGTATGCCGGCATCATCGAAAAAGCAGATAGTATAAACAGTCGCAGGAACAAAATCATCCGGGAGACACAAATTACTGAATACAACCTTATAAACATTTTTGCCGTTTATTTTGAAAAGGCTGTATTCAAACGTTCCGTGTCCGTTATCCCAGTCAAAACGGCATTCGTTTGTTCCGTACCAGCTTGTATTTGTAGCTGAATCATCGTTCGGATGGGACTGTCTCTTATCCCAGTCGCCTACATAATAACGCTTTATCTGACCATCGATGCAGACCGTTCCGACGCCAAACTTTCTGATTACCGTCTTTCCGTTAGCAGATGTTGGAATAACCATATAGTCAAAATATACGAATTCAGAAAAGCTCTTAACAAGAATATCAAGCTGTCCGGTCAAACCGCCTGACGGACGGCCCTTCTTCTCAAATTCTCCTACGGCTTCATTAAGGACCGACTTGAAATAATTTGCATTATACTTTGAAATGTTTGAAGGCCTGGTAGTCACAGGCACAAAATTGAATTCCGTACCTTTGCTTGTTTTCTGAGTCTTTAATCCGGTATTGCCCTGCGCAACAGCACAGTTGATTTTTTCAACAACTTTCCCTGTCGAGTCGTACCAGAGCTGATCTACCTTGTTATCCTTAATCCATTCATGCTTATAAACAAGCTTATCGTCGGCATCGTATTTTGCCTCAAGCGTAACCCTGTTGGTATTATAATAGTCATAATTCCAAACCATCCGGTAAACCTGTTTATTATCAGCAGAATACCTGATTTCGCTCTCTTTCAGGTATTCAAGATAGAGTTGACTGCTATATGTATTTTCAATTCGATATTCAAGTTTTCCGTCACCCGAATACTTTGTTTCAGATAAGGGATAAAACTTGGAGTTGTAAGTCCACTCCATGGTATATTCAATCCTGTTATCACCGGTGTACTTAGTCTCTTTTATTATTTTATCACTTTGATCCGGATGGTATTCTGTTTCAATACGTTCCTTAAGCACTCCATTATCGAAATACTCCGAAACCTTTTTTCCGTTACCGGACGTTGTACGCTCAATAAGCTTGTTATCTCCGGAATATTTAGTCATTGAAAATCCCGGATTACGTTCATATTCAATTCTGTATTCAATACTGCCGTCAGCATAATACCTTATAAACTTCTGCTGGTCGTCGCGATTAATATAAAAAGCTTCTTCGGAATAATCAACTTTTCCGCCCTTATAATATACCTTCTTTTCCTTGTGATGAACACCGGCGGTGTAATCTGTTTCGACAGAATAAGAAATCACACCTTTATCGTAATATTCCGTATATTCCCACTCAGATAATCCGTATTGATTATAACGGTATTTCTTAACTGTATTGAGAACATTGTCCACATATTCTTCATTTTGAGCAATATGATCATCAGTTGCAGAAACATAAGTTATAACATTTCTGGTTGTTTTTCTCTGAGAAGACAAATATAAAATTTCTTCGCGTTTCGTGTCCGATACTGTTTTTTTCTCGGAATATTCGCTAAGAACACCATTGTTATCATATCTGTAATTTATTTCATGCGTAACTTTATACCCTTCATTACGGCTTTCATTTTCGGAAAAAATCGTTCCGTCATCAGAAAAAATAATACTTCTGAGTGTATAATTATTTCCCTCAGCATCATAAATATAATAAGACTTATTATGTACATTGCCATTGTACCAATATGAAATATCAATTATCAGACGGTCTTGCGAATCATATGAACGTTCAATTTTCTGTCCGTTTGTCGAAACCTCCGTACGTGCTACATCGAGTTGCGGAATAGGCATCAAAGTAGGCAATGCAATTGACGGTTTAATAATTTTGGGATTTGGTACCTGTGTAGGCAGACATTCGGCCACAGCTGTCGGCATATTTGTCGGAGTTACCGTAGGCGTTGATGTTGGTGCACTTGTAGGCGATGCAGCAGGCAAGCCTGTCATAGCAGGTATCTGAGTTATTGTGGGAGTTGATGTGGGAATTGTTGTGGGAATTGTTGCGGGAGTTGTTGTTGGCCCTGTTGTTGGATTTGTAATGGGAGTTATTGTTGGCCCTGTTGTTGGATTTGTAGTGGGAGTTATTTCTGTTATGCCGGTTGGCGTAGCCGTAGGTTCACTTGCAGGCTTACCGCCGGCGGTAATCTCAGGTATGCCGGAAGGAATTAATGTCGGGGAAACCGTTGGAGTCTCAGAAGGTGCAGATGTCGGAATGGGAGTGACAGGAACATTCGTCCTTTTTCCCTCACATGCAATAAAAGTTAACCCAATAACAAGAAGGGAAACAAATAAAACTGATTTTTTGGTATTCATAAACTAATCCTTTACTAAACTGCAGTTTTGGGTCGCAGATAATTTCGCAGGAAATAATAGCACAAAGATACACAAAAAAACAAGCGTTTTGAAAATGTTTACATAAAAAGCGAAATTGTTTACTAAATGTAGTTATAAAAAAGAGGACGGATTTTCCCGCAAAATTCCACGGGTAAAATCCAAAAGTCTCGGGCAAAGCACTCGGCCCAAATTGTACAAATTGTACAATTCAGCGTACAATTCATCCCAATTCATCCCATCATATTATGAATTAATATTAATTTATCGTTTTGCGATAAGTTTATGTTGACAAATAGAAAGTTATAATTATAATAAAAACTGAACCGAATAAAACAGATAAAGCTGATTCGATGAAATCCAACCGAATCAAACAAAATCGGAGCATAATCAAAAGAAAAGAAAGAGGCCCAAATATGAAACAAAAAACTATCGCAAAAAAGTTGAAAATTCTTACTGCAATCATTGGTGTAGTTGGCTTATTGGTTTTTGGATTTATGGCTAAAAATGTATACGAAGCTTACTTTGCACTGTCAAAAGACGGAACATGGCATCCCGAACTGATTCCGGAAGAATTTTATTTCAGCGCATCACATATCATTCCGTTGCTGGTGGTTTTTGTCACCATGGTTCTTTGCTACCTTATTCTTTTCCGATTCTATTCTGTCTGTTCGGAAATCGGTAAAGATAACTCGTTTTCCCTCGAAAATATAAAAAACTTCTCAATAATGAGAAACCTTTTATTTATAGTCAGCGGAATCTGGTTTGGTTATGCAATTTCCAATCTGGTAATTACCAAAGGTGTTGCCCTGTTACTTTCCGGAAGGTTTGCTTTATACGGTGTGATTTTTCTTACTGTTGCTGCATTTGCGGATGCTCTTTCCAAACTTGTTGCCCATGCATATGAAATCCGTACCGAAAATGAACTGACAATTTAAGGAGGCGCTCATGATAATAGTAAATATTGATGTTATGCTCGCAAAGCGAAAAATGAGCGTAACCGAACTTTCAGAAAAGGTAGGCATCACCATGGCCAATATTTCTATCTTAAAAAACGGCAAAGCCAAGGCAATCCGTATCGATACTCTTGAAAAAATTTGCAAAGCACTCTCCTGCCAGCCCGGCGATATCCTTGAATATGCCGAAGGAACCATACCTGTACAGGAAGAATAAAATCAGGTCCGGAATCCAGGGAATAATTATCAAGATAAAACACGGAGAATAATAAAATGACTGAAATAATCAATGAAAACACAACACCGGCAACATGCTCAAACGGAAAAGGCTTTTTCGGCAAAATGATTATCCCGTGCCTGATTTACGCATGTCTTTTTACATTCTGTCTTTACAAAAATATAACAGGAATTACCGTTCCCTTTTGTATTTCGGGAATCATTGCACTTGTTATGTACACTTTGAAAAGATACAGCATGAAGTCCAAAAAAGGTAGTCTTTTTGTAATAGCTGTCATGTTAATCATTGCATTTTCCAGTTTTCTTACAGGCAACAAAACTATTCAGATACTTAACATCTGCGCCCTGTTCCTTTTAACGGTTCACCTGGTTCTGATGAACTTTGCGGATACAACAAAATGGGATTTCGGCAAGCACCTTGGTGAAATCTTTTCAGCCGTATTTGCTTCCCTTGGCTTTATCACAAGTCCCGTTTCCGAAGCAGCCGAATATGTAAGGGCAACCTCCGATTCAAACAGAAAGCGTAACAACAGACAGGTGTTAACAGGTTTGGCAATTGCTTTTCCCTGCCTTGTGATTCTCTGTTTACTGTTGTCTTCTGCAGATATGGTATTTGCAAATATGTTTACCGTTCTGTTTAAGAAAATCAGATTGACAAAAAAATTCTTCGAAATCCTTTTTATTACGTTATTTGCTTTTCTTTCCGCATATTGTGGTCTGCATTATGCCGTAAGCAAAGGTAATGCCATAACCGTAGCAGACCATCGCAGGTCCGAACCCATAACCGCAATTACGGTAACATCGCTGATTTCGCTGGTTTACCTTGTATTTTCGGTTATTCAGATAATGTACCTGTTTATTGGACGTTTCGCTTTGCCCGAAGGAATTACATATGCTGCTTATGCCAGAAAAGGGTTCTTCCAGCTTCTTTTTGTCTGCATTCTGAATATTATTCTTGTTCTTGCGATGAAAAAATACATCCTGAGAAGCCGTATTCTTGATGTCATACTGATAATCATCTGTGCCTGTACTTATATTATGATTGCTTCAAGCGCCTGCCGCATGGTAATGTACATCCGCGAATACAAGCTCACTCTTTTAAGAGTAATGGTCCTTTTTGCTCTTGCAACAATATTCTTGCTTATGGCGGGTGTAATAATATCGATAATCAACGAAAGCTTCAGTTTCTTCCGTTACGGCTTTGTTGTGATTTGCGTTGTTTACACACTTTTTGCGCTTTCAAAACCGGATCATTATATTGCAGCCTACAACCTGTCTCAGATATCTGCTGACTCACGTGCCGATTTCTATTATATTTCCGACCTTTCATCGGATGCAGCACCCGTTATAGACAAATATCTCCGCGAAAATAATATTGCAGATGGTTACTATTTACGTCCGGCCTGGGTATTTGATTATAACCGAAATAATCAAAACCTACTCATTGAATTAAAAGATTTCCGCAAGTTCAACCTTTCAAAGTTCCTTGCATCAAAATGCTCATGGTTTGAGTGGTATGCGTGAACCGGCGCGTCAATGCCGACTTTTTTCAAATGTACAAAAAATCCCTCCTCTGCCGACTATCCGGTAAAGGAGGGATTTGTTCTATTAATTTTCTCTAAGCTGTACTCTTCTGATCTTGCCGGAAATGGTTTTCGGCAGCTCATCCATAAATTCAACAATTCTCGGGTACTTGTAAGGTGCAGTGTGCTCCTTGACATAAACCTGAATCTCTTTTTTAAGTTCGTCCGTACCGACAGTGCCCTTTGTAAGTACAATATTTGCCTTTACAACCTGGCCGCGAATCGGGTCGGGAGCGGCTGTAACAGCGCATTCAAGTACATAAGGCAGTTCCATGATGACACTTTCGATTTCGAACGGTCCGATACGGTATCCGGAAGACTTGATAAGGTCATCTGTACGGCCGACATACCAGAAATATCCGTCTTCATCACGCCATGCGGTATCACCGGTGTGGTAAACGCCATCGTGGTAAACCTCTTTTGTCTTCTCTTCATCCCTGTAATAGCCGATGAACAGGCCGCAGGGAACGTTTTTATCGGTTCTTATGACAATTTCGCCGATTTCACCTACGCCTACCGATTTTCCTTCAGGCGTAACAATGTCAACATCATAAAGAGGACTGGGCTTGCCCATTGAACCGGGCTTCGGGGTTGTTCCTGCAAGGTTGCATACGACAAGCGATGTTTCTGTCTGTCCGAAACCTTCCATAAGCTTCAGACCCGTAGCCTCATAGAACTTGTTGAAAACCTCGGGGTTAAGCGCTTCACCTGCAATGGTCGCATGCTCGATTGAAGAAAGGTCAAACCTGCCAAGGTCCTCTTTTATGAAGAAGCGGTACATGGTAGGCGGTGCGCAGAAGGTTGTTATATGATACTTTGCAAACATAGGCAGGATGTCATTTGCATCAAACCTGTCAAAGTCATAAACAAACGTTGCAGCCTCGCAAAGCCACTGGCCGTAAAGCTTGCCCCAGAGCGCCTTGCCCCAGCCGGTATCGGCAATTGTAAAGTGAAGGCCGTCCGGATTGACATTATGCCAGTACCTGGCGGTAATAAAGTGACCAAGCGGATATTTGTAATTGTGTGTTGCAATTTTCGGATAACCGGTTGTGCCGGATGTGAAGAACATAAGCATGGGATCTTCGCCGCCGGGCGCATTTTCGTCACGCAGGAAACCCTTTGAGAATTCCTTGCGTTCCCTGTCAAACTCATGCCAGCCTTCGCGCGTGCCGTTTACAATGATTTTGTTAACAAGCGTCGGACTGTTTTCAGCCGCCAGGTCAACCTGATGTGCAACATCACCGTCAGCAGTGCAGACAATTGCACTTATAAGACCTGCATTAAAGC
>JAZQNE010000010.1:0-39126 GCA_045627185.1 Lachnospiraceae bacterium
GTAAAATAACTCAGGATACAAAATAAGTTTCGCGCCGTAATGTGTTTTTTGCTGACGTTGTCAGTCAAAAAATACATTATGACGCGAAACTAAAAGTGCATTCGTCAAGTTATTTTACAGCCTCATTTGGGCGGGTGTCACCGCGAAAAAAGAGCTGCAAGCAAATGCTTACAGCTCTTTTATGGATTTTCATCCATTTTGTTTTGTTTCAACCCACACCTGACAAGAAGCTTATTTGATAATGAAATCCATATATCGGATAAGTAGTTCCTGAATTGCAAAGGCAATTGCGTGAATCTTACAAATTACAGCTTTGTAACGTTAGCTGCCTGCGGGCCTTTTTCGCCGTTGGTTACTTCGAACTCTACCTTGTCGCCTTCATTGATGGTCTTGAAGCCGTCCATCTTGATTGCGGAGTAGTGCATGAAAACGTCTGTTCCATCTTCACAAGAAATGAAGCCGTAACCCTTTTTAGCGTTGAACCACTTAACTGTTCCGTTCTGCATAATTTCCTCCTAAAGAAATAAACAAATATGGATATCATTTTTGAAATCCGCTAAAAGAATAGCATATCCATAATAAGTTGTCAATTAGGATTGTAGCAATTTTCGACATTTTTTTGAACAAATCTCAGTAGTTTTTTTTGAACGTTTTTTTCTGCCTGAATGATGCAAAACTTTGAGCTTTTTGGGTTTACTTTTGAGCTGCAAAAGATTATAATCTGTCCGTATAGAGAATAACTCAAAGGAGAGCCTAATGAAGAAAATCGTTCTTTCACTTCTTGTTGAAAACACATCCGGTGTTCTGAGCCGTGTTGCAGGCCTTTTCAGCCGAAGGGGATATAACATTGACAGCCTGACTGTTGGTGTGACGGAAAACCCTAAGCTGTCCAGAATGACTGTTGTTGCAATCGGTGACAGTAATATCCTTGATCAGATCAGAAACCAGCTTCAGAAGCTTGAAGACGTAAAGGAAATCAGTGAGCTTGTTCCGGAACGTTCCGTTTGCAGGGAACTGGCGCTTGTCCGTGTAAAGGCGGACGGCAGCACACGCCAGTCGGTTGCAGCCGTTGCGGATATCTTCCGTGCGAAGATTGTTGATGTTGCTCAGGATTCACTTCTTATTGAACTTACAGGCAATCAGGCAAAACTTGATGCATTCATTAAGGTCATGAATGAGTTTACTATTCTCGAATTTGTCAGAACCGGTCTTACCGGGCTTAGCCGTGGTGAGGGCGCTCCGGACAGTTATGACATCCTTACTCATTCCGATGAGGATATGTAATTCAGAAAGGGTTTAGAAATGAGCGAAGAAAACACAAACACAACTTCAGAATGCACTCATGATTGTTCAACATGCAGCGCAAACTGTTCATCAAAGCAGACTAAAAAAGAAGATTTTTATGAGCCGTTAAACCAGTACAGCAGCGTTGGCAAGGTTATCGGCATTGTGAGCGGAAAAGGCGGCGTAGGCAAATCATTTGTAACATCGTACATGTCCGTTCTTATGAACCGTAAGGGTTACAGCACGGCTATTCTTGATGCCGATGTTACCGGCCCTTCAATTCCCAAGGCCTTTGGCCTTAAGGACAATGCAGAGGCAAGCGAGATTGGTATTCTGCCCAAGGAAACAGCTTCTGAAATCAAGGTTATGAGCGTTAACCTTCTTCTTGAAGATAAAGAAACACCCGTTGTATGGCGCGGACCCGTTATTGCGGGAACCGTAAAGCAGTTCTGGACAGATGTTCTCTGGGGCGATGTAGACTACATGTTTGTTGATATGCCTCCGGGAACAGGTGATGTTCCGCTTACCGTATTCCAGTCGCTGCCCGTTGATGGAATCATAATTGTAACAAGCCCGCAGGATCTGGTATCCATGGTTGTTGCAAAAGCTATCAACATGGCACGTCTTATGAACGTTCCCGTTCTTGGACTTGTTGAAAATTACAGTTATCTTGAGTGCCCCGACTGCGGTAAGAAAATCTCCGTATTCGGCGAAAGCAAGGCAGAAGAAATTTCAGAAAAATTTGCAATTCCCGTTCTTGCAAAGATTCCGATCGACCCTTCAATCGCGAAGGCTATCGATGGCGGTCTTGTAGAAACACTTACAGGCACCTGGCTTGCAGATGCCGCAAACAAGCTTGAAAAGGAATTGCCCGTTAAGTAAATATGGCCCGGCTGTAATTGCCGGGAATCATATATTAAGCGCAATTTGATGCATTCTATCATTTCAGCAGAAGGAGGTGGTTTATATGAAGACTCGAACGTGTGACAGTTCGGATGTTCCCGTGCCTGACCCTAATATAAAACTACATAATCCGGAGGCTGCCTATGGTAGAAAGAATGAAAGAACTGATTGAGCAGAAGCAGTATGCTCAATTCAGACAGGAAGTTGTTGAACTGAATGAGGCAGATATCGCATCGATTCTTGAGGACCTTGAAGCAGAAGAGCGAATGAAGATTTTCCGCATTCTGCCCAAGAGCATCGCTGCAGATGTTTTCTCATATCTGCCTATTGAACAGGAGCAGGAAATTATAACGTCTCTTTCAGATAAGGAAGCCGGCAACATTGTTCAGAACCTTTTCTCCGATGATGCTGCTGACCTTATGGAAGAAATGCCCGCAAATGTTGTGCACAGGATTCTTGCAAACACAGACCCGGCAACAAGACGTGATATCAACAATCTTCTTCAGTACCCGGAGGACTCGGCCGGCAGTATTATGACTGTCAAGTTTGTTGACTTAAAAGAGTCACTCACGGTTGAAGAGGCCCTGCTGAAGATTAAAAAAACCGGTGTTGATAAAGAAACTATCGACATATGTTATGTCCTGGACAAATCCAGGTGCCTGATAGGAACCATTTCTCTCAGAAAGCTTATTATCAGTGAACGTGAAGAAAAAATCGGTGATATTATGAACGAAAACACCATCACCGTAAAAACGCTTACTGACCAGGAAGATGTTGCCCATGCCTTCAAAAAATACGACTTCACATCACTCCCCGTTGTTGACAGCGAGAACAGGCTTGTTGGAATCGTTACTATCGATGATATTGTCGATATCATTGAGCAGGAGGCTACGGAAGATATTGAAAAGATGGCAGCTATTATGCCTACGGACAAGCCTTATATGCGTACAGGCGTGTTCGCAACATGGAAAAAACGTATTCCGTGGCTGCTTCTCCTTATGATTTCCGCAACATTTACCGGCAAAATTATTTCCGGCTTTGAAGATGCACTTTCAGCCTGTGTTGTGCTGACCGCATTTATTCCGATGCTTATGGATACGGGCGGTAATGCGGGCGGACAGGCTTCCGTAACAATTATCCGTGGTCTGTCACTTGATGAAATAGAATATCGTGATATATTCAAGATTGTCTGGAAGGAATTTCGTGTTGCAATTATTTGCGGCATTACTCTTGCGGTTGCAAACTTTGCAAAGCTTTTGCTGATTGACCGTGTGGATATTATGGTTGCGGTTGTAATCTGTATTTCCCTTGTACTTACGGTTGTCATTGCAAAATTCGTGGGTTGTACGCTTCCCGTACTTGCAAAGCGAATCGGCTTTGACCCTGCTGTTATGGCAAGTCCGTTTATCACAACAATAGTTGATGCATTGTCATTGCTTATTTATTTCGGTGTTGCAACAAAATTACTGAAAATATAGAAAAAATGAGCCGCCGGTAACTGAAAAAATGTTTTCGGCGGCTTTATTTCTCTTGACCTGAAGCATATATATATATAATGTTTTCGGGGTTTTAACCGTATATTGGGAGGAGATTTGTACGATGAAAAAGAATATTATTTTTAAGATAATATCCATTCCTTTTTTTGCATTGTTTGCTTATTTTGCATATTCACTTCTTGAAGTATTGCTTGATCCGTCAGCTGTATTTGTCGGAAGTGAATTGCTTGAGGTCATGCTGATTATGCTTGTTTTGGCTATCGGCGGAGCTGCGTTCTTTCTTGCGGGAACAAAACGTGAGAGCAGACCAAAGGCCTTTTGGTGGATTATGCTTATTGTTTCCGTTCTGTATGGTGCGGCTCTTTTGGTTGCGCTGTATGGAAATGGCACCATGAACAGAAAATATGCCAATATGAAGCAGTATTCGCTTGTGCCTTTCAAAACAATAAAAAGCTATATTCAGGCTTACAGGCAGCATACAATGAATACGGGAAGCATAATTGAAAACCTTTTCGGAAATCTGATTTTATTCTGCCCGGCAGGTTATATTATTCCCTTCTTTTTCAAGAAGACGCGTAAACCTTTGTGGTTCTGCCCGGTAATGCTTGGAATCCTCTGTGCGATTGAATTGATTCAGTTTATTACAGGCCGTGGATATATGGACATTGACGATGTAATCCTGAACTTTGCCGGAGCCGTTATTTTCTATATTCTGACCTGGAATAAAATTGTCCGGAGACTGATGCTGAAGCTTGGGCTTTATGAAGAACCCCTGAATTGAAAATGAAACTAAAAAAGCCCGGTGTGCATCAGGTGCACATCAGGCTTTTGCTTTATTCTTCGGAATCGCCGGTTACAGGACTTTTGAGTTTAATCCTTATTTCGGCAATACGTTTTTTATCCATTGAAACAACCGTAAAGGTTGCATTGCAGTCATCAATGTGTTCACCGACAACAGGAATGTGACCAAGCCTGTGAAGGACATGACCGGCAATGGAATCGTGGTCTGTGGTATCGAGTTCAAGACCGAAACGTTCGTTAATATCTTCGGTACGTGTAAGACCGTCAATCAGGAATTCTGTTTCCGAAACATCACGGATGTCGTCTTTTTCATCGGTATCGTATTCGTCACGGATTTCACCCACTATTTCTTCAAGCAGATCTTCCATGGAAACAAGGCCGGATACTGCACCGTATTCATCAAGGATGATTGCGATTGAAAGCGAACGGCGGCGCATTTCCGCAAGCAGTTCGGAGGTTTTCTTATATTCAAAGGTGAAAAATGCTTCACGCAGATGTTCGGTAATTTTGAAATCCTCAGGTTTTCCGCGGTAGAAGAAGAAATCCTTTAAGTGGAGAATGCCAAGAATGTTTTCACGGGTCTCATGAAAAACGGGAATACGGCTGTATTGCTCGGTTCGGAACAGCTCGGACAGCTCTTCGTAGGTCATTGTGTCTTCGGCAAAGGTCATATCGATACGGGGAACCATGACATCTTTTGCGTAGGAATCACCAAAATCCACTACGTTATTTATCATTTCTTTTTCTTCTTTTTCAATGACACCTTCTTCATGACTAACGTCAACCAGAGTCAGCAGTTCATCTTCGGTAACCGTTGATTTTTTATCAGGATTAGTTCCAAGAATGCGCAGAAGCAGACGGGAAAACTGTGTAAGCACAAAACTGACGGGACTGAGAATTTTAGTCAGAAACCATATTACAGGAGCATATGCCAAGGATATTTTCTCTGCATTTATTGTGGAAATACTTTTTGGGGTAATTTCTCCAAAGATAAGAACAACAAGAGTCAGCGCACCGGTTGAAATTCCGGCACTCAGGTTGATTTTCGATGCAAGAATTGTAGCAATAGCGGATGCGGAAAGGTTTACGATGTTGTTGCCGATGAGAACGGCAGAGAGCATTTTGGCCTGATTTTCCTGAAGCCTGTTTACCAGCTTTGCACGCTTGTTACCTTCATCAACAAGGGCACGAATACGCAATTTGCTTACTGATGTAAGAGCGGTTTCAGCAGATGAAAAGAATGCTGAAAGCAGGATAAGAACAAATAAGATTATTAATTGAATTATGGCGGCAGGGTCGTCCATTTCGGTGATAAAAACTCCTTTCGATTACATTTGTTTCTCTGTATATTCTTATATACATACAAAATCATTATACAGGAAAAACGGGGAAAAAGCAAGGAGTCCATTGCTTTTGTTTCAATTTGTGAGACATGCTGCTTCAACAAATCGCTTGCATACGTAATGCTTTTGTTGTAAAATCTCACTGGTGCATTTGCTGAAAGAGCATTGCAACCTGTTTCAGACAGAAACAAGTGAAACTATAAGGAGACAACATGTTAGAACTTAAGAATGTTTCCTACGAAGTCAGCGATGATTCCGCCAGAAAAGAGATCATCCGTGATATTTCGCTGACCGTTGAGGATAATGAATTTATAGCTATTACCGGCCCGAACGGCGGTGGAAAATCAACCCTTGCAAAGCTTATGATTGGTATAATTAAGCCTACTGCGGGTAAGATTTTTTACAACGGTCAGGATATTACAGATATGTCAATTACAGAGCGTGCAAACATGGGCATTGGCTTTGCTTTCCAGCAGCCTGTCCGCTTTAAGGGCATTACCGTAAGCGACCTTATTAAGCTGGCAGCAGGAAAGGACGCAAAGAATCCGAATGTTTGCGAACTTCTTTCCGAAGTCGGACTCTGCGCCCGCGATTATATCAACCGTGAAGTTAATGCAAGTCTTTCGGGCGGTGAACTGAAACGTATTGAAATTGCCACAATTCTTGCAAAGAAGCCGGAACTGGCAATTTTTGATGAGCCTGAGGCCGGAATTGACCTCTGGAGCTTCCAGAACCTTATCCGCGTATTTGAAAAGATGCATGGTGAAAATAACGGCTCCATCGTTATTATTTCCCATCAGGAGCGAATCCTGAATACTGCAGACAGGATTATAGTTCTTGCTGAAGGAAAAATTAAAGACAGTGGCAAAAAGGATGATGTCCTTCCGGGCCTTCTTACTGCGGACAGCATGACCTGCAGATATCAGACAGAACGCTGAAAAGACTTTTACATGAATGCCCGGTGCGAGGTTTTATTTCCCGCAGGGGCATATTGAAAATACAGGAGATTTATTATGCCGGATAAAATACAGCTTGACCTTCTTGAACAGGTCACCGGCCTTCACGATGTCCCGCAGGGTGCTTTCAGCCTGCGTATTAACGGGCAGTCGGAGGGCATGAATTCAACCGAAAACATTGAAATAGTAAAGAAAACAGACAAGCCGGGAATTGATATTTTCATTAAACCCGGAACAAAGAATGAAAGTGTTCATCTGCCTGTTCTTATGAGCCAGACAGGCCTTACCGACCTTGTATATAATGATTTTTATATTGGTGAGGGTGCCGATGTAAAGATTGTTGCCGGCTGTGGCATTCACAACGGCGGAGATAAGGCTTCACAGCATGACGGTATTCACAGCTTCCATCTTGAAAAAGATTCACGTCTTGTTTACGTGGAGAAGCATTATGGCAGTGGAGACGGTAACGGAGAGCGCATCATGAACCCGACCACAATTGTCGACCTTGCCGAAAATGCCTATATGGAAATGGATACAGTCCAGATTAAGGGCGTTGATTCAACTGTACGCAAGACAGGCGGGAAGCTTGGTGACGGTGCAACACTAATCATTAAAGAGAAGATTATGACCCACGGCAAACAGTATGCAAAGACTGATTTTGCCATTGATATGGACGGCTACAACTGCAAGTGCAATCTGATTTCACGTTCTGTAGCCAAGGATGAATCCCACCAGATTTTCTATTCGAAAATTAATGGAAACAATTGCTGCACGGGCCATTCGGAGTGCGATGCGATTCTTATGGACCATGGTTCGGTAAGTGCAATTCCCGAAATAACCGCCAATCACCTTGAGGCTGCTCTTATTCATGAAGCAGCTATCGGAAAGATTGCGGGAGAGCAGATTACAAAGCTTATGACTTTAGGTCTTACAGAAGCTGAGGCTGAAGCACAGATAGTAAGCGGATTCCTGAGATAAAAACAATTTGTAAAATGGGATTATAAATGGCCGTGGGGCCGGTTCTTTCGAATCAAAAGAACCGGCCCCACTGTTTTGTATTGTTATTTTTATTAATGTTTCTCAACTACTTCGCCGCGCTTTTTGTAAATGCTGCCTGCGGGAACGAAACCGCGGACCATTGAAAGCGGGTAAATGTTTGTGTTGCGACCTACAACGGTACCGGGATTAAGAACGGAACCGCAGCCTACTTCTACGTTGTCACCAAGCATTGCGCCGAATTTCTTGAGGCCGGTCTCAATACGTGAACCATCGGGAAGAGTAACGGTTGCAAGGGTCTTGTCTGATTTAACGTTGGAAGTTATGGAGCCTGCACCCATGTGTGATTTGAAACCAAGGATTGAATCACCTACATAGTTGTAATGAGGAACCTGAACTTTATCAAAAAGAATAACGTTCTTAAGCTCTGTGGAGTTACCTACAACAGCACCGGCACCTACGATTGCGTTTCCGCGGATGAATGCGCAGTGGCGGATTTCAGCGCCTTCGCAAATGATAGCCGGTCCGTGGATGTAAGCTGAAGGGAAAACGGTTGCTGTCTTGTGAATCCAGATGTTGCCTTCGCGGCACTCATATTCATCGGCGGGAAGAGTAGCGCCTAACTCTAAAATATAAGCGCTGATTTTGGGAAGAAGCTCCCAGGGATTTTCTGCGGTTGCAAAAAGAGGAGCCGCAATTGTGTGTGAAAGATCATAAAGATTGGAAATACTGTATTCGCTCATATGAGCCTCCTTTTTGGTATTTTCCCATAAGGAAAATCCGGTGTTTATATAACAATTATTTTTGGCTGAATGAAATTATAATTTTGCAAGAATTGCGTCATTACCCTCAAGATAGGCCTTCATGGCCTCTGAACCCGGTGCACCTGCGGTGTTACGCTTTTCAACGCAGGTCTTAAGGGAGATGGCATCGTAGATATCATCTTCAAAAACGTTTGAATACTGTTTGAACTCAGCTACTGTCAAATCATCAAGAGCACAGCCTTTTTCTATGCAGGCAAGTACTAACTGACCGATGATTCCGTGCGCATCTCTGAACGGAACGCCCTTCTTTACAAGGTAATCAGCGGCATCGGTAGCGTTTGTAAAGCCGCCGGTAGCGCTTTTGGCCATGTTTTCTTTATTGAATGTTGTTGCTTTTATCATTCCGTTGAAGAGAACAAGACAACCCTTGGCTGTATCAATTGCATCAAAGGTGAATTCTTTATCTTCCTGAAGATCCTTGTTGTAGGCAAGCGGGAGGCCCTTCAGGGTTGTAAGCATGGAGATGAGGGCACCGTAGACACGGCCGGTTTTTCCACGGATCAGCTCGGCAATGTCAGGATTTTTCTTCTGAGGCATAATGCTTGAACCTGTTGAATAGGTGTCTTCAAGCTCAATAAAACGATATTCGTTTGTATTCCAGATAATCATTTCCTCACAGAAACGGCTAAGGTGCATCATAATCATGGAAAGATCCGAAAGAAGCTCAATCAGGTAATCACGGTCAGAAACGGAATCCATGCTGTTGCGTGTTTCTGCTGCGAAAGCAAGCTCCTTTGCGACAAAAGCACGGTCAAGCGGATAAGTGGTTCCCGCAAGTGCGCCTGCGCCCAGAGGACAGTAATTCATGCGCTCGAAAAGGTCATTGAGCCTTGAGTGGTCGCGTAAAAACATCTCAAAATAAGCAGCCAGATGGTGTGCAAGTGTTACGGGCTGAGCCTTCTGAAGATGTGTGAAACCGGGCATGTAGGTGTCTGTGTGTTCTTTCATAATGCCCTGAAGTGTTTCAAGAAGCTCTTTTACAAGTGCCATAAGTGCAATGACTTCATCGCGCGTGTAGAGACGCATATCAAGGGCAACCTGATCATTACGGCTGCGACCGGTGTGAAGCTTTTTGCCGGTATCGCCAATACGGTCAATAAGTGTTGATTCGACAAAACTGTGGATGTCCTCAAAGGATTCATCAATTTCAAGCTTTCCTGTTTCAATATCTTCAAGGATTCCCCTGAGACCTTCAGTGATTCCGGCACATTCGGAATCAGTCAGAATTCCCTGCTTTGCAAGCATTTTGACGTGAGCAAGACTTCCTGTGATATCCTGCTTGTAAAAACGTTTGTCAAATGATATGGATGCATTAAAATCATTAACAAGTTTGTCTGTTTCTTTTGTAAATCGTCCGCCCCAGAGTTTCATCGGATGTCCTCCGTTTTTCTATGTGGTTTGCAAAAATATAACGGAATCATAATACTCTTTTTCTTACTAAAGTGCAAGAAAAATTGACTTTTGGGGATTGTTTTGCTAAAATACCTATTTAGATTTGGGTAAATGGGTTTTTAATGTTGAATTTGCCTTAAATCCTGTAAATGGGGAGATATTATGAGAGAAAAAAACGGAAAACACCGTAATTTAATAGTTCTGACGGTTATTACAGTGTTGGCGGTTATGCTTGCCGGCTGTACAGACAGACCGGTTACGCCGGATATTCCGAACAGGAATGTCACGTTGGCGCCTTCGGGTACGCCGGAAATTTCATTTACACCAACACCTACGGTTACATCCACACCTACTGCAACACCTACACCTACGGCAACATCAACGCCTACGGCAACACCTACTCCTACAACAAAAATTGAACCTGAAACAGAAATAATAGGAATCCTTTCAAAGGATGGTCTTGAGGGTGTAATACATATTCCAAGCCCTACGCCTACTCCAATGTTCAGCGATTATGCTGTTGCAAATGTAAAAGATGGTGTCAATATCCGCTCGGGTCCGGGTACTGAGTATGAAAAAGTCGGAAAACTGCGTGTTGACAGTTACGCCAAAATCCTTGAAAGAGGAGATAAGTGGACAAAGGTTACATCAGGTGATGTTACCGGATACATTTATAATGATTATCTTTATCTTGATGAAGAAGCAGACAGGGTTATCATTGAAAAGAAGCTTTTTGCCGTTACCATTTCAGCCAAGAAGATGAATGTCCGCCTTGAACCTACAACGGACAGCCCGATTATCGGTTACGCATATAAGAACGAAGAATATGTCTGGATTCCCAGCCTTTCAAATTCAAACTGGCTTGCAATTCAGTTCGCAAAGGACACCATTGCATATGTATCAAATGTTTATGCAAAGTCCAACACAAAGCTTGCCAAGGCCCTCACAATGGAAGAGGAGGCAGCACGTGTAAGAGCAGAAGCACTTGCTAAAATCCTTGAGAAATCAAAGAAGCATCCGCCGACAGAAGTTAACAGAACACCGTTTAACCTGTCTGATGAAGATATGTACACCATGGCTGTTGTTGTTGCAATGGAAGCTCTCTGGGAGCCGTATGAAGGCAAAATTATGGTTGCGAACGTAATTCTGAACCGTCTTCTGAGCAAACAGTGGGGCAACACCATCCATAAGGTCTGCTTCGCAAAGAATCAGTTTAACGGTATCGATTATCGTTTCGAAATTTATGAAAAGAAGCTCACTGAGGACTGCTTTAATGCTGTTTCCGAAGCTGTACAGGGTTACAACAATATAGGTGATTACATGTATTTCTGTACTCTTCCGAAGGCTGAGGAATTTAACGCTGCTCATGGTATTTTCAAGACGGCTTACATTTATGCCGGTCATTGTTTCTATTACCGTACATGGTAATGAAATCTTATCTTAAATAAAAGATGCTCTGAAATGATTCGGGCCTCTGATATGTTCTTTGCTTTGTTTCCATCAAAGAATATATCAGAGGCTCGAAGTTTTAATATACGATATTCGGTTTTTTCATTTTTTGTCCCCGCCGATTCTTACCGGTGTAGCAGTTTTACAGCGGAAGAACTTACACACGTTTCCGGTTTCCATGGCTATTGTGGCGGCATTACATGCATCTTCATTGCGAACGTATGTCATCTGATCATACATATTAAGTGTTTCGCCAAAGGTCACGTCATACGGAAGAAGTGGTGAAAATTTTCTTGTTTCGCTCTCCATAAGTTTTCCTTTCGGATTAAGATACAAAATCATATTTTGAAGCGATTTGTAGAGCCTATTATACAACTTTATTTTTCGTTTGTCTATAGCAAAACTGAAAAAAGTACATTTTTTCGAAAGCTGTTCAACAAAATATATCCAAATTATCCGCATAAAACCTAGACTTTTTCTGCGTTTGCTATTGACCGTAGGATTTTTCTGTGCTAAAGTGATTAAATCATGGTTTAATAGAATTTGGAGAGTAAAAAATGAAGAAAATTATTGATCTGATTTCTGAAAAATTGAAAACCGCATTTGAAGAAAGCGGCTATGAGGCAGCTTACGGTAATGTAGGTGTTTCAAACCGTCCGGACCTTTGCCAGTTCCAGTGCAACGGTGCAATGGCGGCAGCTAAAAAATATAAGAAGGCACCTATCGCAATTGCACAGGAAGTTCTTGAAAAGCTTGACCGTTCATGCTTTTCGGAAGTAAATGCGGTTATGCCCGGATTCATCAACATTAATGTTAAATCTGAATTTCTTCTTGATTATGCAGCTCAGATGTATTCTGATGAGAAACTTGGCGTAAGCAATAACGAAAATCCCATTTCAATTGTTGTCGATTACGGCGGAGCAAACGTTGCAAAGCCTCTTCATGTCGGACATCTCCGCCCGGCTATCATCGGTGAATGCATTAAGCGTATGCTGAAATATGTCGGACACAAGGTTGTTGGAGATGCTCACCTTGGTGACTGGGGACTTCAGATGGGCCTTGTTATTGCATGGCTTTCAGAAACTAATCCCGAACTTCCTTACTTTAATCCTGATTTTACGGGAGAATATCCGAAGGAAGCACCTTTTACCGCATCGGAGCTTGAGATAATTTATCCTTCAGCCAGCCAGCGTTCGAAGGTTGATGAAGCTTTCAGCGCAAAGGCTCATGATTATGTATTCCGGCTTCAGAACGGAAACCGTGGTTTCTTTGCTCTCTGGCAGCATATCATGAATACATCCGTTCCCGATATCAAGCGCATTTACGCAGATCTGAACGTTGATTTCGATCTTTGGAAGGGCGAGTCCGACACGCGTGACATTATCCCCGGAATGATTGATTACATGAAGCGCGAAGGCTATGCCCACCTTGATGACGGAGCACTTGTTGTTGATGTTAAGGAGGAAACCGATACAAAGGAAATGCCTCCTACAATGCTTCTTAAATCAAACGGAGCAACACTTTACGATACAACCGATTTGGCTACCATCGTTGAAAGAATGAAACTGTTTGATCCCAAGCACATCATCTATGTTGTTGACAAGCGTCAGGACCTTTATTTTGAACGTCTTTTCCGCTGCGCAAAGAAAACAAAGATTGTTAAAGATGATACCCGTCTTTCATTTATCGGTTTCGGTACAATGAACGGTACAGACGGCAAGCCCTTCAAAACACGTGACGGCGGCGTAATGCGTCTTGAAACGCTTATCGGAAGCATAGAGGATGCCGTATACGCCAAGGTTATGGAAAACCGTGAAATTGATGAAGCATCGGCTCATGAAATTTCAAAGAAGGTTGCTCTTGCGGCTCTGAAATACGGTGATCTTTCAAATCAGGCTACTAAAGATTACATTTTCGATATCGACAGATTCACATCGTTCGAGGGTAATACGGGACCTTACATTCTGTATACAATGGTTCGAATCAAGTCAATTCTTGCGAAGTTTACGGAGAACGGAAATACAGTTCCCGAAACCTTCAGCTTTGAAAATCGCACGGATAATGAGCCTTCAGAAACAAATCTGTTGCTCACCTGTGTCCGCTTCAACGATGTTATCGAGCATGCGGCAGAAGAAATGGCACCTCATAAGCTTTGCCAGTATGTTTACCAGCTTGCTGACGGTTTCAACAGCTTCTATCATGAGAATAAGATTATTACCGAAACCGACAAGGCTAAACAGCTTGAGTGGATTTCACTTATCAATCTTGTACTGAAACTTCTTGATACCTGCACCGGTCTGCTTGCAATCGAAGCACCTGACCGTATGTAAGTCACTTATTTGACACGGGGGTTTATTACATGTTTATTGGCAGAAACTTGGAAAGAAAGACTTTAGAAGATATTTATGCTTCCGACCGGTCCGGAATTGTAATCCTTTACGGGCGTATCGGTATGGGAAAAACGGCTCTTGTTAATGATTTTATCAGGGACAGGGAGGCTGTTTATTATCAGCTTAGGGACTGTACAATGCGCGAGCAGCTCTTCCTGATGGAAGAGGAGTTTTCAAAGTATGAAGGTGCGGTTCAGGCCTCGGAAGATGCCAGCATCCTTGAACTGCTTGATCCGGTTATTCTTGCATCAAAGGCTGAAAAGAAGCTTGTTGTTTTTGATGAGTTCCACCTTGGAACAAAGGAGCCCGGCCTTGCAGATGCCATAGCAGCCGTTCTTGCGCAGAAGGAGCGTTACGGAAATGTGATGTTCATTCTTTGCAGCAGCTCAGTTAACTGGGTTGAAAACGATATGGTTTCCGAATTCGGAAATGCTGCAAGGTTTATTCTCAAGTTCATGAAACTCAGAGAAATGGGATTCATGGAGCTTTCTCAGTGGTTCCCAAGGCTTTCCGTTGAGGAATGTATTGCAATTAATGCAGTAATCGGCGGTGTTCCCGCGTATCTGTCACTCTGGGACGACAAAAAAACTTATGCCGCAAATATCAAGCGCCTGTTCCTTTCGGAGTCGGCACCTCTTTTCCATGAGGCTGAAAACGTACTGAGAACAGAACTTCGCGAACTTCCTGCCTACAACACGATTCTTTTTTCGCTTGCCTCAGGCAGGTACAAACTTAACGATATTTATCTCAGAACCGGGTTTTCTCGTGCAAAAATCAGCGTTTATATAAAGAACCTGATTAAGCTTGATGTGGTTGAAAAGGTATTTTCTGCTGATTCCGGAAACAATGACAATGCTCAGAAGGGTCTTTACCGTATCAACGATAATTTCCTTAATTTCTGGTATCGTTTTGTTTTCCCGAACATTTCCGTGATTGCTGCCGGAGATGCAGACAAACTCTACGATACAAAGATTAAGGAATCCTTTAAGAAGTATCAGAGAGAATCTTTCAGAGGTCTTTGCCTTGAATACTTAAAGCTTATGGCACGCCATAAAAGGCTTGGTGCCGAATATGACCAGTGGGGCAGCTGGTACGGAAAGAATGGTATCATAGATATTCTTGCCGCAGGCGGAGATAAGATTCTTGCCGGAATTTGCAACTGGGGCGACAGACGTCCTGATATTCCCATGCTTGATGAAATCAATTCCACCATTGCAAGTGCGGGAATCAAGCCTGTTGAAATCTATCTTTTCACACAGAAAGGAATTTCTGCCGAAGCAAGGGCTGCATATCAGAAACAGCCTCAGATTAAAGTTGTTGAATTAAAAGATTTATAAAAATTGAAAATTTCTTTTTTACCTTTTGACATTTATGAAAACTATTGCTATTATTAATGGGTAGGTTTTTGACCTGTGGGTGAACGTGCAAAACGTTGAAAAAGAGTTGGAGTTTAGTGAGGAGATGTAGCATGGACAAAGTAAAAAGATTTAAGAATGTCCTGATTTTTGCATTTGTAGCAATTATTTTTGCTTTTTGCCTTCCGTTGCTTTTTGCGAGCGCAGAAGAAAATGAAGAAGATGACCGCCCTGTATTTGAAATCGGTAAAGTAACAAAGGGCGTTGCAGTTCGTGAAGGCCCCGGTGAAGAGGACTATCCCAGAATTAAAATTGATGGTGCCGAAGTATCTCTTGAGGCCGGCGAAACAGTAACAATCATCGGATCGGCTTATTATGAAAAAGGCAAAAAAGACTGGTATCATATTATTTTCTATCGTAACACTCAGGAATATGAAGGCTGGGTTACCAGTAGTAAGGTTTCAAAGACAGGTGAAACAATTATGGCAACACCTACTCCTACACCTTCACCTACACCTTCACCCGAGCCTACTGCCACTTCAACACCTACACCGACGGTGACACCCGGACCGACTTCCATTGTTCCTCCGGGAGATGATACAACAAAAAATGCCGCTGATAAGTTTTGGAGATTTGTAATCGGTGCTCTTGTGGTTATGGTTGTAATTATCATTGCAATCTTTATTTACAACAAGATTACCTATTCAAAGAACAGAAATAATGAGATTGACAGAAAGATGAAATATCTTAAGAATGCCGATCTTGGTGATAAAGAAGAAGGCGAACTTACAAGCGTTAAACGTCCTACCGTAAGGGTAGTTGGCGAAAGTGCTGAGGCTCCCGCTGATGAAACTGTTGACAGCCAGCGTGAACTCAGAGCAAGAATTGACCGTCTGAAACAGCATGATATCGTAACACATAAGTACTTCGGAAAGGGTGAAGTTTTCGACAACTCTGACGTAAAACTTATGGAGGTTCGTTTCGGACTTGACGTTCGTTATCTGAATAAGGATTCACTTGTTGCAAAACATCTGCTTACCTTTGATGATGATGAAAAACGTCCTACCAAAAGAAAATTGTAATTGATTGAAAGGTGAAAGGTCCGAAAGGGCTTTTCACCTTTACACTATAACAAGGATGGGTAATGAAATGGCTACTGTAAAACCTTTTGAATGTGTAAGACCCGATGCTGCGCGTGCCTTTGAGGTTGCAGCACTTCCGTACGATGTTTACAGCCGTGCGGAGGCAAGAGAAGCTGTAAAAGGACATCCTTTCAGCTTCTTAAACATTGACCGGCCGGAGACACAGTTCCCTGAAGATTTTGACATGTATTCGGACGAAGCATATGGCAAAGCCGCTTCCATGCTGAATGACTGGATTTCAAACGGTGTGCTTCTTCAGGATAAAGAAGCTGCTTATTATGTGTATGAGCTTGTCATGAACGGCCGTTCCCAGACCGGTATTGTTGCCTGTGCTGCAATTGATGATTACCTGAACAATGTTATCAAAAAGCATGAGAATACGCGTGAGGAGAAAGAAATTGACCGTATCCGCCACGTGGATACCTGCAGTGCTCAGACCGGCCCGATTTTCCTTGCTTATCGTTCAAAAGAAGAAATAAACAGTATTGTTACAAAAACGCAAAAAACAGTTCCACTTTATGCTTTTACTGCGGATGACGGAATAACCCACCGTGTGTGGAAAATTGCTGAGAAAGCAACTGTACAGGCTATTCGGGATGCTTTTGCCCGGGTTGATTCGATTTATATTGCAGACGGACATCACCGCGCTGCATCTGCTGTAAAGGTAGGACTTAAGAGAAGACAGGAAAACAGCGGATACACAGGAAATGAAGAGTTCAATTTCTTCCTGTCTGTTCTTTTCCCGGAAGACCAGCTTATGATTATGCCTTACAACCGTGTTGTTAAGGACCTGAACGGTCTGTCAAAGCAGGACTTTCTTGATAGAATTGCCACGCAGTTTGAAATAAAAGAGGTTCGGAAGGAAGCCTTCGAACCTGCTGAAAAGTGTACTTTCGGAATGTATCTTGACGGGGAATGGTATTTGCTCAGTGCCTCAGAGAATCTTAAAACTATTTCCGACCCGGTTGAAGCGCTTGACGTTTCAATTCTTCAGAATTATCTTCTTGAGCCTGTTCTTGGGATTAAAGACCCGCGAACAGACAAGCGTATTGATTTTATTGGCGGAATCAGAGGCTTAAAGGAACTCGAAAGGCGATGCAGCCTTGATATGACAGTTGCTTTTGCAATGTATCCCACATCAATAACAGAACTGTTTGCCGTATCGGATGCGGGAAAACTGATGCCACCGAAGTCGACGTGGTTTGAGCCCAAACTTCGGAGCGGCCTCTTTATTCACCGAATCTGATGTTGTCCGGGAACCCGGGGGAGAAATCTGGAGACGGTTTTCGACCGCAGACCGATGCAGGGCTACGGTTTTCGGCCAATAAGTAAGCTAAATCAGAAACAAGCAGAAGGGTATTTCACATGACTCAAGACTTCGCAGTGAAATACCCTTTTGTTTGTTTCTGTTTATGCTATTCGTAAAGGCCGAAAACCTTATTTCAACGCTTTTTGCGGTCGAAAACCTGTTTCCGGTCCTGACTCCGGGTTTCCGGATGACATTTTTTCGGATAAAGAGGACAGCTCCTTGTTTGGGGAGGCGGTTTTATTCAGCTGAGCGGATGATGGAGATTGCACAGCCGCGCATTTTGCCTACGAGTGTTACGGTGGGGACATCACCTTCCATGCGTGAAGGGAATTTGAGGGCTGAGAATTTGTAGTCGGATACGTTTGCGAAGTTGCACTGAGCGGGCAGGATGATTTTTACGGCGGACCCGATGCCTGATATGTCGACGGTGAGGTCAGAGCTGATGTCTGCTTTTGAAAGATCAATCTGAACCGCGCTGAAGTATGATGTGAGCTTGAGGCAGAGCAGCTCGCAACGTTTTAATGTTTCGTTTATTGCATTACAGAAGGAAAAATAACGCTTGATTTCTGATTTTTCATAGCGCGTTTTTGCTTCCTCGTTTTTTTGTTCAAAATATTTTTTAACAAGAAGGACGATTGCAACTAAAATAGCAAAAAACGTGAAACGCTTAAATCCATTCTTCTTTTTTTTCTTTGTCTGTTTAGCCATAATTGCCCTCCAAATAAGTAGTCTAACATAAGTATAGTTATTTTGATGATAAATAGCAATGTATTTTGTAAAAAATTAAGAGAAAATCATTAAATAGCGGAAAATTAACGGGAAGTTAAAAACCGAGTATGTTTATTCGGGTATATTCTCCGGCTTCGGCATCTGTCAGGAGGTGTGCAAAGGATGCCCTTTCCGATGTGTCGCCGCCGGGACCTTTTGAGCCGTATTCGGCATAAAAGATTGTGCTTTCGGCATCTGTTTTGCCCCAGTTGTTCCAGCCTTCTTTTTTTATGTGCCCGCCAAGCTCGCAGTTGATTAGAACTGTTTTGGCAAAGTTTCGCCAGGGTCTTCCAAGATATACGGATTCCTTCGGACAGTCGGATGTGAACCGGCAGTTGTTGAAAATGTAGCCGTAGGGCAGCCCCTCAGGCGTAGATGCGGCTGTGATATAACCGTAAGTGGGACCCGGCTCGGAAGAAGGCCTGGTGAGCGGATTCATGCGGGAAAATATTTCGCAGTTTTCAAACCAGGCGGTTGCTCCGCCAAATATAAAATCGACATCGCCTTCAATGTAACAGTTTGTATACAGATGCTTCTGATTGCGCCTTTCGCAAAATTCCTTGGGCCCGGTAAAACCGCCTATTTCGTATGCAGTCGGTGGAAGAGGGGCTGTGAAAAGGGTATCCTGATTTCCGAGAAAAGCAACATTGTCAAATATCAGCCTGTCACCATCAGCGTAAAGGGCGAGTGCCTGACCGTATTTGCGCCCTGAACCGGCTGAATTTTCAATGGTCAGATTCTTAAGTGTCACATTGTCCGCATTAATGAAAAGTGTCTGAGTTCTGAATGTTCCGCGTTTGTGACCGTCAGGCATTAATTCGAGTGCGTAACGGTTGCCGGTGATGACTGTTTTCCCGATGCCATCGCCTTCAATTGTGACATTCGCACGGTTTATCTCGCAAAGTTCACGGTAGGTGCCCTGTGACAGATGAATCAGCACCGGTTCTGAATTGTTCCTAAGTGAATTAAGGGCGGCTGCAAGAGTTGTGTAGTCACATACTGCATTTTCCTGATTTGACACATTTATTTTTATCAATTTTTTGTCCTCGGTAGATTTTTGTCATCGTCGGAAATATCATTGACAATATGAACGCATTTGCTCAAAGAAATTATTTTCGCTTCCGACGGATTATTTGATTGAATTATACGATAAAATCAAGTAAAATAAAAGCAAATATTATTTTAGGGGGAATTATTTATGGGTATACCTACACCTCATAACGCAGCAAAAGCAGGAGATATCGCTAAGACAGTTCTTATGCCGGGTGATCCTTTGCGCGCTAAATTTATTTCGGAGAAGTTTCTTGAGAACGCCGTATGTTTCAATACAGTACGTAACATGTTCGGTTACACCGGAACTTACAAGGGAAAAAGAGTTTCCGTAATGGGAAGCGGAATGGGCATCCCTTCAATCGGTATTTATTCTTATGAACTTTTCAACTTTTATGATGTAAACAACATCATCAGAATCGGTTCTGCAGGCGCTCTTGCAGACGATGTTCATGTTCGTGACATCATCATCGCCATGACAGCATCAACAAATTCAAATTATGCAGACCAGTACAAACTGCCCGGAACACTTGCTCCCTGTGCAGATTTTGGCCTTCTCCGCAAGGCTGTTGAGACAGGTGACAAGCTTGGTCTCCACACTGTTGTAGGAAATGTTCTTTCAAGTGATACTTTCTACAGTGCAGACGAAACATTTAATGACCGTTGGAAGAGAATGGGCATTCTGGGTATCGAAATGGAAACAGCTGCCCTTTACATGAATGCTACTTACGCAGGCAAGAAGGCACTTGGTATTTTCACCGTTTCAGATCACATCTATACAGGCGAAGCTCTTTCGGCTGAAGAACGTCAGAACAGCTTCACGGAAATGATGGAACTTGCTCTTGAAACAGCACCTGAAGAATAAAAAATCGCAAGAAGATTAAAACGGCATTTTAAGATTGCCATGAAATTCAGAAAGCGGAAAGTTTTATGCAGAACGCATTTCTTGAAAAACTGAAAAACGGAACCGTAAAGCGGGAGGATTTGATTGAAATCAGAGCAGCTTTGAAAAAGGACTCTAAGCTCAGAAATGAGCTTAGAGATGCTCTCTTGCAGGAAAACCTCCTGCTTCCTTTGTTGTGCGTTGAAGACAACAAATCCCGTAAAAATACGGCTCTTCTGATAGGTGAGCTTGGACTTGATAACTGCTCGGTCAGACTTTATGAGGCATATCGTGCGGAAGCCACACTCTTTGTCAGACCGGCATATCTTGAAGCATTATTGATGTTAAAGGCCTCAGGCTTTGAAAAGGAACTTGAGGAATATCTGAATAAGCTTGAAAAAACGGAATTCATTCCTGAAGAGCAGAAGCACGTAACGGAGGAAATCCGCCTGCTTCGCGAGCTGACAGGAAAAATGGCTGAAAAACCGCATACATTTACAGGCTTTGCGGGCCCGGCAGAGCTGCTTCTCAATACCGCTCCCGGACTTGAACAGATTACCGCAGACAGTTTACAGGCTCTTTGTCCCAAAATCATACCCGGAGGAGTACGTGTTTCCGCAAAATTCCTGAGGGATGTTCTTCCGGTGAGAACCTTTGAGGAAATTCTTTTCCTGATTCCGAACTTTAAGTCATGTGATTTCACACCGGAAGCAATTGCCGTTGCAATAGCCGAAAGCAGGCTGCTGGCCTTTTTGGACAGGCGGCATAAGGAACAGACACGTGCATATCGTTTCAGGGTTGAACTTAAGGCAAGGATGGATGCTGAAAAGCGTTCGAAATTCATCAAAAAACTTTCCGGAGAAATTGAATCACATACGAATTATGCACTTGTTAATTCAACAGGTGATTATGAAATTGAGCTTCGCGTTTTCCTTAGAAAAAACGGTAAGGCTGACTGTCTGCTGAAATTGTTTACACTACCGGATACGCGGTTTGCGTATCGTTCGGAAAGCATAGCCGCAGGATTAAAGCCTGTTACCGCAGCTCTTGCCATAGCTGCAGCAAAGCCTTATCTTAAAGAAAATGCGCAGGTGCTTGATCCTTTCTGCGGAGTAGGCACATTGCTGATTGAACGTGCGGTTGCGTCAAAAGTTAAAAATCTTTATGGCATCGATACATACGGAAAGGCTGTTGAAAAAGCCCGTATTAACAGTAAAAATGCGGGTCTTACCGCAAATTACATCAACAGAAATTTCTTTGATTTCAAACATGACTACCTGTTTGATGAGCTGATTACCGAACTTCCTGCCCTGAATGAATCAGCCACACCCGGCGAAAGGGCAGATATGAAACTCATGTACCACAAATTCCTTGAAAAAGCCTGCACACATCTTAATTCCGATGCAACAGTGATTATTCTTGTAAAGGAATTTGAACTGCTTGAACCTTACTTTGAGAAATACAATTTCGAATTGCTTGAAAAAATCAGTCTGAATAACGGGGAAACGGAATTTGTTCTGAGAAGAAACTGAAAAACGGGGCATATATGGAAAACCTTGAAAGGCTTGAAAGGCTGCTTGGACAATCGGCCGTAGAAAAACTGAATAATTCACATGTTGCCGTTTTCGGAGTAGGCGGAGTTGGCGGAATGCTTGTTGAAGCCCTTGCGCGTTCGGGCATCGGGGAACTGACTATTGTTGACCGTGATGTTGTTTCGGAAAGCAACCTTAACCGCCAGGTTGTTGCATTTGCCGATACCGTTGGACGTCCGAAGGTTGAAGTAATGGCTGAAATGATAAGGCGTATCAACCCGGAAATTAAGGTACACGCTTTACAGGAATTTTTCCTTCCGTCAAATTCAGATGAGTTTGATTTTTCATCATTTGATTATGTTGCGGATGCAGTAGATACGGTGACTGCCAAGCTTGAAATAATCGCGTGCTCGAAAAAATGCAATGTTCCGGTTATCAGCTGTATGGGAACCGGAAATAAGCTTAATCCTTCGGGCCTGAAAATTGCCGATATTTCCGAAACCAGCATTTGTCCGCTTGCAAGAGTTATGCGCAAGGAGCTGAAAAAACGTGATATTTCAGATGTAAAGGTATGCTATTCGGACGAACCGCCCCTTGTTAAAACTGCTGAGGCTCCCGGAACGGTTATGGTTGTTCCTGCCGCTGCAGGATTGCTTATTGCAGGGGAAATAATTAAGCAGCTGATTTCTGACAAATTATAAAAAAAGATACATTTTGGATACATTTTAAGGATTGAGAAGTTGATTTCTCAATCCTTTTTTGGTATAATAATAAATAATGCGAAAACAGGAGATAATTTATGACAAAAGAAGAAGCTCTGTTTAACCGTTTTTCAGGACCTGCCGTTTTGTTTTCATATCAGAACGGTGACGTCAGAATCATCAAAACAAATGAAAAATATCCGCATGAAATTGGAATGAACATCTCAGGCGAGTCATTTTCCGGCACAGACCTGCTGGCAACAATGGATACAAGCAGCAGAAGTCTGTTCCTTTCAGCTGTTCGCGATGTTATTGCGGGAGAGGATGAAAAGGAAGTTGAAACAGTACGTCATCTTTTCTCGGATTGCTGTGGTGAGGAAAAAATCTGTGTCAGGACAAAGCTGTACCTTCTTGAGCAGGTTGGCGAAGAGTACATCTTTTATGCAACTATCAGAAACATAACGGCTGAGCGTAAAAGTGTTGATAACCTCATGGAAAGTGAGCGCCGCTTCAAAATTGCCAGTGAACAGATTAACATTTATTATTGGGAATATACTGTTGCGACAAAGGAAATGCGTCCCTGCTTCCGGTGCATGCGTGATCTCGGACTGCCTGCCCTTGTGAGAAACTATCCTGAGCCTGCAATAGAAGCCGGCATTTTCCCGCCTGATTATGCAGACATGTACAGAGACTGGCACAGGCAGATTGCTGAAGGCGTAAAGGAATTGGAGGCAATAATTCCGCTTACGGTAGGACGTGTTCCCTTCAGAGTAAAATATACAACGGAATTTGATTCGGAAGGAAAGCCTTTTAAGGCATACGGTTCGGCCACACTTATTCCGCAGAGTGAACTTGACAGGAAGAAGCTTGACGATGTTATCATTGAACGTCTGGCCGATGAATATGACTGTATCTACATCGTTGACATTGATGCAGACAGGCTCAGCGTTCTTAGAAGAACTACTGAGTTTGTGCCTCTTGATATCAGGGATGGCATTTTTTCGGAAAGTGTAAGTCTTATCAAATCAAACTGCAGTCCTAAATTTGCTGAACAGATTTCATTAATGGATTCGCCTTCAAAACTTAGAAAGGTACTGACTGAATCAGCCGGAAGGCGTGAGTTCATGGTATTTAACGAGGGCACGAAGCAGTGGGTCAGAATGTACTGCCAGGCCCTTGAGGTTCGAAATGAAGTTATCAGCAAGGTCATTGTTTCATTCTCAACAATAGATGATTACCGTGCTCAGAAGATTGAAGCCGATGCGAAAATTGCCGAGCAGAACAAGGAACTTGAAAAGCGCGGAAAACAACTTGAAGAGGCTGTTGCTGAGGCCAATCGTGCGAATGAGGTTAAAACCACATTCCTTTCGAATATGTCGCATGATATCAGAACGCCTATGAATGCGATTATGGGCTATGTTAATCTGGCAAAGGAAATCTGCGAAGATAATGCCAAGTTGAGCGATTACCTCGAAAAAATAGACATTTCGGGAAAACATCTGCTCGAGTTAATTAATGATATCCTTGATATGAGCAGAATTGAGAGCGGAAAGATGGAGATTAATGAACTCCCTGAAGATATCACCTGTATTTTCACTGAGGCACATTCCATTTTTGCCCCGCAGATGGCATCGAAAAACATTCATTTTGAATACATCGAGTCTGATATTCGCGATAAATACGTTTTCTGCGACAGACTCCGTGTGAGCAGAATTCTGCTGAACCTTATTTCAAATGCTTACAAGTTCACTCCGGAAAACGGTTCGATTACCGTTTCACTCCGTCAGATTCCATGCGGAGGAAGGGATGCGGCACAGTATGAAATCCGTGTCAGGGATACCGGCATCGGCATGAAGAAGGAGTTCGCCGAAAAAATCTGGGAGCCGTTCACGCGTGAAAACAATACGACCGTTAACGGAATTCAGGGTACAGGCCTTGGAATGGCAATCGTGCATAAGCTTGTTGAAATGATGGGCGGTAAAATAGACCTTGTAACCGAGCAGGGCAAAGGTACTGAATTCACAATGGACCTTACCTTCAGGCTTGCTGATGAAAAGGATGCCCGTAAAGATAAGGAAGATGAAGTTTCGCCAATCCGTAAACCCGAAGAAAACGCAGGAAAGAAGCTGCTTCTGGTTGAAGATAATGCTGTTAACCGTGAAATTGCAAAGGCGTTCCTTGTAAAGGGCGGCTATGAAGTAATTGAAGCGGTAAATGGTGAAAAGGCAGTGGAAATTGTAAAGAATGCATCACCCGGCGATTTTGAACTTATTCTTATGGATGTTCAGATGCCTGTAATGGACGGCTATGGGGCTTCAGAAAAAATCAGGGCGCTTAACCTTCCGATATCGGGAATTCCGATTGTTGCCATGACTGCAAATGCATTTGCCGATGATGTTGCAAAGGCACTAAAGAGCGGCATGAATGACCATATTGCAAAACCTTTTACCCCGGATGTTCTTTTCAGAACAATAGAAAAGTACGTTAAATGATTGTGCTTATCATGAGTCGAAAGACTGAAACCTACAATTAGTTATGGAAAATGAAAAAACGGGGCAGCGCCCCGTTTTTTCACACTATACTATATTATTCTTTGTCCCCTTGAAGCTCTGCCATTTTCATGGCGCGAACCTTAAGGGAGAGACCAAACAGATTGATAAAGCCTTCTGCATCCTTGTGGTTGTAAAGTTCACCGGTAGTGAAGGAAGCAATGCTTTCGTTGTAAAGTGAATAAGGAGAAGTTGTACCCTGCTTAATAATGTTGCCCTTGTAGAGTTTAAGCTTAACTTCGCCTGTAACGTATTCCTGTGTTGACTCAATGAATGCCTGAAGTGCCGCACGCAGAGGAGTGAACCATTTTCCTTCGTAAACAAGGTTTGCGAAACGGTTTCCGATTTCCTTCTTGCAGGAGAGTGTATCACGGTCAAGAATGAGTTCCTCAAGCTGCTCATGTGCCTCAAGAAGAATTGTTCCGCCGGGTGTTTCATAAACACCACGTGACTTCATACCTACAACACGGTTTTCAACGATATCTACAATGCCGACACCATGCTTTCCGCCAAGCTTGTTGAGCTCTGTGATGATATCGGAAGCCTTCATTTTCTTGCCGTTCAGTGCAACAGGCTTGCCCTTTTCGAATGAGAGGGAAATTGTCTCTGATTCATCGGGAGCTTTCTCGGGAGTTACGCCAAGAACAAGCAGATGATCATAATTCGGAGCATTTGCGGGATCTTCAAGTTCAAGACCTTCATGGCTGATGTGCCACAGGTTACGGTCACGGCTGTAGGAATGAGATGCATCAAACGGAAGGTCGATTCCATGTGCCTTGCAGTACTCGATTTCCTCTTCACGTGATGACATACCCCATGTTTCGGTGCAACGCCAGGGAGCAATAATCTTTAAGTCGGGAGCAAGTGCTTTGATTCCGAGTTCGAAACGAACCTGATCATTTCCCTTACCGGTAGCGCCGTGGCAGATAGCTGTTGCGCCTTCCTTACGTGCAATCTCTACAAGGCGTTTTGCGATGCAGGGACGAGCCATTGATGTTCCGAGAAGATATTTGTTTTCGTATACGCTGTTTGCCTGAACACAGGGAATTACGTATTCGTCTACGAATTCATCAGTAAGATGCTCAATATAAAGCTTTGTTGCGCCTGAGAGCTTTGCACGCTCTTCAAGTCCGTCAAGTTCGTTGCCCTGGCCGACATCAATACAGCAGCAGACAACGTCATAATCATAATTTTCCTTTAACCACGGAATGATAGCAGTTGTATCAAGTCCGCCTGAGTAAGCAAGAATAACTTTTTCCTTCATAATTTTTAGTCCTCCGAATAATATAGTGTATAATTTTTGAATTGGTCGTTCAAATGATTTATAAATATACAACAAGAATGAATAAAAATCAAGTCCTTTTTTAAAAAATAATTTTTGCTTATAATTCTTCACTCAGGATATTGCATTTTACTGTGAAAATGAGTAATCTAGATTAGAGATGGTGAGTCAATGGGGACGGTTTTTTCTGACTCACCCGGGTAAAAAGGAGAATAACATGAAACAGATAATTCTTGCATCATCTTCGCCCAGAAGAAGAGATATACTTGAACAGATTGGCGTATTGTTTACCGTTGTACCAAGTAATGCGGACGAAACCATATCTGAAGCAGATCCTTCGGAATACGTGCAGGAGCTTTCAAAAAGGAAAGCCTTTGAAGTTGCTGACAGGACACAGGGAGAAAATATAATTCTCGGCTCTGATACGGTTGTTGTACATAAGGGAGAAATCCTTGGAAAACCGCACAGTGAGAAGGAAGCTTACGATATGCTCAGAAGCCTTTCGGGCGATGTTCATTATGTATATTCCGGCGTGACAATTATAATAAGGGAAAAAGACGGTCAGGTCAGGTCAAAAACCTTTGCGGTAAGCACTGAGGTTAAGGTTACCGAACTTACGGACAGTCAGATATATGCATATATTGCATCGGGAGAACCTATGGACAAGGCTGGTGCATATGCAATCCAGGGAAGATTTGCCCCGTATATTGAGCGAATCAGCGGTGATTATTATAATATAGTAGGTTTTCCCATTGCAGCCGTTGTAAAGGGTTGTGCAGAAATGGGGGAAAACATTATATAAAATTTATGCACATTTTATACTTGAATATTATTCAATCGTGCTGTATAATTATGAAAAATTACAGGAAGGAGATGTATATTCATTATGATACGTCCCATGACAATAGATGATTATGACAGTGTTTATGCGCTCTGGTTAAGAATTAAGGGCTTTGGAATACGCTCCCTGGACGATTCATTTGAAGGCATCTCGAAATTTCTGAAGCGGAATCCCGGTTTATCAATGGTGGCTGTTGAGGATGATAAAATTGTCGGAGCGCTTCTTTCGGGACAGGATGGCAGACGCGCCTGCTTCTATCATGTTTGTGTTGATGAAGCCTACAGAAACCGCGGAATTGCGAAAAGCATGGTTAAGGCTGCTCTCGAAGCACTTAAAGAGGAAGGCATCAATAAGGTGAATATTATCGCCTTCAAGAAAAACCGCCTCGGAAACGGCTTTTGGACAAGACTTGGCTGGACCATGAGAGAAGATCTGAATTATTACGATATGACCTTAAATGAGGAAAATGTAACAACATTTGTAGAATAAATGACCGTTTAACGGAATTTGACGGATAGGAGACATTTATGAATATTATTAAAGGCGGTGTTACCGCAGCAAATGGTTTTCTTGCATCACAGGCAAAAGCAGGAATCAAATATGTCGGAAGAAGCGATATGGCACTTGTATACAGTGTTGTTCCTGCAGTTGCAGCCGGCACGTTTACAACAAATGTTGTTAAGGCAGCACCCGTAAAGCGTGACATTATGATTAACAATGCCGGCGGAAAGGTACAGGCCGTTGTTCTGAACAGCGGTATTGCAAATGCCGGCACAGGTACGCTTGGTGATGAAAATGACCTTGAGATGGCAAAGGTTACGGGCGAATATCTCGGACTTGCTCCGGAGATGGTATTCACTGCATCGACAGGTGTTATCGGACGTCAGCTCCCAATGGACAAAGTTAAAGAAGGTGCCGCCAAGCTTACGGCATCGCTTGAGGGATCTGTTGAAGCAGGAAACAAGGCTGCAAAAGCAATTATGACAACCGATACGGTTGAAAAGGAATGTGCGGTTGAAGTTGAAATTGGCGGAAAGACAGTAACAATCGGCGCAATGAGCAAGGGCTCCGGCATGATTCACCCCAATATGGCAACAATGCTGGGTGTAGTTACAACAGACGCCTGCATCACCAAGAAAGCCCTTCAGAAGGCTGTAAGTGCAGCTGTTAAGCTTTCGTTTAACATGATTTCCGTTGACCGTGACACATCCACAAATGATTCACTTTTTGTACTTGCAAACGGACAGGCAAAGAATACTGAAATCACTTGTACCGGCCCTGAATATAAAGCATTTTATGAGGCACTTCTTTTTGTCCTTACAACGCTAGCAAAGAAGATGGCTGCCGATGGCGAAGGTGCCTCGAAGCTGATTGAGTGCAAGGTAATTCATGCAGCATCTGAGGAAGATGCGAAAACCCTTGCGAAATCGGTTATCACTTCAAACCTGACAAAGGCTGCCGTTTACGGCAATGATTCGAACTGGGGCAGAACCTTCTGCGCACTTGGATATTCGGGCGTTCAGTTCAATCCCGACATCGTTGATATTTATCTTGAAGGCCGCAAGGGCATTGATGGGGAACTTGTTGACGGTCTGACACTCAAGCTTGTTGAAAACGGCGTGGATGCAGGCTATTCAGAAGAAATTGCAACAAAGCTCCTGTCATCGAAATCAGTTACTTTTATTGCCGACATGAAGGCCGGGAAAGCTTCCGCAACAGCGTGGGGCTGCGACCTGACCCACAAATATGTTGATATTAATGCCGATTACAGATCGTAATTTCCGAAATTCCGACGCTTCCGGAATAAACGGACGCGGCCGGCGCCTTAAGACAGCAAAAAACGTTTAATGAAACGGAGAAAAATATGGAAAGCGAAAACATCTACATGTCAAAAGCGGAAACCCTTGTTGAGGCTCTTCCCTATATCAGAAAGTTCAAGGACAAAATAGTTGTAGTAAAATACGGCGGCAGCGCAATGGTTGACCCGGAGCTGCAAAAGAGCGTTATCAAGGATGTTGTAATGCTCAAGCTTGTCGGAATGAAGCCGATTATCGTGCATGGCGGCGGTAAGGAAATCAGCAAGTGGGTAGGTCTTCTGGGACATGAATCCAAATTTGTCGAGGGCCTCCGTGTAACGGATTCCGAGACAATGGAAGTTGCCGAAATGGTTCTCGGAAAAGTAAACAAGGCACTTGTACAGATGATTGAACAGCTCGGAATGAAAGCTGCCGGAATAAGCGGTAAGGACGGAAATACGCTTGTTGTTGAGAAAAAACTTGCAAACGGGCAGGATATCGGATTTGTCGGGAACGTAAAGAAAGTCAATCCGGAGCTTATTTATACCCTGCTTGAAAATGATTTTATTCCGGTTATCGCACCTATCGGTCTTGATGATGATTTCCTGAATTACAATATTAATGCCGACGATGCTGCCTGTGCCGTTGCAACTGCACTCGGAGCCGAAAAACTTGTTTTCCTGACCGATATTGAAGGCGTTTACAAGGACTTTAACGATAAATCAACCCTTATTTCCCAGATTTCTCTTTCCGAAGCCGATGAACTGATTGGCGGAGGCATAATTGGCGGAGGAATGCTTCCGAAGCTAAAAAACTGCGTGGATGCCGTAAAGAACGGCGTTTCGAGAGTCCATATCCTTGACGGAAGAATGCAGCACAGTCTGCTTCTTGAGTTCTATACGGAAAAAGGTATCGGAACCGCTATCGTGAAAAACTGAAAAAGTCCGTGAAAGCCGTTGCAGCAAAGAAACGGACATGATATAAACCGGAGGTGACGCATGAATACATCCGAATATATTGAAAAAGCAGAAGGCTCGCTTTTACACACTTATAACAGATATCAGAAGCTCTGGGATCACGGAGACGGTATGTATCTTTTTGATGCCGAAGGACAGAAATACCTTGATTTTGTTGCCGGAATAGCTGTATTTGCACTCGGATACAATAACAAAAAGTACAACAGTGCAATTCTTGCGCAGGCAGAAAAGCTGCTTCATACCTCAAATTATTTTTACAGCGTTCCTATGGCTCTTGCTGCGGAGAAAATCACAAAAGCATCCGGAATGGACCGTGTGTTTTTCACAAACAGTGGTGCAGAAGCTGTTGAAGGTGCATTGAAAACCGCACGCAGGTATTATTACAACAAGCATCATACCGGCGACAGTGAAATAATAGCAATGAATCATTCGTTCCACGGTCGTACCATGGGTGCGCTTTCCGTTACCGGGAAGGAAGCTTACAGGGCGCCCTTTGAGCCACTTATCGGCGGTGTTGTGTTTGCTGAGTTTAATGATCTTGAATCGGTAAAATCAAAAATTAATGAGAAAACATGTGCCATTATTATGGAGACAATTCAGGGTGAAGGAGGAATTTATCCCGCGGATAAGGATTTCCTTCAGGGCGTAAGGAAGCTTTGCGATGAAAACGATATTCTCCTTATCCTTGATGAGATTCAGTGCGGAATGGGGCGTTCAGGCTCGCTGTACGCATTTGAACAGTACGGAATAAAGCCTGATGTTCTCACAACCGCAAAGGCACTTGGATGTGGCGTTCCCGTAGGTGCTTTCCTTACAACCGAAAAGGCAGCGGCGCTTGTTGCGGGTGACCATGGTTCGACATACGGCGGTAATCCGCTTGTAACGTCGGCCGTATCGGTGGTGCTTGATTTGTTTGATGAACTTGACATTCTTGAAAATGTTAAGAAAAGCGGCGCTTACTTGTACGGGGAACTTGAAAAACTGATGAGGAAATATCCCAAAATTATTTCTGCACACCGCGGAATGGGCCTTATGCAGGGAATCGAACTCACTGTTCCTGCATCGGACATTATTAATAAAGCCCTTGATAATCACCTGATTCTCATAAATGCCGGCACAAACATTATCCGCTTTGTTCCGCCCCTTATTGCGGAAAAGTGCCATATTGATGAGATGATTTGCATTCTTGATAAATGTATTGGCGAAATCCTGTAAATATAAAACGATGCCGTGCTTTTGCCCGGATTTCCCACACGATTTTTGTTTAAGTCAAATAGACCGACCGTCATTTTGTACAAAATGGCGGTCTTTGTTTTTACTTGCGATTTGGATAATTTCGGTTTACAATATGTTTATTGAGGGAAACTTGCAACGGATTCCGGGGTGATTGCAATCAAAAGAGCAAAAAAGCTTCGAATTATCGTTACGGGATTGTTTGTTATTACAGCAGGCTTGAGTTATTCGCTGTTTTCTCCACAGGAACAGGATGAAGTCAGGATTGTCAGAAGCGGTGCGGCCGAAATGCTTGCACTTGGTTATACTTCCACACCTGTACCAAGTCCTTTGCCCCGGACCGACAGGGGAACAACAAATGAAGAAAACGGTACACCCGGGCCAACTCCAACTACAATTGTAGATAGAAAACTGATAAACATAAATACAGCCGGACCGGAGGAATTGATGAAACTTCCGGGAATCGGTGAGTCCCGTGCAAATGACATTATTGCTTACAGAAACGAAAACGGTGTTTTCCTGAAAATTGAAGATATCATGAATGTAAAGGGTATAAAAAACGGTCTGTTTTCTAAGTTCAGAGACAGGATTTGTACCGGATACGAGTAGCGTGGCAGCTGTTTCGAAAAAAATATCGGGGCAGAATACGCAAAACTGAAATCGCAGTAAAAAAAGGACAGGAGAAAAAACAAATGAGACGTGTTCTGGTAGTTGATGACGAAAAACTTATCGTAAAGGGAATCAAGTTTGGTCTTGAACGTGATGACTGCGCTGTTTTCTGCGCATATGCAGGGGATGAAGCCTTAAGACTTGCGAAGGATAATGAATACGATATCATTCTTCTTGACCTTATGCTTCCGGGAATGTCGGGATTTGACGTATGCCGTGAAATAAGAAAATTTTCAAATGTTCCCATCATCATGATTACTGCAAGAGGAAATGATGAAGACAAAATCAAGGGCTTCGAGTGCGGTGCTGATGATTATGTTACAAAACCGTTCAACCTTACAGAAGTTAAGGCCAGAATGAGAGCCATCCTTCGAAGAGGTGCCATGTCGAACACCGTTCGTGAGGACATTGAAACTCTTGAATACAAAGACGTTTTACTGAATTATCATGAAAGATGCGCATACTTAAAGGGTGAAAACATTAATCTTACCGTTAAGGAATTTGATGTTCTTGCTCTTCTTATGGAAAATCCGAATAAAGTTTTCAGCCGTGAAGACCTTCTGATGAAGGTATGGAATTATGATTCACCGGGTGATGCACGTACAGTTGATGTTCATGTGCGCCGTCTCCGTGAAAAAGTTGAAATTAATCCGGCCGAACCGATTTATGTTCAGACAAAATGGGGGGTAGGTTACTATTTCAAAGAGGATTGACAGAATTAAAAAGCTGTACAGTCTTCGCTTAAAACTCGGTATAATTCTGCCCATTGTATTTATCGCTTCAATTACTCTTATGACGGTCATTTTTGCACTCCTTGGGTATAACAGCCAGGTTAATAAAACAATTGACAAAGCCCGTGAGACCAGCTCAATGCTGAAAGATAAATTCGAAAGCAGCGGCTTTGTCATGGAAACCTATCTGAAACAGAATGACCTGGAACTTGAGCAGGCAGCGGAAATGCTTGAGGGAAGAATAATTATCACGGACCTGACTCTTAAGATTCTTTATGATTCATTCTATCTTGACACGGGAAAGACAGTTATTTCCGAAGAAGCAATCAAAGCCCTTTCAGGAGCGGAGAATCTGTACAAGCACAAAAAAGAATATTATGAGTTCGTAATGCCTATTAAAAACGGTAAAAATGTAATAGGTGTTTTTGTTGTGCGCGGATCTTTGAGGCCTGAAGTGCAGAGTATGTCAAATCTCCTCATGGTTCTTGTTGCCATAGAAGTTTTTGCTGTTATTGCATTTGTTGTTTTTGCGATTTCCTTCGGACGGAGAACGGCAATGCCCATCAGGGAAATGAGTACAGCCATTGCTGAAATAAATGAAAACAATCCTGATGCAAGTATCCCGGAAAAGGGATATCGTGAGCTGTCTGAACTGGCTGTTGCTTTTAACAGTATGTTCTCGCGCATGACAAAGCTTGATGAATCGCGTAAACGCTTCGTTTCGGATGTTTCCCATGAACTTAAGACACCCATGACATCAATCAAACTTCTTGCTGATTCACTGCTTGCGGAGGAAGGCCTTCCGGAAGATGTTTACCGTGAGTTCCTGACGGATATCAGTACGGAAATTGAACGTGAAAACAGAATTATCAATGACCTTCTTGAGCTTGTAAGAGAAGAGCAGAAAAAGGAAGCACTGAAGATTACATCGGTTAACATAAATAATATGCTTGGTGATATTGTCAAAAGAATGATGCCTATTGCGCGTAAAGCGGGAATAAGCCTTTTCTTTGATACTTTCAGGGAATTCAACGCAGATGTTGATGAAGTAAAGCTGACATATGCCCTTACCAACCTTGTTGAAAATGCGGTTAAATATAACCGTGAAAACGGCTGGGTACGCGTAAGCGTTGACTGTGACCATAAGTATTTCACCATTTCCGTTGCCGATTCCGGAATTGGTATTCCGGCTGAGGATCTTGACCATATTTTTGACCGTTTCTATCGTGTTGATAAGGCAAGATCGCGTGCAACCGGCGGAACGGGACTTGGCCTTGCCATTGTAAGAAATATTGTTTTTGCCCACAAGGGAAGCATAAATGTTGTTTCTGTAGTTGATTCGGGGTCTACTTTCACCATCAGGATTCCTCTGGTGTTCGCTCTGAATTCCGGCAGTACGGGAGGTGAAGTATGAAAAAACTAAGTCTCTTTTTAGTGCTTCTGGCTGCATTACTGAGCTTTTCCGGATGTGAAGAAGAAAGACATCCTGAGGAAAACGGAAACATTAAAATTTATTATCTGAATTCATCGGAAACGGCCCTTGTATATGAAACAGATGAACTTGACGGGGACAGCGTTGATGAAAAAGTGAACGCAATGGTTGCTTTTCTTGACAGGACACCGGAAGACCCGACCAATAAAAAAGTCAAACCGGAATCGGTTCTTATTCAGGACTGGAAGGTTGAAGACGGAGTTGTCACCATAAACTTTTCACCCAGTTATTCCGTAATTGACAAGAATGTTGAAATCCTTGTAAGAGCGGCAATTGTAAGGGATTTCTGTCAGATTGAAGGAATAATGGGCGTGAAAATTCAGGTTGGCGGCCGTCCGCTTACCGACCGCAACGGGACATTTTTGGAAACAATGAAGGATGAAGACTTTATTGATATTCTGAACAGAAATAAAAATGAATACAGGAACATGATGATTTCAGTCTATTTTGCAACGGGAAATGAGAATGAGATTGCATCGGTTCAGCTGAAGCTTCTTGTTCCTGCGGATCAAAACCGTGAAGAAATAATTGTTGAGCAGCTGATTGCCGGACCGAATGTGGGGCTGCAGGCTGAGGGTTTCCTTGGTACTATTGCTTCGGATTGCAAAATCAATAAAATTATCACAAAAAAAGATACATGTTATGTTGATCTGAATGAAAAATTTCTTGAAAATCCAAGTGGCATCAGTGTGGAAACAAAGGTTTATTCGGTTGTAAACTCCATAACCGCCATAACTGAAATCAGCAAGGTCAAAATAACTGTAAACGGAGAAACATACAAACAGATTTCCGAACTGGAAACAGACGGATTTCTTTTTGAAAACCCGGGTATTATCAGGGAGTAAACTGGTTACATGATAAAAAGGTCATTTGTTTGGTTACTGGCCGCATATTGTGTGGGTATATTATGCAAAGACCGACAGAATGCAGTTTTGCTGTCGGTCTTTATTATTTATACCTTTTTTGCGGTTGCAATGGTATTTAAGCCGGTTATCAGACGGCTTGTAATGAAAGGAAACAGAGTGGTAATTCTGCTTCCGCTGTTTTTTATGCTGGGCACGCTTCTGGCTTCATATCAGGGCAGAGATTATAAGATAGACAACTATCTGGCAAATACAAAAACCGGGAAGGCGGAGGGACGTCTTTACGGGAATGTTGTTTCCGTAAACAGGACAGAGAACGGCTATAAAATTGAACTGAACCGCACGGAAATCAATATCGAAGGCAATATATTCCGTGAGGGAAGAGTGCTGCTCTGGTTTGAATATGCAGATGACATCAAAATCGGAGACCGGATTGCCGTATTTGGCACCGCAAAACAGCTGACACCTGCCGATAATCCGGGGCAGTTTGATGAAATGTCGTATTATCGGGCTAAAAATATTGCCTGCAGGTTTACTGCCGACAATTATGTGGTTTACGAGAAAGATGAAAAGGTTATAAGGGAAGCTGTCAGAAGGCTCAGGGAAAGGTTATCTGCAACATGTGACCGTATATTTCCCGAAGAAGAATCGGGAATAGTAAAATCTGTTCTGCTGGGCGATAAAAGCACACTTTCGGAAGATACCAGGGAACTTTACCAGAACAACGGAATCGGGCATATTCTGGCTATTTCGGGACTTCACGTGTCACTCCTTGGGTATGGCTTGTTTGAACTGCTTAGAAAAATGAAAATGCCGCTTGTTCCGGCGTCAGTCTTTACTATAATTCTTCTTTTGTTTTACGGCATCCTTACAGGCTTTGGAATTTCAACGATACGTGCTGTCGGGGCTCTTTCCATGGCTTTTATAGGGAGAATGATTGGGAGAAGAAGTGACTCAAGGCAGACAACAGCCATGTTTGGTCTTATTATTCTTTTATTCCGTCCGCTGGAACTTTATCAGATATCGTTCCAGCTGTCTTTTGCTGCAGCACTTGGTATAGCAACATTTTCAAATGAGTTTGCAAAGTGGAATGAGGGCAACAGGTACACTTTCAGGGCAAGGCTTGCAGACAGCCTGCTTTCGGGGATTTCTCCGCAGCTTGTGACCATCCCGCTAATTCTGAATACTTATTATGAAATTCCGGTCTATTCCTTTTTGTTAAACCTGATAATTCTGCCTTTTCTTTCGCTGCTTGTTGTTCTTGCGGGGGTTGCCATCCTTATTGCGGAAGTATGCATGCCTCTTGCAACTTTTATTGCAGGCGGGGCGTACAGGATTTTATGGCTTTACAAATTGCTCTGCAACCTGTTCCTGAAACTTCCTTCGCCGCTTTTCCTTTACGGAAATCCGGGCAGAGTACGGCTGATATTGTGTTATTGTGTGATTGCTTTGTTTTTTATTCTTGCGGGCGTAATAGGGAAAAATGCTGTAAGAAAAGGAAGAAAGTCTGCGGAACGCCGCTATGCCGCGCTTGTTCTGCTTCTGCTTCCCCTTGTTTTTATCAGGGGAAAACAGAGCAGTCTGAAGCTTGCATCGCTATCCGTCGGGCAGGGAGACTGCATGGTAATCCAGACATCGCATGATTCCGGAATAATACTTGACTGCGGGAGTTCAAGCGTATCCGAGGTATATAAATACAGGGTAAAACCATTTCTGAAATACAGTGGAATATCAACCATAGATGCGATCATTCTTACTCATCCGGACGCAGACCACATAAATGGCGCCGCTGAACTGCTTGAAAATTCGGAAACCGGCAGCTTCTATGCGGGAAATGTTGCCGTGAGAAGGCTTATAATGACCCGAGCATCGTATGAATCCGAAAAGATGCGGGATATAGTTGAACTTGCGAAAGAAAAAAATGTGGAAATTGTTTTGTTTTCTGCAGGCGATGTGCTTGAAACCGGTGATCTTAAGCTGACCTGTCTTTCTCCGTGGCCCGAAAACGATACTGCCGATAACGATGGCTCACTCGTTTTTCTGGCTTCATTCGGAAGGTTTGACGGGCTTATGATGGGCGATTCGTCCGAGGCGGGAGAGGAAGCCGTGTATGCTGCGGAGCGTGCGGGACTGATTGATTTTCCCGTGGAATTTCTGAAGGTTTCCCATCATGGTTCCAAATCAGCATCGTCAGAGGATTTTATAAATGAATTCCGGCCTGTTGTATCAATTCTTTCCTATGGTCGCGGAAATGTATACGGTCATCCGAATGCTAAAGTTGTGGCCCGTCTTGAAGACGTTGATTCGAGGCTTTATATGACGGGGCAGAGCGGGGCGGCATGCTTTGTTATAAGGCGTGAGTAAAATCGGAAACCGGCATGAACACTTCTTTGGAATGAAAAGCGGGAATCCCCGGTAATTCATTTCCCGACGTGTTATTTTGCGGTACTCCTCATTTTGACTGCGAATAATATTAAAATTTATTGCATAAGTATAAATTGTTGTTGAAAACTGAATGGTTTTGTGGTATCTTGTATGAAAAGTTTTTTTAGTGCTCAAAGAAACGGAGGCAATACTATGAAGCCTTATAAATCAATGACAAAAGAAGAGCTTTTATCAGTTCAGAAAACTCTGAGTGCCGAGTATGCAAAATATCAGGCAATGGATCTTAAATTAAATATGTCCCGCGGAAAGCCTTCAAAGGCTCAGCTTGACCTTTCAATGGATATGCTGAACGTGCTTAACAGCAATACAATCCTTGAAAGTGAAGCCGGAATCGACTGCAGAAATTACGGTGAACTTACAGGTATTTATGAAGCACGCCGTCTGCTCGGAGCAATAAGTGAGGTTTCACCGGACAACATCATCATTTATGGCAATTCAAGTCTGAATGTCATGTATGATACCGTTTCGCGTGCAATGACGCATGGTATTGCAGGATGCACACCCTGGTGTAAGCTTGACAAGGTAAAATTCCTTTGTCCCGTTCCGGGTTATGACCGTCATTTTGCCATTACAGAGCATTTTGGTATTGAAATGATTAATGTGCCCATGCTTCCAACCGGTCCGGATATGGACATGGTAGAGGAATTGGTACAGTCAGATCCCGCAATTAAGGGTATCTGGTGCGTTCCGAAATATTCAAACCCTCAGGGTATTACATATTCTGATGAAACTGTTCGCCGTTGCGCAGCCTTAAAGCCGGCAGCACCTGACTTCAGGCTTTTCTGGGATAATGCGTACAGTGTTCATCATCTTTATGACGATGATCAGGATTTCTGTCTTGAGATTCTTGCTGAGTGTGAGAAAGCCGGAAACCCTGATATGGTATTTAAGTTCACATCGACATCAAAAATCAGTTTCCCGGGCTCCGGTGTTGCAGCAATTGCAACCTCGAAGAAGAATATTAAGGAAATCCTCAGCCAGCTTACAATTCAGACAATCGGTCATGATAAGGTGAACCAGCTCCGCCATGTAGCATTTTTCAAGGATCTTGACGGTGTACATGAGCATATGAGAAAGCATGCGGCTATTCTCCGCCCGAAGTTCGAACTGGTGCAGGAGCACCTGATCCGTGAACTCGGAGACCTTGATATCGCAAGCTGGACAACACCAAAGGGCGGCTATTTTGTATCGTTTGAATCAATGGACGGCTGTGCAAAGGAAATTGTAAAGCGTGCAAAGGAAGCCGGTGTAATTCTTACAAATGCCGGTGCAACCTATCCTTACGGCAATGACCCGCATGACAGCAACATCCGTATTGCACCGTCATTCCCCGAAATTGATGAGCTTGACCAGGCAATGTCACTGTTCACGTTGTGCGTAAAACTTGTAAGCGTTGAGAAACTGCTGGAAAGCATGCAGTGAGCGGGATAATCCGCAAACATGCAGAAAATGCATTTATTCAGGAATAATATAGTAGAGGGCGCAGGCAAAAATGTCTGCGCTTTTTCGTTGCTTTTATATACAAAAGATTTGATTTCCGCAATTTTGCTGAATTGACGCCCGGGCACTCATTTTACAGGCAGCAGGGTGCTTCTGTTTTACTTGACAGTACTGTACCTTAATTATAGAATAGAGGCATCAGCAGTGATAAATACTTATTGGGGAGGTTTTATC
>JAZQNE010000011.1:0-3184 GCA_045627185.1 Lachnospiraceae bacterium
GTTCCGTAGGGACAGGTGTTTCCTGCGTTGGTGCAGGTTCTTCACCGGGTTCCGTAGGAACAGGTGTTTCCTGCGTTGGTGCAGGTTCTTCGCCCGGTTCCGTAGGGACAGGTGTTTCCTGCGTTGGAACAGGTTCTGTTCCGGATGGCGCTAAGACCGGGGTGATTCTTCCGGGCGTGTCAGGATTGGCCGACATCGTAATAATATTACCCGAAGGCGCAATAATGGTCTTTGCCGGATGGTAAAGTATTGCGGCAAGCGCAATAAGCGCCGCCGCAAGTACAATCAGTATTGTAATTAATAAATCTTTTTTACTGTCTTTCTTCATAAATCTCTTTAGTGAGCATCACATGACTAAAGTCACGTAAATGCTGCCACCTGTTTATTCAAATTTCAGGAACAGTTCAAGCAGTCTCTTTGCGCTTCTGAGGAGGTCATCGCGGGTAATAAGACCGGCGTCAAGAGCACGCTTAAGGCTTTCGTTGAAGCCGCGGGCCATCTTGGTATCGTTGCCTGCAAGAAGGTCAAGCGAATGCTCACCGTATGTCCACCAGTCGGACATTACAATGCCGTCAAATCCCCATTCTCCGCGAAGGATACCATCAATAAGGTCCTTGCATTCCGATGTGCGCCAGCCGTTTACACCGTTATATGCAGTCATAATGCACCACGGCTGCGCTTCCTTTACAATGATTTCAAAGGCTCTCAGATAAATCTCACGTGCTGCGCGCTCAGATACGCGTGAATCGCTGTCACGACGATTTGACTCCTTGTTATTGAATGCAAAATGCTTAACAGTTGCAGCCATGTTCTGTGACTGAATGCCTCTGACCATGCCGGCTGCCATCTTGCCTGCCACAAGCGGATCCTCTGAGTAATATTCAAAGTTTCTGCCGCAAAGCGGGCTTCTGTGGATATTTACCGCAGGCTGAAGCCATACGCCAAAATCATTTTCCTCAAGCTCAAGAGCGCCTGTCCTGCCCTCTTCATAAGCAAGTTCAGGATTCCAGGTACATGCAAGAAGCGTTGAGCAGGGCCATGCAGTAGTGCATACACCTACTTCGGGTCTGATGCGGACACCTGCAGGGCCGTCAGCTGTCATAAGAGGAGGAATACCGTATTCCTGAAGATCTCCAAAGCCACCTGTGTTTGCCACGCCACGGCTCGGACGTCCGCCTGTAAGCCACATAAGGTCTTCATCCGAAAGCTGTGCAAGGAATTCGTCAATCGAAAGTGTACCGTCAGCAACCTCACTGAACATACGTGTATGCTGCATTGTTACAGGGTTCCAGAGCTGGCGGCCGTGACTTGCGCGCTCATCGGGCAGAAATCCGTCCGTTTCATCATGCGTAAGTCTCTCAATCGGGCTGTCATCAAGACTGTGTCCGTCAGTAACAGCACATTCCTTCATGGTTCCGTCTGCCTGCATACGATGTGTAAGCTTTGAAGGTCTGATGCGTTCCGTACACTGCTCAATTACTGTATCCTTCTCAATTTTAAGTGCATATGATACCTTAAGACAGTCTCGAACCGAATTGCCAATGAAAAATTCATATTCACCCTGTTCAAGTACCCATGCTGATTTGGCGATTGCGCCTTCATCGTCATAGGATGCAAGTGTCTTACGTTCCACAAAGATGCTGACTGTGCGTGTTTCACCGGGTTCAAGGATGTCCGTCTTTTTGAAGCCGGCAAGCACTTTTGCTGATTTTCCGAGTTTGCCCTTTGGTGCTGATGCGTAAATCTGAACAACTTCTTTGCCCGGAACATTTCCGGTATTGGTTACGAAAACATCAAACAGGAGTCCTTTTTCAGTTTCCAGAACGCCCGCAGGCTTAATTGCAAAGCTTGTGTAGGAAAGGCCGTATCCGAAAGGATAAACAACCTTCTTTGCTGCTTCGGGGATGGTCTCGAAATAGCGGTAGCCTACAAAAATGTCTTCTGTATATTCAACAAAATGGTCGCTTTCATGGAAATTATAAGTTGAAGGATAGTCCTCAAGTTCGGCTGCAAATGTGTCTGTCAGTTTGCCTGAAGGATTTCCGATACCGCAAAGGAGTTCAGCAGCTGCGGACCCGCCTTCAAGGCCGCCCTGCCAGCTCATGAGAACAGCTCCGATAGCCGGATCGCTGTTAAACCAGGTTGTGTTGAACATGCCACCTACGTTGAGCACAACCGCAACCTTCGGGAATGCAGCTTTTACCTTGTCAACCATGGCACGTTCAGCATAAGACAGATAGAAATCACCGTCTTCAAAAACGGGTTTAGCCTTAGGTGTAAGGTCTGAATCATCTCCCAGAATAACCATATCCTCACGGTCAAACTTGCTCTTACGGTCCCAGCCTTCACCTGAGAAACGACAAATTGCTATAACAGCTGTATCAGTGTACGCACGGGATTTCTTAATCAGTTCATCAGGAAGTTCCGGCTCAACAGTCATGCCTGGTTCAACCTTGTTTGCATACTGCTCCCTTACGTTTTCACGATAAAAATCAGCCAGTTCCTCAAATATATTCACGCAGCCTGTCTGCCTGAAGCCATCATAAAGATTAGTGGTATGGCTTACGGTTACATCACCTGAACCGCCGCCGCCCTTTACATAATCAAATACGGCTTTTCCGAACAGTGCAACGCGTGTGCCCTGTTTCAGCGGAAGAAGTCCGTCATTTTTCAAAAGAACCATGCCCTCCTTGGCAATTGCCTTGGAAAGTTCCCTGTGTTCCTGCGATGCGGTCACACGCCTGCCATCTCTGCCAAGCGGTTTTCCGGGATGATAAAAATGTCTCTGCCAACGATTGTTTCCCATAACAAATCACGGTGCAAAAAGCACCACCTCCGCATTTTTTCAATACATTAAGTATACTTTATAAATCAGCGTATATCAATAACAATATGCTTCTTTCGAACCGCTTTTTATAACAATTTCCCGCCGCCGGCCAGTGAGTCAATGGGGACGGTTCCAATAACGTTAAGTTAAGGAGTTTGTGCAAATAAATTTGCCCAAGCTCTTTTCTTATTCCATCCTTTGCCAATGATTTTCCTCCAGAAAAAATTTCAGGTACAACAAAAAGACAGATTTACATCTGCCCAAAAGTAAGTTATAATAACACCTGCTTTTATGCTCTATTATTTAGCGAATTAACGGTTTGTGAGCGAACATGTCGGCCGGACGCGACGCCCATTC
>JAZQNE010000012.1:0-9154 GCA_045627185.1 Lachnospiraceae bacterium
TGGAACATGGGCTGGATGAACGATTTTACCGAATACATGCGCCAGGACCCGCTTTTCAGAAAGAACTGTCATGGTGCCCTGACCTTCAGCATGATGTATGCTTACAGTGAGAAATTCATTCTTGCACTTTCACATGATGAAGTTGTTCACGGCAAGGCATCACTCTTTAACAAGATGCCGGGCTACAGAGATGACAAGTTCGCAAACCTGCGCGCTGCCTATGCTTATATGCTTGGACATCCCGGAAAGAAGCTTCTTTTCATGGGCCAGGAATTCGGTCAGGAACGCGAATGGAGCGAGGAAAGAAGTCTTGACTGGTTCCTGCTTGATGACGAAAAGCATGCCGCTTTACAGCATTTCATGAAGGAACTGCTGAAGCTCTATAAAAAATATCCTGCGCTCTACGCAAAGGATTATGAGCCCTTTGGTTTCGAATGGATGAGTTGTCAGGATGCTGATCACAGCATTGTAAGCTTTGTAAGACGTGGAAACGAAGGCGACACAGACCTTCTTTTCATCTGCAACTTTACGCCGGTTGTGTATACAGACCGCCTTATGGGTGTCCCGTATGCAGGCAAATATAAAGAAATATTTAACAGCGATGATACCGCATTCGGCGGTTTCGGAAACCTTAATCCCAGAATGCTGAAATCTGCGGCACAGCCCGTCGACGGACGCGCAGATTCAATAAAGGTAACCGTTCCGCCGCTTGGAGTTGCTGTGTTTACATGTACACCTTCAGAAAAAAAGTAATACCAAAAAAATAGATGCGAGGCACGCGTATGAGTGAGAGACTGACTGATATTTTTGGAATTGATACTTTTGACGATGAGGTCATGAAGGAAAGGCTTGAGCCTTCTGTTTATGCCGCTTTGAAGAACACCGTGAAGAACGGTGAGGACCTTGATCCGCAGGTTGCTGAGGCTGTTGCCGGAGCGATGAAGGACTGGGCAATTGAGCGCGGGGCAACCCATTACACCCACTGGTTCCAGCCCATGACAGGCATTACGGCCGAAAAACATGATTCCTTTATCGCGCCCGCACCTGAAGGCCGTATAATGATGGAATTCTCAGGCAAGGAGCTTATTAAAGGCGAGCCTGATGCGTCATCGTTCCCGTCAGGCGGTATCCGCTCAACCTTTGAAGCCCGTGGATATACAACATGGGACTGCACTTCTCCCGCATTTTTACGTGAGGATGCCGGTGGCGTCACACTCTGTATTCCTACTGCATTCTGCTCTTATACAGGTGATGCGCTTGACAAAAAAACACCGCTTCTCCGCTCAATGGAAGCCATCAACCGTGCATCGGTAAGACTTCTTCATGCCATCGGCCGTGACGACGTCAAATCCGTAACCTGTAATGTCGGTGCTGAACAGGAATATTTCCTGATTGACAGAAAAAAATACTTGCGCCGTGATGACCTGATTTACACAGGCCGCACGCTTTTCGGTGCAAAGCCTCCGAAGGGTCAGGAACTTGATGATCACTATTTCGGATGCCTTAAAGAGCGCGTTGCGGCTTACATGAAGGAAGTTAATAACGAACTCTGGAGACTCGGAATTTACGCAAAAACACAGCATAATGAAGCTGCTCCCGCACAGCACGAGCTTGCTCCGATTTATACAACTGCGAATATTGCATGCGACCATAACCAGCTTGTAATGGAAGTAATGAAGAGAGTGGCTATACGACATGACCTTACCTGCCTTCTTGCGGAAAAGCCTTTTGCGGGCGTTAACGGCTCAGGTAAACACAACAACTGGTCACTTTCAACAGATACGGGCGAAAACCTTTTCAAACCCGGCAAAACACCGCATGAAAATACACAGTTCCTGCTTTTCCTGGCAGCCGTGCTTCAGGCAGTTGACCGTCATGCGGACCTGCTTCGTCTGTCCGCAGCAAATCCCGGAAATGATCATCGTCTGGGCGGGGCAGAGGCACCGCCTGCAATTATATCCGTATTCCTTGGAACGCAGCTTGAGGATATACTTAACCAGCTGATTGAAACAGGTGAGGCAACAAGCTCGAAAAAGGGCGGAAATATTGATATGGGTGTTCATTCAATGCCTCAGATCAAGCGCGATGCAACAGACCGCAACCGTACATCACCTTTCGCTTTTACCGGAAATAAGTTTGAATTCAGAAGTGTAGGCGCATCCATGTCGATTGCCGATGCAAATACAGTTATCAACACGATTGTTGCCGAATCTCTCAATGAATTTTCAAAAGAACTGGAAAAGTCGAAGAAGAAGGCTGACACCGCAAAGAAAATCATCGCACGTACCGTTAAGGAACACAACAGAATCATTTTCAGCGGTGACGGATACGGTGCCGAGTGGAAAAAAGAAGCTGAAAAACGCGGCCTTCCGAATTTACCGTCCATGGTTGACGCAATTCCCGCCTGGACAACAGACAAGGCAGTTAAGCTTTTCTCTGAGGAACAGGTTCTTTCCGAAACAGAACTTAAGGCGCATGCCGACATTTATTTCGATTCCTACTCAAAGGTTATTAATATTGAGGCTGAAACCATGATTGAAATGGCTTCACGCCAGTTCATTCCGGCAGGCATCAGATTTGCAACTGAGCTCGCAAAGAGCATCAGCCTTGTAAAGAGCGCATCGGGAAACATTGGGACAGGCACCCAGAAGCGTCTTCTCATCAAGGTTCAGGATTATCTGTCAGATGCTGAAAATGCTCTTAATGACCTGCGGGAAGCTTTGGAAGATGCAAGAAAATATGCCGATGGCAAAGAAAAGGCTGAGGCATTCAGAAGCAGGGTTGTTCCGGCAATGGAACAGCTCAGAATTCCGGTTGATATGCTTGAAAGTATAGTAGACAAGCGTTTCTGGCCGGTTCCTACTTACGGCGATTTATTATTTGAAGTTTGAAAACAGGCCGGTTTGTGCCTGCATAATGGAGTTTTATGAGAAGATTGAATGTCAAAAATAGAATATGGCACAACACGCACTCCAATGCAAAAGGAGTGGGAAGAAGATTTGTATGCGGACTTCTTGGAATTGCTGCAGCTCTTGTCCTGGCACTTTGCGGATGTAGCATAAACAATTTCGGAAGAGGTGAAACGGTTTCTCCGACACCGACAGTTACGGCATCGCCTACAACTTCACCTACCCCTACCAATACGCCTACTCCCACAAACACACCTACTCCCACAAATACACCTACACCAACAAATACACCTACAAACACCCCGATTCCAACACTTCCGGCCATGGATCCGAAAGCTCCTGCTTATTCGGGAAAGGCATATACGGTTATTAATGAGAAGGGTGAGATAGTGCTTGCAATGAATGCTGAAACCAGAATTTATCCCGCAAGTACAATCAAGCTGCTTACAGCACTTACAGCCTGGGATCATGCGCATCTTGACAAGCTGTGTACATCTACGGCAGAACAGATTGACATTGACCCTGATGTGTATATGTACGGCTGTGTGCCGGGAATGACATATCCGCTCGGAGTCTGGATGCATCTTCTGTTAATCAGTTCGTACGGTGATGCGGCGAATATCATTGCCTGCAATGTTGGCGGAACTATGGAGCAGTTCCTTGAATGGATGAATGAGAAGGCACAGGAACTGGGAATGACGCATACGCATGTTGATAATCCCATCGGCCTTGACATAGGCAATAATTTTAATGAAATCTATACAACTGCTGAGGATATGGCCAAGCTTGCATATGCTTTCACACAGAATGAGACACTGATGCAGATTGCCGGAAAAGCCGAATATCAGGTTCCCGATTGTCCTGAAATGCCCGGAAAGCTGATTAAAAGTTCAAACTTTTATCTTACTATGCCGGACAGATTTCATAGCGATATTTTTAAGGCCGTTGGTATCAAGTCAGGGTCAACAAATGCTGCCGGCAACTGCTATTCCGCAAAGGTTATAGGGCAGGGCGAATATGAAGGAAAATCATATACCATCAACGTATTCGGCTCTGTGAAGGGAACACAGGGAAAAATGGTAATGTTCAATGAAATGACAGCAATCCTTGAATATTGCTTTAAGAACAACAAGTAAGTCACGGCCGGAACGCGGGCTTTGGGAATTATGCCTTGTATCCGTGTTTCACCTAAAGTATAAGAAAGAGAGATTATTATTTATGATTCAGGCAAGTAACGTTACACTGAGACTGGGCAAGAGAGCCCTTTTTGAGGATGTCAACATCAAGTTCACAGAGGGAAACTGCTATGGCCTTATCGGTGCTAACGGCGCCGGAAAGTCAACCTTCCTCAAGATTCTGTCCGGACAGCTCGAACCGAGCAAGGGCGAAATCATCATCACCAAAGGACAGCGCCTGTCCTTCATGCAGCAGGACCACTTCAAATATGATGCCTACAACGTAATGGATACGGTAATTATGGGCAACATGCGTCTGTACCAGATTATGAAGGAGAAAGATGCTATCTACGCAAAGGAAGATTTTTCTGAGGAAGACGGCATTAAGGCAAGTGAGCTTGAGGCTGAGTTTGCACAGCTTAACGGCTGGGAAGCTGAATCCGATGCAGCCACACTGCTTAACGGCCTTGGAATTGAGACTGAGTTCCATTATGCTATGATGGGCGAACTTAAGGATGATGTAAAAATCAAGGTTCTGCTTGCACAGGCACTTTTCGGAAACCCTGACATCCTGCTTCTTGATGAGCCTACCAACCATCTTGACCTTGATGCAATCAACTGGCTTGAGGAATTCCTTATTGATTTCGATAATACGGTTATTGTTGTATCCCATGACCGTTACTTCCTTAACAAGGTCTGCACGCAGATTGCGGATATCGATTACGGCAAGATTCAGCTTTACGCCGGCAACTATGATTTCTGGTATGAGTCAAGCCAGCTGATGATTAAGCAGATGAAGGAAGCAAACAAGAAGAAAGAGGAGAAAATCAAGGAATTACAGGAATTCATTCAGCGTTTCTCCGCAAATGCTTCAAAATCAAAGCAGGCTACATCACGTAAGCGTGCTCTTGAAAAAATCGAGCTTGACGATATTCGTCCTTCAAGCCGTAAATATCCTTACATTGATTTCAGACCGAGCCGCGAAATCGGAAATGAAGTTCTTACCGTCAGCAACGTAAGCAAGACAATTGACGGCGTAAAGGTACTTGATAATATTTCATTTGTTCTCGGACATGATGACAAGGTTGCACTTGTTGGTTCAAATACCATCGCAAATACTACACTTCTGAAGATTCTTGCAGGCGAAATGGAGCCCGATACCGGCTTTGTAAAGTGGGGCGTAACAACTTCCCAGGCTTATTTCCCGAAGGACAACACCGAACTTTTCAAGGGCGAGGAATCAATTGTTGATTTCCTTATGCCGTTCTCTCCCGAAAAGGATGTTACCTATGTCCGTGGATTCATGGGCCGTATGCTTTTTGCAGGTGAAGAAGGTTCTAAGCAGGTTAAGGTTCTTTCCGGCGGTGAGCGTGTGCGCGTGCTTCTTTCCAAGATGATGATTATGGCCTCCAACGTTCTTCTTATGGATGAGCCTACCAACCACCTTGACATGGAATCAATCACAGCTCTTAACAACGGTATGATCAAGTTCCCGGGTGTTGCTATTTTCACATCTCCCGACCATCAGTTTATACAGACAATTGCCAACAGAATCATGGAAATTGTGCCCGGCGGCATGATTGACAAGATTACTACTTACGATGAATATCTTGAAAACGATGAGATGGCACGTAAGCGTCAGTGCCTGCAGGTTAACAGTGAGGAGGATGACTGATGAACATTGTTCCGACAGGGGAATTGAAATATTGTGTCGGAAAGCATGTTCCGCTTGGGGTTAGTGTAGAGGGGAAAACCGTAAACTTTGCAGTTTCCGTGCGCAGCGCAAAGAGCGTTGTACTGAAGCTGAAGGATAAAGGTGAAATCACCGAACTTGTACTGGACGGTAAATACCGCAAGGGTTCCGTGTTTGCGGTTGCCGTTTCGGGGCTTTCAAGGGATTTTGCATATTGCTATGAAGCATTCGATAAATGCTTTGCCGATCCTTATGCGAGGGGCTTTCTTGGCCGCTCGCGTTTTGGCATCCCGGAAAACAGTGAGCCCTGGTGCCGCGGAATTGTTAACGTAAACGTCAACACTAAAAAAGAGGACAAACCGCTTGGAATTCCGCTTTCAGAGCTTATAATCTATAAGCTTCATGTTCGCGGTTTTACCATGGATGAGAGCTCACACGTCAGAAACAGAGGCACGTTCCTTGGTGTTACGGAAAAACTTCCGCATCTGAAAAAACTTGGAATCAACTGCGTTCTGCTCATGCCGTGCACAGATTTTGAGGAGTGCATGGGAACGGATGAAAACGTTCCGGTATACACAAAAGACCTTAAAAATAAAGGCAGTTTCCGCTCTGCGGAAAAAGCAGCGTCAAAGGTGCGCATAAATTACTGGGGATACGGAGCAGAGGGTCTGATGTTTGCACCGAAAGCATCGTATGCGTCAGACAGCGCTCATCCCGAGCGCGAATTCCGTACAATGGTACGCCGTCTGCATGAGGAAGGCATTGAAGTAATGATGGAGCTTTCCTTCCCGGACCGCGTAACACCTGACTTTGTAACTGAAGTATGCAGGTTCTGGGTACGCGAATATAAGATAGACGGATTCCGCTTTGTAAACATGCCTGTTCCTGATATCTGCATAAGTTCAGATCCCTATCTTGCGGACACTGTTCTTGTTGGCAGCGGATGGGACGAAGGGCGCCTCTTTACGCGTGATGAGGTTCCGTCATTTAAGAATCTGGCCGTTATGGATGAAACCTTTGCAATGACCGTTCGCCGCTTCTTAAAGGGCGATGAGGGCATGACATCAGATTTTGCCGGAATGCTCACCCGGAATAATTCGCGTTCCGGTTATTTGAATTGTATTACCGATTGTAACGGTTTTACTCTCAATGACCTTTTTACTTATGAAGTCAAACACAATGAGGCCAACGGGGAAAACAATCGTGACGGAAATGAAATAAATTACAGCTGGAATTGCGGTCATGAAGGTGATGACAACGGCCGAAAAATCCCTGCACTCCGTCTTTCCATGGTTAAAAATGCCCTTATTGCACTGCTTTCCGCACAGGGAACACCTATGCTTCTTGCGGGAGATGAATTCCTGAATTCCCAGCAGGGCAATAATAATGCATATTGCCAGGACAATCCCACAAGCTGGCTCAATTGGAAAAATACCGGAAAGGCACGTGAACTTACAGACTTTACAGCCGGTTTGATTGCGCTTCGCAAAAATCATCCGACACTTCATAACCGCGAGCCTCTAAGAATGATGGACTATGTTTCTTACGGCTGCCCGGATTTGTCTTACCACGGGATTGCGGTCTGGGGACCCGATTTCTCCTTCAACAGCAGGCACATAGGAATTCTTCTGAACGGACAGTATGCGCGTTTCAGGGACGGAAAGGCTGACAAAGGTTTTTACATTCTGTTTAATATGTACCGTGAGGCACGCGATTTTGACCTTCCTTCCATATCCAAGAAACAGAAATGGGAGGTTGTATGCTTTGGTTCAACCGGAAAACTTCCCACTCCCGGGACTGTTGTTGACAGAAGAATCCTTCTTCCCGCAAGAAGTGCGATTGTTCTCAGGGAACATTGATGAAACCGGATTTTTGCGGCGTTTCGGACAAATATTGACGGAGATAATAAATGAGTACTTTTGTATTAAAAATAATTGCTATGGTTTCGATGCTTATCGATCACATCGGATACCTGTTTCTTGAGGAATATAAAATTCCGTGTGCAATATGCAGAGGCATCGGAAGGCTTGCGTTCCCGATTTTCTGTTTTCTTCTTGTCGAAGGATATTTCAGAACGCGAAACCTGAAAAAATATTTTCTGAGACTCGGAATACTGGCTGTTGTTTCAGAAGCTGCTTTTGACTTTGCTTTCTCTGCGGATTTTTTCAGCCTTGCAGAGGATATAAAGGATCAGAACGTTGTAATCACACTGATTATAGGTCTTCTGGCAATCACCGTTATTGACAGACTGAAAAATCTGTTTTTGCTGACAGCTCCTGCAACCTACACAATATCTGTAAGTTTTATTATAATTCTTGCCGGGCTTGTGGGGTATTTCTTCAGGTCGGATTACGGTGCATTCGGAGTTACACTGATTATCTGTCTGTATTTCTTCCGCGAAAAGAAGATTTATGCGGCTCTGAGTTTTTTGGTTCTCTGCCTGATTTTCGGCGCTGCTGTAATGGGCTATGAACCGATAGGCGTCTGTGCATTCATTCCGATTTTCTTCTTCAACGGAGAAAAGGGACATGATGACCATCATTTGTTTTATCTGTTTTATCCGGCACATCTGGTTGTGCTCGGACTGATTAACATGTTTCTTGTCAATCCGGTTTGATATGAAATGATGAGAAGTATTGAATTAAGGGGTTATTTATGCGGGCATTTGAAATTGAAGAAACTAAAAAGTTCATGTCGGCTCTGCTTGTAGACAGCGTTTTCGATAATTTTGCCGTATCGGAACTGAAACTTACAAACGCAGGTTACTTTGAAATGGATGGGCACAGAAACGCCTCTTTCTATTCGGAAGAGGAACTTGCGGCCCTTCCGGAGAAGGAATTCCTGCTCTGGTCTGAAGTCAAACCGCATGTATTTGGTCTGATCAAAGGAAATAAAACACCTATTTCCCTGAAAATCTGCCTTCGTTTAAACAGTAAAAACACTGAAAATGTAGTAAGGGATTGTGGCACGTCCATCCCGGTTGAGCAGGTTGGCGGCATTTTCTTAAACATTCAGTTTGACCGTGAGGGCCTTCAGGTCACCACCGGCACATCTCTTAAAACCTTCTCCATGGACCGTTCACTTGACAACGCATGGGATGAATATGCGGGGAGGTTTATAACCAGAATCTGAGAGGAGAAAAGGCAACGAAATAAAGAGAGTTTTGAAGCTGTAAAACGCCTTAAAATGCTATGTTTAATTTGCTATTAAGTTGTTTTACAGCTTCTTTTTTGTTTTTAAAGATGTCAAAATTAACTTGTTTACTAAATAGATGCTATTGTTTACTAAAAATCAATTGATGTTCATGGCAGAGACATAACATCGGTAACGGATGCTGACGGCAACACTACAACTTACGTTTACGATACATCAACCGG
>JAZQNE010000013.1:0-23047 GCA_045627185.1 Lachnospiraceae bacterium
TCTGACCGTTCCAAACACGGGCGAAAAGATCATAGTATATATGACCTTTGACAACGCCGAGGGCGGTTTTGAATTCGAATACTGATGAGTCACCGGGGACGGGTCTTTCTGACTCACTGCGCAGCAGCGAGTCAGAAAGAACCGTCCCCATTAGCTCTTCTTACATGATTTCCTTTTTCATAGCAGATTCCGTCCGATTCTCTGACTATTGCGGGCCTTTCTGCCAGGGCGGTGCCGGATTTGAAATAGCGTGACCGTTCTCCGGGCGTACAGCGGATATACCACATTACGCTTATTCCGGACCGGAACAGCTCCTCTTCAATTTTTTCGGCAAGCGCCTTTGTATAGAGCAGCGCAGCCTCACGGCTTGCCGCATCACTGATATTTGTTCTGTAATCCCCATCCATCTCTTCAAGAATGGGTTTAAGTCTTCGCCAAAGATCTGCAAAAAAAGCATTTGCAGGCTCTTCCGCAAGTTTTTTCTGTTTTTCAAGATTCCGCTCGTAGCGTTCCCCGAAAAACTCCTTCTCGCTCTGGTAAATGGCCGATACGCCTCTGTAGGAGAGCTGCTGGTCATAATATTCGTCAGGAGTAAGAAAAACATCAAAGTTCTGAGGAACCGTGTACTGTCCGTTTTTGAACGGAAGCGATTCGTTCACAGCCGCCTTAAGCGGATTGAGCACTCTTTCGGAAAGCTGTGTCCTGTATTCGTGGCTCATAAGCCTGTGAGCCTCTGTTTCGCTTCTGAAGGCGAAAAATTCCGACAGATAATAAAATATACCTTTTTCACAGAAAGCCGCCTTAAAAAGGGCGTAGGAGCGCTCAGCGACCTGCATCTGTCTGTAGGACTCAAAGCATTTGCGTTTGATGTCCGCAAGCTCCTTCTGCTCGTGCTTTTCCTCCTTCTCTTTTTCTTTTTCCTTCGCGTCCTTCTTCTCAGACTCTTTCATGTCCGATGAAAGCAGGAAAACAAAGAGTGCCACAAGCAGAAGAAGAGCTACCGATAATAAAAACTTCACGGCTCTTCTCCTTTCGGATTACGGATTTACCGAATTCCATCTGTCATAATTTATAATTATCACGGCATTTTTCTTCCATGATTCAAACAAATCCTTAAATGCTCCCTCACGGCGCTGCGCAATCAGATCTTCTTTCATCTTCTGAACGGTTTCTGCATCATTTGTGGCCGTGACCTTGAAGATGTAATAGCCTTCATCATTTTCAAGGACAGGTGATACTTCTCCGACGTTCAGCGAAAAAATAACATTCTCAAAAGACTGCTCAAGCGTTCCCGGAACGATTTTCATCTCAATGTTGCTCTTGTCATCTGTATTCTGTTCAGCAAAAGCTTTGAAATCTTCTTTCTTTGCACCGGTATTTCTAAGTTCCTGAACCGTTTCCTTAAGAGCCTTCAGTGAATTTCCGTCGAGCGGGATTTTTCGACCCGCAGCACTTGTTTTATACTTGCTCTTGAAAATCTGCTGAATTGTGGCCTGGCGGAGTTCTTCATCGGAAACCTCAACATTTACGCTCAGAGTAACAACTTCATTGATTTTTGTTGCAATAATGTTGTTTGTGTAAAGTGTTTTTATCAGCTCACTTGTGATGTTATATTCAATAAGCTTCTCACGGCCCACTTTTTCAATAAATTCTTCGGTATAATCGGTTACATTTCTGTTCTCTTCTTCAAACAAAGCAATGTTATATTCTGCCGCATGCGCACAGACGATTTTTGTATCAAGGAATTCATCAAGTACCTGCTGCTTCTTCAGTTCACCATATGTTGTTCCGTTTTCGTCAAGCACCTTTTCCCAAATGCCCGCTCCGTAAAGAAGTTCTGCCTCCTCCTTGGCTGCAAGAAGATATACGAGTGCCTCACGATAATCGGACTCAATGCCGTCAATGGTGAGCAGACGGTTCTCCGGCCAGTCCTTTGTTGCGGCGTCCGTAATGTTTGTCTGCCCGTTCGGTCCGTTGACGTCAATCTTTTTGATCTCACATCCCATAAGCAGGCCAAACATCGCAATTAATGTAATTGTAAGCAGGATTTTCTTCATGACAATAATTCCTTTATATCCGTAAGGAGCTGTTCCGTCTGTTCAAACAAAAGCTCAACGGGTGTCTTTTTCTTCTTTTTCTTCTGTCCGGGCACAGGCATCTGCGGGGCCTCGGCCTGAAGACAGTAGATTACGGACGGTGTTTTCCCCGGGATAAACCTGATGGTATCCTTGTATTTATCAAGAAATGCCGGCAGATTTTCTCCGTTGATTCTTGCCTTTTCATAAAACACAAGGCGTACACGCCCGTTTTTGTACTCAACCAAAGTGATGTCGACTGCATGAGCAAGAGCCTTAATCAGTGCAACCCGAAGGAGATTTTCAACCTCTGTCGGAATCTGTCCGAAACGGTCTTCAAGCTCTTCCTGCATGTCGATGTACTCGTTTTTATCGGCAATCAGGGCTATGCGCTTGTAAAGCTCAAGCTTTGTCATCTCATTCTTAATATATGTCGATGGCAGGCTTGCGTCAACATCGAAATCAATTTCCGTCTCAACCTCAGGCTCAGCCTCAGTTTCGTCAAGCTTCAGTGCCTTAACGGCGGCGTTCAGCATCTTGCAGTACATATCGTAGCCGACAGCCTCCATGTGACCGCTCTGCTCAGCCCCGAGCAGGTTTCCGGCGCCTCGTATTTCAAGGTCTCTCATGGCAATTTTGAAGCCCGAACCGAGTTCCGTGAATTCGCGGATGGCCGCAAGTCGCTTCTCTGCCGTTTCCTTAAGCATTCTGTCACGTTTGTACATCAGGAATGCATACGCCGTACGGTTTGAACGCCCTACACGTCCGCGCAGCTGGTAAAGCTGGGACAGACCAAGGCGGTCGGAATCATCTATGATTATTGTGTTAACGTTTGAAATATCAATACCGGTCTCAATAATTGTGGTTGAAATCAGAACATCAATTTCCCCGTTAATGAACTCGTACATGATTTTCTCAAGCGTTCTTTCCTGCATCTGGCCGTGCGCATATGCAACATTGCATTCCGGAACAAGCTCGGAAACACGCGCCGCAAGGTCATCTATGCCCTGCACACGGTTGTAAACATAATAAACCTGTCCGCCGCGCGCATGCTCACGCATTATTGCTTCGCGAATGATTTCATCATTATGCTCCATAACAAATGTCTGGATAGGCATACGGTCAACAGGCGGTTCATCAAGGATGCTCATGTCTCTGATTCCCGTAAGGCTCATGTGAAGAGTTCGCGGGATAGGAGTTGCGGTAAGCGTCAGAACGTCAACATCTCCGCGCAGCTGCTTGATTTTTTCCTTATGTGCAACGCCGAAACGCTGCTCTTCATCAACAACCAGAAGTCCGAGCCGTTTGAAGCTGATGTCCTTTGAAAGCAGCTTGTGCGTACCAATGACGATGTCAACAGCACCCTTATTAACATCAGCGATTATGCGCTTCTGATCGGCCGGTGACCTGAAACGTGAAAGCATTTCGATGCGGACCGGGAAGTTCTGCATACGCTGGGAAAATGTATTGTAATGCTGCTGGGCAAGAATGGTTGTGGGCACAAGAACAGCAACCTGTTTGCTTTCCTGAACGGCCTTAAAAGCCGCACGGAGTGCTATTTCCGTTTTTCCATAGCCTACATCGCCACAGATAAGACGGTCCATAATACGGCTGCTTTCCATGTCGCGTTTTGTGTCTTCAATAGCCTTCAGCTGGTCATCCGTTTCATCAAACGGGAAAAGTTCCTCAAATTCCCGCTGCCATTCGTTATCCTTGCCGTAACGATAGCCCTCACGGCTCTGGCGGAGCGCATAAAGCTTTACAAGCTCCTCTGCAAGATCCTTGACTGCGGAACGGACACGGCTCTTTGTATTCTTCCACTCAACGGAATTCAGCTTATTGAGTTTCGGCTTCTTTGCATCAGCATCGGCATATTTCTGAATAAGGTCAAGACCGGTTGCGGGCAGGAACAGAACACCGCCGTCTCCATACTCAATCTTGATGTAATCCTTGCTTGTATTATCTACTTTTATCTGTTCAATGCCCCTGTAAATACCAAGTCCGTGGTTTTCATGAACAACATAATCGCCTGCCTTGAGGTCACTGAGCGAGCCAACGCCCATTCCCTCCATGGCAGATGTTTTCTTCTTGCGTTTTTTCTTTATTTCCGCTCCGAAAATGTCTGTTTCGGTTACGACAACGTACTTGATAAGCGGATATTCAAAGCCTCTGTGTGCATTTCCGGCGGTGACAAGAATTTCACCCGGTACAGGCGGATGGTCAGGCTTTTCAGCGTAATATGCGGGAAGTTCAAAGCTTCGAAGGTCATCTGCAAGACGGGCCGCACGCGAATGCGAGCCGGAAAGAAGAACTATTCTGTAGCCGTTCTTTTTCCATTTCTTCATATCCGAAACAAGCGTTTCAAAGCTGTTGTTGTATGAGCTTACGCCACTTACGGTGAACATGAATCTGCTCTTTGGCGAAAGCTTGCCGAGTTTCTGCTCCATTATTGAAAGCATCACGGTATTGGCCCCCAAAAGGCGGGCAAGGATTTCATCGCAGGAATAGATTGCATTGGCCTGAAGCGGCAGAATATAGCCTTTTTCAAGCCTTCCCTGCATACTGTCACGGAACTCGGTCATAACAGCCTCGCTCTTTTCGAGAAGGCGGCCGGGTTCGTCAAGAATAATCAGTGAATCCGCGCTTCTGAAATAATCAAAGAAGGACACGGTTTCCTTGTAAAAATAAGACACATAACTGTCAATACCGACAAAGCTTCTGAAGGACTCAAGGTTTTCAGAAAATTCTTCAATGGTGCGCTTAAGCCTTGCTGCTTCCTCAATTTTACCGGCTTTCCGAAGCGATGCCTCAACCTTTTTTTCAGAATCCGAAATACTTGCCAGTCCGGCATTAAGGCAGTCATCATCCATTACGAATTCCGTTGCGGGATAAATTGCAAAAGCGGGCACACGCTCAATTGAACGCTGGTTTGTAACATCAAAGCTCTGAATTGTGTCTATCTCATCATCCCAGAGGTCAATACGATACGGTGTTTCCTCTGTCAGCGGATAAATATCAATAATACTTCCTCTTACGGCAAACTGGCCCTGTGCCTCAACCTGTCCCTCGCGCTCATAACCAAGCTCGGTAAGCTGTGCAAAAAGCTTTCCCGTGTCAACGGTATCGCCTTCATGGAGCGAGATGACGCGGTCAGCCAGGAATTCTGCGGGAAGCAGCCGGTCAAGACCCGCCTCAAGCACGGTAACAACCGTCATGGGTTTGCCTTCAAGCAGCCTGCGTACAGCCTGCATTCTTTCGCCGGTTATGGCATTTCCGCGAATATCCCCGCTGTAAAAAATGATATCCTTCGCGGGATAATAGAGCACATCCCTGTCATAAAGGCGCATATCTTCAAGTATTTCCGCTGCCTTCTGCTCGCTGTAGGTGATAATCAGCTTGTGACGGTAATTTTCGGAAAGTCCGGCAATCACGTTGCATTTCTGCGATTCCATACAGCCGCTTACAAGCACGGGAAGGTTCTTCTTCTCAAGCTCGCGAAGCACACCCGAAAACTCACTATATTCAGTTAACGGTTGTGTCAGAGCATTCATGATTTATTCCTTTTCGGTATTTTCCTGTTTTGCTTCTTCTGCCTGCTTTGTTTCTTCCGCCGGTTTTGTTTCTTCCGCCGGTTTTGCTTCTTCCGCCGGTTTTCGTTCTTCTGCGGCTTTCCGCCTTTCAGCGGCAGCCTTCCTTCTTTCTTCCTGACGGCGCTGTTTTTCAAGTTCTTTGGCTTCTTCCTCTTCCGGCGTCAGCTTTTTTCTGTTAAACCGGCCCATTGCAGGCTCAATTCCTTCAGTTATGATTGTTTCGCAGGCTTTGACAACATCCTGCAGTGCCTCACGAATTACGGGCTCTTCTTCCTTCGGGAAACGTCCCAGAACATAATCCGCAAGATCCCATTCCGCAGGCTTTTCGCCAACTCCCACGCGGATTCGCGGGAAGTCCTCCGTTCCAAGATGCAGGATAATGTTCTTCAGTCCGTTGTGACCGCCCGCACTGCCCTTTGCCCTGATTCTGAGCTGTCCGGGCGCAAGGTTGATATCATCGCAGATAACAATCACATGATCGGGCTCAATCCTGTAATATTTCGCAATGGCAGAAACCGCTTCACCGCTGAGATTCATGTAAGTCTGCGGTTTTGCAAGAATAACTCTTTCCGGTCCGAATGCCCCGCGTCCGGTAATTGCCTTCATTTCACGCTTATCAACGGATATTCTCCATGCGTCCGAAATGGCAGTCACGGCATCAAAGCCAATATTATGGCGTGTGGCCTCATATTCTCTTGTGGGATTTCCAAGTCCGACTATTAAATACATAGAATTCTCCAAATATATTAATCAGTTTACACCGACATTTCTGTAGAACACTCCGGCCTTTGCGGGAGTATTTTTAACCTTAAACAGCTCCTCAACCGATACAAGCTGGTAGCCTCTTTTTACCAGCTCAGGAAGAACCGTCTTCATTGCTGTAACGGTGTTAGGATATAATTCATGGCACAGTACAATTGCACCATCATGTGCATGGTCAAGAATCATGTCAATAATCTGCTGAGCCGTGCTGTATTCGCCGTTTGAACGCACTTCCCAGTCACGTGAATCAATATCCCAGCCGATGAGCGGCGCATTGCAAAGTGCGCGTACTTCCGCATTCTGCCCGCCGTACGGAGGTCTCAGGTAAATAGTTCCCGTTACGCCATAGTTTCGCAGTATTTTTTCATTTCCTTCGATTTCCTGTCTTGCCTTTTCAGGATCTTCCTTGACAAGCGAATCAAGGTGCTTGTGGTTCAGCGTATGGCTTCCGATCTGGAATCCGCGTTCTATCATTTCATAAACAACATCGGAACGCGATGAGGATTCAAGGAAATAACCTACCTGGAAGAAGGTTGCATTTCCACCGTACTGATCAAAAAGGTCCATCAGCGCCCTGCCGTTTGCCGGAACAGGACCGTCATCAAAAGTAAATGCAATTGAAGGCTTGTCATAATATACACAACGGCCCTTACTCTCAAAATACGAACCGGGTTCCGGTGTGGGAAGCGGTGTACTTGTGGGTGACGGTGTATTTGTCGGTGTCACCGTGGGAGTAGGTGTTTCCGTAGGCGTAGGTGTTTCCGTAGGCGTAGGGGGTTCCGTAGGTGTTGATGTATTTGCGGGGGTAGGGGTTTCCGTGGGTGTTGATGTGTTTTCGGGCGCCGGCGTCCCCGTAGGCTTTTTGTCTTCGGAAGGTGTTGAAGACACTGACGATGTGGGCGTTACAAGAACCCCTATTTCTCTCTCTTTCGCATTCTTAATCGCAATCACCGCAACTGCAACAATTGCAATTACCGTCAGGGCAAACAAAAGCCGTAACAGAAGTTTTCCATTCTTTTTCTTATCCATTTTACTAACTCTTTTCACGAACAAGTCCGGCCGTTTTTTCGACCGGACCTTATTTTACAGTGTATATCTTTCGCTTTTTTCAATTACGATTCTCGGCATTTCGGGCGTTCCCACATATGAGGCCCCGGCACTGATTGTGTCACGGCTCTCAACAATGCAGTTCTCAAGGTAAACATTATCGCCGATGTGAACATCGTTCAGAATAATCGAATTCTTAATGAAGCAGTTGTTTCCAACATATACTTTCTTGAAAAGCACGGAATTGTCTATGTTTCCGTTAATTATGCAACCACTTGAAACAAGGCTGTTCTTAACCACTGCCCCGGGATTATACTTCGCCGGAGGCAAATCGTCAACCTTTGAATAAACATCCGGATACTGTTTAAAGAAATAGTCACGGATTTCAGGCTTCAAAAAGTCCATGTTTGTGCGGTAATATGAATCCACGGAAGCAATGTTTGCCCAGTAATCTTCCATCTCATAGCAGTAGATGTTCTTAAGATCCTTGTAACGGATAAGGATATCCGATACGAAATCATATCTTTCTTCTTCAACAGCCTGCTCAATAAGTTCAATAAGAAGGCGGCGGCGGATTACGTAGATACCTGTTGAAACATGGTCTCCGACCTTATTAAGAGGCTTTTCCACAAACTCAGTGATACGGCCTTCTTCATTTACTTCAACGGTTCCAAAGCGGGATACGTCCGCATCGGGACCAAGGTGTCTGCAGACCACGGTAACATCTGCGTTTTTATCAATGTGATACTCAAGAACCTTATTGAAATCAAGCTTGTAAACGCCATCGCCCGATGCAATTACCACATAGGGTTCATGACTGTTACGCAGGAAGCTCAGATTCTGCGCAATTGCATCTGCGGTTCCTCTGTACCAGAAGCTGTTATCCATGGTAATGGTAGGGGTGAATACGAAAAGACCACCCTGCTTACGTCCGAAATCCCACCACTTTGATGAACTCAGATGCTCATTCAGTGAACGTGAATTAAACTGTGTAAGGACTGCAACCTTCTGAATATGTGAGTTTGACATGGAGCTCAGAACAAAGTCAATCGCACGGTAGCTGCCGGCAACCGGCATGGCTGCTATTGCACGCTTTGTGGAAAGCTTCGACATTTTATTGCTGTTTCCGCCCGCAAGGACAAGACCGATTGCTTTCATTCAAGTTCACCTGCCTTTATGAGACATTTTCCGCCGGGCAGCCACCCGTCGTCATAATCTTCAAGAGTTGTAACACCTTCAATTACGGTGTTTTTGCCGATTTTAATTCCGTTCGGAATAACAGAATTCTCAGCAAGAACCGAAAGACCGTTGCTGTAGATGCCGGGCCATCTTTCGTTCTCAACTTCATCACCTATGCCCATTTCGCAGTCACTGCCGATTTTACTGCTTTCAGCAAGGATTCCTTTGTAAATCTTTGTGTTTGCGCCAACGGTACAATCCTTCATAAGAATTGAATCAACCACCTCTGCGCCGGGTCCGATTGTAACGCCGGGTCCGATTACGGAATTTCTGACATGTCCGTAAATCTCCGCACCCTCACCAATGATGCAGCGGTCAATCGAAGCATCGGATGAAATATACTGAGGTCTGATTACACCGCTGTTGGTGTAGATTTTCCAGAACTCTTCATACAGGTTAAATACGGGAACAAGGTCAATCAGCTCCATATTGGCTTCCCAATAGGAATGAAGCGTTCCAACATCCTTCCAGTAGCCGTTGAATTCGTAAGCGAAAACCCTGTCTCCGCGCTCATGGCAGTAAGGGATGATGTGCTTTCCGAAGTCGCATCCGGGCTGGTCCTGAAGCGTGATAAGAGCTTCGCGAAGGACCTTCCAGGAGAAGATATAAATTCCCATTGAAGCGAGGTTGCTGTGCGGTACGGCGGGCTTCTCTTCAAATTCCCTGATTCTGTGGTCCTCATCCGTAATTGCAACACCAAAGCGGCTTGCTTCCTCAATCGGAACGGGAATGCAGGCCAGCGTGATATCGGCATGCTTTGATTTATGGTAATCAAGCATTGCTTCATAATCCATTTTATAAATATGGTCGCCGCCAAGAATCAGAACGTAATCCGGATTGTAGTATTCCATATAGCGAAGGTTCTGGAATACAGCGTTTGCGGTTCCTGTGTACCACTCGGCGTTTGTATTTTTTTCATAAGGCGGAAGTATGGATACGCCGCCGATGTTTCGGTCAAGATCCCACGGAATACCGATACCGATATGCGTATTCAGGCGGAGCGGCTGGTACTGTGTAAGCACGCCTACGGTATCAACACCCGAATTAATACAGTTGCTAAGCGGGAAATCGATAATACGATACTTTGCTCCAAAGCCTACTGCAGGCTTGGCTACTGAGGAGGTAAGCACGCCAAGACGTGAACCCTGGCCTCCCGCAAGAAGCATTGCTATCATTTCTTTCTTAATCATGACTGTGACCCCTGTAAAATATTTTTTAAAAAATGCCATCTATATCTATCATTCTACCATATCTCAATAAAAAACAAAAGAAAATAACATCTTTCTAATTGTTTTTTTTACAAAAACGTACTATACTTGTGTGGCGAATAATTCAAGACAGGACATAAGTCCCAGCCTTGTAGTCTTATTTCGTAACAATGGAGGTTTTTTATGTTTGCTATAGATTTAGGAAATCCCGTAAAGGTTCATTTTATCGGCATTGGCGGCGTCAGCATGAGTGCCCTTGCCGAGCTTTTGTGTGTCAACGGTTTTACCGTAACAGGTTCTGATGAAAAGAAAAGTGATGCCACACGAAACCTTGAAAGCAAGGGAATTGAAATATATTACGGCAATCGCGCGGGAAACATCAAAGGCGATGAAGCAGTAGTTGTTTACACCGCTGCCATTCACCCCGACAATCCCGAACTGGTTGCAGCCAAATCCAAAAAGATTCCGCTTCTTACAAGAGCAGAGCTGCTTGGCCAGATTATGGCAGGTTACAGTGCAGCAACAAGCATTGCCGGCACTCACGGTAAAACAACCACAACCTCCATGCTTTCAATAATCGAGCTTTGTGCCGCTTTCGATCCCACCATCCTTGTTGGCGGTGACCTTCCCGAAATCAACGGAAATCTGCGAATCGGCCAGTCCGAAAACTTTGTCATGGAGGCCTGCGAATATACAAACAGCTTCCACAGTTTCAAGCCCGTTCACGAAATCATTATGAATATCGAGGAAGACCATCTGGATTTCTTCAAGGATATTAACGACATCCGCAATTCCTTCCACACCTTTGCAAAGCTTGTTCCGGACAACGGATACCTGCTTATCAACGGTGCTGTTGACGATGTTTCCGCATTTGTAAGCGACCTCACCTGTAAGGTTAAAACCTTTGGTCTTTCCACAGACGCAAACGCCGATTCCTACGATTATGCGGCCGCCGACATTACCTTTGACGAATTCGGCCGGGGCAGTTTTGCATTTATAAACAAAGGCACCGTTCTCTGCAAGATTTCCCTTAACGTGCCGGGTCTCCATAACGTTGTCGATGCACTCGCAGCTGCAGCAATGGCTCATCTTCTTGGCATAGCTCCTTCTGTTATTTCAGCGGCTCTTGGCCGTTTTGGCGGTGCAAAGCGCCGCTTTGAGAAAAAAGGCGAGCTTGGCGGAATCCTCATTTTTGACGATTATTCACACCATCCGTCGGAAATAAAGGCCGCCCTTACAACGGCAAAAGCTTACGGGAACCACCGTGTTGTCTGCGTTTTCCAGCCTCACACCTATTCACGTACGAAGGCCCTCCTTCATGAGTTTGCCGATGCCCTCATGCTTGCCGACAGTGTTGTTCTTGCACCCATCTTCCCCGCACGCGAGGTTGACCCGGGTGACATTTCCTCTGACGACATCGCAAAACTTTTGGAACAAAAAGGCAAGGATGTTCACTCATTTCCTTCATTTGGTGAGATTGAGGATTATCTTCTTGAAAAAAGTTGTCCCAATGACCTGTTGATAACTATGGGTGCTGGAGATGTAGTAAACATCGGAGATTTCCTTCTTGGCAAATAAGTTATCCACTTTATCCACAGTTTTGTTCTCCATTGGTAGATTGAGCAGAAAACCCTTTATTCACTGGGGTTGTTCAGATTTATCCACTTTATCCACTTTATCCACAAGGCTTCCGCAAAAGGCAATTGGGACGATAATCCATTTGAAATCCGCGGAAAACGTGCTATAATGGGCATTGTTTCGAGAGGTGCCGAAGTCTTGCAGGAAGCTTGGGGAGTACACGTTTTTGCGGGTATTTGTTTCCTGCAGGGCCAGGCTTGAAACAAGGGGAGAACTTTATGAGCAATATATCGCTTTCTATGAGCAGAGGAGCGAAATCTACCGTAATATCGAATCGTTTTATTGACGAATTTATGCCTGAAGCAAACGGTTCTTACGTTAAGGTTTACATTTATCTGCTCCGTTTAATATCAGATTCATCGGAGATTTCGCTGCAGCTGATTGCAGAACGTCTTGATGAAACAGAAAAAGACATACGCCGCGCCTTGAAGTACTGGGAAGAAGCCGGCGTTTTATCAGTTAAATACAATGCCCTGAACCAGATTACAGACATCATCATTCTCAACACCGAAACCGGCGTTGAACGTGAAAAGCCCGCTGATATCATTCAGCTTTTCACCGGTGCTGCTCCCGTTAACACCACCTCAGCAGAGCTTATGTCTGATTATCCCGCTCCGAACGGTCCGTCCGTTACAACCGTTTCACCTGAACCTGTCCGTCATGAAACGCCTGTTGTTGAAAGCCGTCCTACTTATTCAACCACGCAGGTTAATATGCTTCTTAAGAATGAAGAGCTCAAGCTTTTGATCAAGTCCCTTGACGAAAAGCTTCACCGCCCGCTTTCTCCTTCAGATGTACAGCTGGTGCTTTTCTTCTATGAATGCCTTAATTTCGGAGTGGATTTAATCTCTTATCTGTACGACTACTGCATTTCACATAACAAAACCGCCAACGGATACATTGAAAAGGTTGCACTTAACTGGGCTCAGGAAGGAATCCGTTCCGTAGAACAGGCACAGGAACGTTCTGTTGTACGCAATGAGCACAATTTTGTTGTAATGAAGGCTTTCGGTCTTTCACGTAATCCCGCTCCGGCTGAACTTACCTATATCGGCCGCTGGTTTAATGATTTCGGGTTTGCTCCCGAACTTGTTGAAGAAGCCTGCAACCGTACCATACTTGCCATCAATAAGGCTGATTTCAAGTATGCAGACCGTATCCTTGAAAGCTGGAACAACCAGGGTGTCCGTTCTCTCAGGGATCTTTCGGCAGTTGACGAATCCCGGAAAAATTCCTTTACAAGACCGGTTCAACCCCAGCGTCCGCGTCCTGCGCAGAACAACACGTTCACGCACTTCCCTCAGCGCAATTATTCAAGTGAGGAATTATCTTCTCTTGAAGAAATTATACTTAATAAGCAGCAGGGGTAATACCTTATGTCGCTAAACAACAGACAATATGAAGCCATCATGCGCGAGTACGACAAAAAGCAGCTGGCAAATAAGCATGCATTAGACCTCCGGATCAGTGAGGTCTATTCGTGTATTCCGGAAATTGAACTTTTGGACCGGGAACTTACGGACAACTCCGTAAATATGATTCTGAAGTCAATTTCTTCTTCAACTTCCCTGAAAGACGAAATGGAAGAAACAAACCGCCGGATTCTTGACAAAAAGGCACAGCTTCTTGTTTCGCACGGTTTCCCTTCCGATTATCTTGAAATGCATTATTCCTGTCCGCTCTGTAAGGATACAGGGTACATCGGTTCCGAAAAATGTTCCTGCTTCAGATCGGCGCTTACAAAGCTTCTTTACTCAGATTCCAACATAAAAAATGCTATAGTATCCGAAAACTTTGACACTTTCCGTTTTGACTTTTATTCTCCTTCTTCTGAAAAATCGCCAAACGGCAAATCACCTCTTGCAAACATTCAGGAGGTTGTAAAAGGTGCCAGAGATTATGTCACCCGGTTTGACGAGTGCGGCGGAAATCTTCTGATTTACGGTGACACAGGCGTCGGCAAGACTTTCCTTTGCAACTGCATAGCGCGCGAGCTGATGAACACAGGCCACTCCGTAGTTTATCAGACGGCCTATGAACTGTTCGACCTTCTTGCAAAACACAAATTCTCCGGTGACGAATCAAAAATGTCCGATGAGCAGTACGCATGCCTGTTTGACTGCGATCTGCTGATCATAGATGACCTGGGAGCCGAACTCCCCAATGCTTTTACTACTTCTGAGTTGTACAGAATCATCAACGAAAAAATCCTAAAGCACAAATCGGTCATCATCTCCACCAACCTTTCCCTTGACCTAATCAGGGATATCTACAGTGAACGTGTCCTCTCGAGAATTGTTAAAGACTACAAGCTGGTCCGGATTTTCGGAGAAGACATTCGCTTCAAGAAAAAAATCCAGGAGGGCTAACCCATGGCCAGGCATCAGGTAACGCTTCAAAACATCCCCGTCGGATCATTAGGCATCATCGCACTCGAAAGCAGCAAGAAACTCGGTCAGAAAGTCAACAACTACATTACCGAGTGGCGCAATGAACAAAACCTTGAAAACGCAACAGACATTGCCTTTTCAGGTTATCAGAAGGACTCCTTCCTTGTTGACGCTGCCTGCCCGCGTTTCGGTACAGGTGAGGCCAAAGGTCTTATCAAGTCTTCTGTCCGCGGTGACGACATTTACATCATCGTTGACGTCTGCAACTACAGCATAACTTACAATGTTTGCGGTCACGTCAACCATATGTCTCCTGATGACCATTATCAGGACCTGAAGCGTGTAATTTCCGCTCTTGCCGGAAAAGCCCGCCGTATAACCGTTATCATGCCTTTCCTTTACGAAAGCCGCCAGCACAAGCGCAGCTCACGTGAATCTCTGGACTGTGCACTTGCTCTGCAGGAGCTTATGAATATGGGTGTTGAGTCTGTCATCACTTTCGATGCTCATGATCCCCGTGTTCAGAACGCCATCCCGCTTAAAACTTTCGAAACGATCCGTCCCACATATCAGTTTATTAAAGCTCTTCTTCGCAACGTTCCGGACCTTTGCATTGATTCAAAGCATATGATGATTATCAGCCCTGATGAAGGTGGTATGGACCGTGCAGTTTACTTTGCAAACATCCTCGGGGTTGACATGGGTATGTTCTACAAACGCCGTGATTACACAAAGATTGAAAATGGCCGTAATCCTATTGTTGCTCACGAATTCCTGGGTACCGACGTTGCCGGCAAGGATGTTATTGTTGTTGACGATATGATTTCTTCCGGAGAAAGCATGTTTGATGTCGCACGTGAGCTTAAAAAGCGTAATGCAGGCAGAATTTTTGTCTGTGCAACCTTCGGTCTTTTCACAAACGGTCTTAAAAAATTTGATGAAGCTTACAAGGAAGGCCTGATTTACAGAATCATCACCACAAACCTGATTTATCAGACAGATGAACTTCTTTCAAAGCCTTACTATATCACTGCAGATATGAGTAAATATATTGCACTTCTGATTGATACCCTCAACCATGACCAGTCAATCAGCGAGCTGCTTGATCCGAGTGACCGAATCCGCAAGATTCTCGAAAAATACAAGAAAACACCGGCCTTTCAGGAAAATTAATCATTTGGAGTTCTCATGAAATACAAATTAATCGCCGTTGATGTAGACGGCACCCTGCTTGACAGCAAAAAGAATCTGTCAGAGTATTCTATCCATATTATTCGCGCAGCTGTCGCAAAAGGCGCCGTTTTCTGCATTTCAAGCGGCCGTCCCATTTACGCCGCAGACAAGTTCACAAAGCTTCTGGGCCTTGAAGACATGCCTTTCATTCTGTACAACGGAGCTGTTGTTGTAACAGGTCCCGAGCACAAACGTGTTTTTGAACAGGGAGTTGCTCCCGAAGACGCTTTATGGCTTATAAACAAGGGCATTGAAATAGGCTCAACCGTTATTGTATGGTCAAAAGACAGGCTCTATGTAAATGAATTCAATCAGCGTACAGAGAATTACCACATTCTCTCCATGATTGATCCGGTTCTTATTCCAAGTGCGGAAGAACTTGCCGCTCAGGGCGTTACCAAAATGATCTGGTATGATGACCTTGAGCGCATGCCCATGCTCCGCGAAACAATTGATAATGACCCTATCAGCGAACATATTAATTATTTCACGTCAAATCCTCTGTTTATGGAGCTTGTTGATAAAAAATGTTCCAAGGCTCTTGCTCTTGAAAAGCTTTCCGCAAGCCTTGGCATTAAGCGCGAGGAAATCATTGCAATCGGTGACGGTTTTAATGACCTTCCCATGATTGAATATGCAGGTCTTGGCATTGCAATGGCAAATGCACCCGAGGAAATCAGAAAAGCTGCAGATGCCGTAACTCTTTCGAACGATGAAGACGGCGTAGCTGCAGCAATTGTAAAATATGTTTTGAGTGAGTAAATCCTTACTCCGGGTTGTATCGCAACATTTAACACAAAAGCCATCCGGCAAACCGGATGGCTTTCTTTATTTCACTTTTTAATTATTATTTTGAATAAACAACCAGACTATCAACAGAAACCTTAGGTTTATTGTCAGGGTCTTTGTATAAGCATTTCATCTTGTAGGAGATACTGTATCTTTTGCTCAGGTATTTTGCAGGGTCAACCTTCTTGCCGTTAACTCTCATACCGAAATGAAGATGCGGGCCGGTAGAATTACCGGTACTGCCAACAAGACCAACGGTCTCACTCTGTGAAACAACCTGTCCGTTCTTTACAAGAACTTTTGAAAGGTGATCATAAATCAGAAGAACTGTTTTGCCGCCTGACTTACATGAGATATGTACATACCAGCCTTCAATCGGGTCACATTTTCCGCCCCAGTTGGTTGATACTGTTCCTGTAAGAGCTGCAATAACGGGATCGCCCATTGTACCGCCAATATCAAGACCGGAATGGAATCCTACAACGCCTTTTGCTTCGCCCGGAGCCTGTCTCCAGCCAAAGTCACTGCAAACACGCTTAATTCTGGGATAAGGCCAAACAATATTTTCAAGAAGTGATGATTTGTTAATGTTATATTCGTCTGCTTCTTTTTTTGTAATTGCGAATGAATATTTGCTTGAAATGTATGATGTCTTAACATAACCGGTTATGGTTGATGCATCAGCTTTCCATTTAACCTGAATCCAGTCTGATTTATCAGAATTACCAATAACTTCAAGGTCCGAATATACAGGCGGTGTTGCAAGATCTGTTGAACTTGTGGATGCTTTTGAATAAATCTTAAGCTTTGAACTGATTACACGACAGTGTTTTTCATAATATTCATCAGCCTTCTTAATGGCTTCCTGTCCGAACTCAAGGTATTCAGTGAAAGCATAGCCTTCAATGTCACCGGAAATAATGTGTGTCCACTCGCCTTCGGTACCGATCGCTGTGGAAATTGAACCGCTAAGTAACCAGCCAACAACTTCTGTGTCCGTTGAAGGGCCTTTTCTTACGTTTACATGAGAGTTTGAATTACATTTTGTAAATACAAACTGGCTTGCAAGCTGTGTTGTGCCGTTTATGGTTAACAGTTCGGTTTTATTTTCATCATTCGTTTCAACAAACGATGCGTCAATAACTTCAAGTTCATCAGAAGGTGACATGAATAAACGGATCAAATCATCAGAAAGTCCGACAAGAGTAACCTCATCAGCTTTTGCCGCAAGCGGTTTAACAGCTGCACAAAGCAACATAATAACCGCAACACTCAGAATTAATTTAAAGCGTTTAAGTTTCATATCATTCTCTCCGTTTCATTCGCAGATGTATGCATATGCAGGACACACATCAAAACAAAGTTTAAGGGGAATGTGCTACAAAAATGCTGTCACCTTTTTGCTTCAGCCCCAAAATATTGTTCATAATTGTTACAAAAGTATTACAACCCCGTTAAGACTATATCAAAATTGACCAAAAAAGTCAAGGATTTTTATCCCGTTTTGTGGAATTAATACATACAACTTCGGCACAACTTCACGTTTTCGAAATAAAAATGTGCAAATTCCATTCTACAGCAATCTACAAATTTTAAAAAATATCTTTTTTTCATTTTTATCTGACAATCGCGTACAATTATTGATTTAGTCTGTAAACAGGTGGGGTAAAAATTGACTCAAAATAAAGAACAATCGACGCTATTCAGATTGACATGTGCTTAAAAAATGCGTAAAATATGGACAATGTGTTGATTAAATATGAAGCACAAATTTTCCGGCTAATCGGAGGCCACCATGGATTATTTTGAAAAGAAAAAAGAACGTCCCGTTTTTCCCAAAAGAGCTGTAGTAACAGCAGGTATGCCTTACGGCAACAAAGAACTGCACTTTGGCCATATCGGCGGTGTATTCGTTCACGCAGACACCTATGCCCGTTTCCTTCGCGACAGAATCGGTGAAGAAAACGTTATTTTTGTATCAGGAACCGACTGCTACGGTTCCCCCATCCTTGAAGGATACCGCAAAGCAAAAGAAGCCGGTACCTTTAACGGAACAATTCAGGACTATGTACAGAAAAATCATGTTTCTCAGAAAGAAACACTTGAAAAATACGAAATCAGCCTGAACCTCTTTGGTGCATCAGCTCTCGGAAGAGCAAGCGAAATACACAAAGAAGTTTCAAAAGACGTTTTCGAAGGCCTTTATAAAGCCGGAACTCTTGAAAAGCTCAGCACACCTCAGTTTTTCGATCCCAAGTTCAAATGCCTGTTAAACGGCCGTCAGGTAATCGGAAAATGTCCTATTCAGGGCTGCCAGTCAGAAAAGGCTTATGCAGACGAATGTGACCTTGGTCACCAGTACATGCCTACTGAGCTTATTGACCCGCACAGCACATTGTCAGGCTTAACGCCCGAACTTGTTGATGTTACAAACTGGTACTTCAGGCTTGAGGATTGCACCGAATCCATGCAGAAAATGGTTGATGACCTTCGTGCAAACTCAAATGCAAGAAAATACATGCTTACAACCATTGAAGAGTTCCTGAAACCGCCTTACATCTACGTTCAGAAGAAATTCATTGAAGACCTTGACGCACTCCGAGCAAAGTTCCCTGAGAATGATGTTATTGATGACAACAAGAACTCCTTCACATTCGTTTTCAAGACGCTTGATGACCGTGACAAAGCACGTGCCGTTCTTGATTCAATGGAAATCAATTACCGTACCGGCAAGACACTTGTTCCGTTCCGTCTCTCAGGAAACATCGAGTGGGGCGTTCCGCTTCCCGAGGAAGAAGGTCTTAAAGGCCTCACCTTCTGGGTATGGCCCGAATCACTCTGGGCTCCCATCTCCTTCACAAAGACTTACCTTGAATCCAAGGGTTGTGACAGTGATGAATGGAAGAAATGGTGGAACGATGCTGATGCAACCGTTTACCAGTTCATCGGACAGGACAACATTTCCTTCTACGGAATTGCACAACAGGCAATGTGGGAAGCTCTGGGCTTAAAGAAAACCTTCCTTATCCCGAACAACCACATTCTGTTTATGAATAAAAAAGCCTCAAGCTCAGGCTCCATCAAGCCTCCCATGGCAAAAGACCTGCTTGAGTTCTACACTCCCGAACAGATGCGTATGCATTTCTTAAGCCTTGGTCTTGCAAACAAGAGTGTAAGCTTTGACCCCCAGGTTTACCTTCCTGAGGAAGAGCGCAACGGTGCAGACCCCGTTCTTAAGGACGGCAACCTTCTCACAAACGTATTTAACCGTATTGTTCGTTCATGTTTCTACACTCTGCAGAAAAACTTTGACGGAAAATATCCTGATGTTCCGGTTTCGGAAAGCCTTAAGGAAGAAGCCCGCGAAGCAATTCTCACCTATGAACAGAACATGTATGATCATCAGTTCCATAAGATTACATATGTTCTTGATACCTTCATCCGCAACATGAACAAGTACTGGGTTAACAACATGCGTACAGCTGATGCTAACGATGATAACGCTCTCCGTGCAGAAGTTCTTGCCAACTCATTCTACGGAATCCGTGTTGCACTTGCACTGCTTCATCCCATCGCACCCGCAGGCTGTGAAAAAGTTCGCGAATACCTTAATGTAGATGAACGTATCTACAATTGGGATTACATCTTTGAAGAGCTCACATTCTTCATGGAAAATCCCGCAACACAGCAGTTCAAATTCCTTGAACCGCGTACAGATTTCTTCGAGCTTCACGAGTCCCAGATTGCTGCATTTGAACAGAAATAATTTATGAGCCGGTGGGACTCCATCGGCTCATTTTGACTTATGAAAGGGGCCAATCATGACAAATGACTTTCAAAGATTACAGGAACTTGAAAAAGAAATAAAGAAAATCCGCTGGAAATCAGTATTGATTACAGCCATTGTTTTACTTGCACTTTCTGCTCCGTTCGCTTTTGAAACCGAAGCGTTCGCTCTTCTGTTTGTTGTTTTTATATCCTTTCCTCTTGGTTTTGCCATTGCAGAAATTGCAACCGGAAGCCAAAAGCGTGAGCGTGATTATATCTTCAAGTATGGCTTTGTCAAAACAGCGCTTAGCGAAGTTTTTGATGACCTTGCGTTTGACCCGGACAACGGTCTTCAGGAAAAATTCCTTAAGCAGACCGGAATGATTGATACCGGTGATGTTTTTTCGTCAAATGACCTTGTTACCGGCACATATAAAGGAACCTGGTTCACCCAGTCGGACGTCCTTTCCGAAGACAAGCATGAAACCACCGATTCCGATGGTCACACCCACACAACTTACACAACCAATTTCAAGGGCCGTTTTATTGTGTTTGATTTCAACAAAAGCTTCTCATCAAACTTCCTTGTTGTGCAAAAGAAGGTTTCGGGTTATCGGGTTCCCGGCAGAAGAATTAATGGAACCAAATATAAAAAATATCCTTCCGAAGATGAAGAATTCAACAACCGTTTTACCGTATATTGTGATAATTTTACATCCCCTTACACCATCCTCACGCAGGAATTTATGGACAAGCTGAAACGCGTTGATGACAAAACGGAGGGAGGTCTGATAATCTGTTTCTTTGAAAACAGACTTTACATAGGCATTAATGACCATACAAATGCTTTCGAGCTTGACCTGAAAAAGACTCCGACAGAGGAGCAGATGGTTCGAAAAATCATGTATGAGGTTCATGTAATTACCGACCTGATTGATGATATCGTAATGGACAACATTGGTTTTACGGAATAAGAAAACAAATGCCGGTGGGGCCGGTTCAGCTGTTGACTTTCAGCAAAAAGTTGACAACCGAACCGGCCCCACCGGCATTATAATAATTATTTTATTTAGTCATAAACAGTATTCCAAGCGTTCCCGGACCGCAATGGCTTGAAATTGTACAGCTTGCATCAGTATCGAAAATCTCATCAAAATGCATAATGCTGTTGATTTTCTCACGAACCACGTCACAGTATTCTTTATCAATCTTGGAATGTGTAATGAAAATTCTTGAAGTATCAATAGTTTCGGGCGGATAAGACGAAAGCTCATCCTCGACATATTTTTCAAGAACGCTCTTAAGTTTTCCACGGTATTTCTTTCCCACGCTCATTGATCCGTCACTGTTATCAACACGGATGCAGGGTTTCAGGTTAAGAAGCGATGCAGCAAAGGCTGCAACCGATGAACAGCGTCCGCCGGCAGCCATGAACTCAAGTGTATCAAGAACAAAGCTTGCATGACTCTTTTTTGTAAGTTCACGTACAGTTGCCTGAACCTCCGCAGCAGACTTACCTTCAGCAATAAGTTCAGCAGCACGGATTACAAGAAGCCCGATTCCGGTTGAAAGATTGCATGAATCTATAGGATAAATACCCGGAAGCTCATCAGCCGCAATGCATGCATTCTGATAGCAGCTTGAAAGGGCTCCGCCAATGCATATGCAAACCACTTCATAGCCTTTGTCAAGCCAGGGTCTGAAAGCATCCATATACTCTGCGGCATTGATTGCAGATGTCATTGGAAGAATCTTTTTTTCACGATAAATCGTAAAAATCTCATCAGCAGTAATATCTACTGCATCTTTATAGTCTTTTCCTTCAAGATTAACATGAAGAGGGATAGTATGAACACTGTACCTTGTTTCAAGTTCCGCCCCAAGGTCGGCAGGAGTATCAGTGAACAAAACAACGGGCTTATTTGCCATATCTTTCTCCAATCCGGGTTTCCGTTTTCTTAGGTAAATCAAGCATTTCAGCTCATTTTACGTTTATGGTTTTCAAAACCACCAACAACAGCAATAAAAACTTTATCGGAAACACCAAGGGGTATTCTACTACATTTCTTCACGAAATGCAACGATTGAAGCGTTTTTGTTTCAGATAAACTTTAATTTGCTTTTCCTTTTTCAAAACTTATGGTAAAATTACGGCTGAAAAGAAGGACAGTATATCAAAACTGCAACTCACAAGCAGTAAACCTACGGATTGTCTTTCAAAAAACCTTACGGAAGGATCCAAAATGAACAGCTCTGAAAACAAAACAATTTACGGTGCACTTGAAGCCGGCGGAACAAAAATGGTCTGTGCCATAGGCACATCAGACGGTTCTATAATTGACAGAATCTCAATCCCAACAGAAACCCCTGAAATTACAATGCCCAAAATGATTGAATATTTCCGGGATAAAAAAATAGCTGCCCTCGGAATAGGCAGCTTTGGTCCGATTGACCTTAACAAAAATTCCAAAACATACGGATACATTACCACAACACCCAAGCCGGGCTGGGGCTTTTATGACATCGCAGGCGCCTTTTCAAAGGCATTACAGGTTCCCATCGGTTTTGATACCGATGTCAATGCAGCAGCCCTTGGAGAAGCCCGCTACGGCGCTGCAAAAGGCCTTGATTCGGCAATCTACATCACCATAGGAACAGGAATAGGTGTTGGCGTATTAAGCGAAGGTAAGCTTCTTCACGGCATGCTTCATCCGGAGGCAGGACATATCCTGATCGGAAAGCTCGAAGGAGACACTTACGAAGGAAAATGTCCGTTCCACAAGACCTGTTTTGAAGGAATGGCAGCCGGACCGGCCATTGAAGCACGCTGGGGAATGAAAGGCGACAAGCTTGCCGACAAGCCTGAAGTCTGGGAGCTTGAAGCAGATTATATTGCACACGCCCTTGTAAACTATACCATGACTCTTTCTCCAAAACGCATCATTCTTGGCGGCGGAGTAATGAACCAGCTTCAGTTATTCCCCTTAATCAGAGAACGCTTTGGCAAATTAATGAACGGTTATATAAAAACTGCTGAAGTTGAAGATCTTGACTCCTACATTGTTCCTGCCGGGTTGACCGGAAATCAGGGAATTGTGGGGTGCCTGGTACTTGCAGCAGAAGCATAAGTATAAATTTTGACTCACAACCGTCCCCGATGACTTACCAATCGAGTAGGAGGGAAAATTAAATAAATTTTCCCGACCTCTCACACCACCGTGCGTACGGTTCCGTACACGGCGGTTCAATCAACTTAACAAGTAACACACCTTTCGGTGTAGTAATCTAACATAGAGACTAGTCCAAAT
>JAZQNE010000014.1:0-15008 GCA_045627185.1 Lachnospiraceae bacterium
TTTTTCTTTTCTGCACGCTTACGTGCTTTACGTTCAACCGCTACATCAATAAGCTGCTTTGATTCGTCAAAGGCTGCCGGAAGATATGCTTCCATCCATTCCTTACCGGCCTTTTCCTGCTTTTTGATTTCTTCCCACTTCTCAATTACCTCTTCCGAGGTTGAAGCGGTGTCACCGGAAAATATATGCGGATGTCTTCTGACAAGCTTGTCAGCTATTCCCCTGCAGACATCTTCAATGTCAAACAGTCCTTCTTCTTTTGCAATCTGAGCATGAAAAATAACCTGGAAAAGCAGATCCCCAAGTTCTTCTTTCAGGTTATCAGCATTGCCCGTTTTTTCAAAAATATCTATGCCGCATACTACCTCACAGGCTTCCTCAATAACAGGTGCCTTCAGGGTTGAATGTGTCTGTTCCTTGTCCCAGGGACAGCCGTCTTCAGCACGCAGCCTTTCCATAATCGCGTTCAGGCGTTCAAATTCGTTCATTTTTCTCCCCCCCTGTTTGCTTTATTATGAATCAGCTTTTGGCAGTCATTCGATTTATTGCGCGAATGACCGCAAAGCCCAATAAAGCATACTAACTATACCATATTTTTCGTCCTTTGAAAACACCTAACATTGGGCGTTTTGCGTGAAATATGCGGGAATTGTCGTGAAAAAAAAATGAGATTTCCGGGTTGGAATCAAGTCATATTTCCATATTTGCAGTAAAAAAATAGTGATTCGTCTGAATAATCAGCAAAAAAGATTACAAATTTGGATACATTTATCACGCAAAACAAGCGTGACGGCTTGTACAGAGCAAATTATCCCGTATTTTTCACTTTTCGTGTAGTTTTTTAATTATTTTAGTCAATTTCTTTCGTTTTTCTGATTTTTAATTTTTTTTATTATTTTGCTTGACAAAAAATATGAATATGATATAATAGTTTTACAATTTAAGATGCAGAACTGGGAAAAAGAAAAAACCATTTTTTTGCAAACATCGTGCAATTTGTAAAAATTAAAACATTATTACTAAAAAGATTATCTTAGATTCGTCTGAGTAATTATAGTTTTCCCTCTGATTATGTTGGCTCCCCAATGCGAACATAATCCTCTCCTCTCTTCAGAGCGCAGATCCCCCAAGTCTGCGCTCGATTTGTATTGTTAACCGTCAGTAAGATTCGGTTAACCCATTTCACAAAACCGGAGTTAAGATGAACGATTTTTTATTATTTGACCAAACCTGTAAGCCCGTATTCCTTATGGAAAACATGGAACATCCGGGCATAAAAAAAGCGCTTCGGAAATTCTTTGATGATTTCGAAGCTGTTTTTGATACACGTCCGTTGGTAAATGAAGCATCAAAAGCCACTCTTACCGGCGGGTACTCTCTTTATCTGAAAAACAATTCCTTTCCGGATCTGGTTGTAATTGTGGGAAGTGTTGAGCGCTGTACAATGTTTGAAACGCTCGAAAATGTCAACATTTTTGACAGTTCCCTTCTTCGCGGACAGCATGAATGCTACAGAATCATCCCCGTTGAAAACCTGAGTTTTGCAGCCTATCCCGGAATCAAACGCCTGCTCATAGTAGCCGGCAGCGACCTGACAGGTACCATTTACGCACTTGGCAAACTGTCAGAGCTTTTTGGAATTTCTCCATGGTCATGCTTTACCGGTCTTCAGCCTGTCAGGCGCCGGTCAATTTACCTTTCGCGCGAAGACTTTCCCATGACATCGTCAGAGCCTTCTGTGCATTTCAGAGGCTTCTGTGTTGATTCTGTAGGTTCACCCTCAAAGCTTAATTTCTATAAAAAAATGTTTGAACTTCTGCTCCGTCTTAAAGGCAATTATATGTGGCCGCTAGCCAATTTTTCGCCTGAGAATGACCCTGAGGATGCAGAGGTTGCTTCGCTTGCGTCAGAGCTTGGCATTACGCTCGGAAACCCGTTTATCAATCCCGACCTTGCACTGTCTGACGGCTCACAAAAAGCCCCGGAATCAGAAAAATCAGGCATCTTCAAGCTGATTGGAGGATTCAGGAGCCGTCGCCGTCACACAACGGATATTCTTATGCTGAGTGATGACAACTACGGTCACATAGGCCTTCTTCCCGGTTCAGACCTTGCAAACAGCGATAAAGCCTTCGGAATGTATTACCATCTTGCATATAACGGACGTCCGGAATCCTATGGCTGGCCCAACTGCACACATCCTTCGAAAATCTGGACTCAGATGACAGCAGCCTTTGATTACGGTGTGCGCGGAATCTGGGTTGTCAACGCCGGAACTATCAAAGGTCTGGAGCTTCCCCTGTCTTATTTTATGGATCTTGCTTACAATTATGACCGTTTTGGCAGTTCCAACCCGGGCAATGTTGAAAATTATACACGTGACTGGGTTGCATCAACATTTCCTCTGTTTTCTCTTCAGAGAGGCAAAAAGGGGGTTCCGTGCAAGTATCTTGCCGCTACCGTCCTGCTTGACTGCGCATGTCTGAACGGCAGATGCCGTCCAAGTCCCGAAGCGCCCAACCGGTTCCCGGTTGTTCCTGACCCCAAAAAGCCCGAACTTCCCGTTATAGGCAGCATCCTTGAGTTTGCGGATGACCTTGAAGAGCGTGTCAAGGCACTGAACCTGCTAACGGCTCCGGGCGAAGAGGCAACATTTTTTGAGCTTGTCACCTTCCCTGTTCTGTTTTCTGTCAGCGTTCATAAGGCCAAGGGTTATTCAGCGCTTTCCCATTATTATGCAGACAAAAATCCCGCTGTTTCCGCCCGCTTTACCGAACTTTCCTACGATGTTACACGTGAGCTTTACTATCTTTTTGATGTTGCAACAAAGAATCACTACGGAACATTTTTTGAGGAAAACTTTCTGAAAAAGAAAATTGAATCTGTTATGGCAGGCAGTGATCATCCGTCTGTTCAGCCTCTTATGGGGCGCATCCCCCGAAGGACCGAAAAGGCGCTTAAGACGCCGGCAGATTACTACTATCCCACAAACAAGGACCTTCCCGAAGGCGTAACCATGATTTTCCCGGATGATTTCATTCACAATGAAGCTGCCGGTGACACTGAATGGCTTGTTCTCTCGCCTTACGGCTACAATGTGTCTGCTCTGTGCATTTCACCGTTTTATGCACATTTCGAAATTCCCGGAACAGGTCCGGCGGCAACCTATGAAATAGAAGTTCCCGAAGACGGTTTCTACGATATCCGCTTCCAGTTTGCTCCCACAAACAATATCACCGCCACGGCCGGGCTGCGCTTTGCATTCAGCGTCAATAACAGTGACAGCATTACTGTTGATACGCTGCCAAAAGATTACCGTGCAGGTGACCCTGACTCCGAAGGCTGGGCAGACGGTGTAATAGACAATTACCGTTGCAAAACTGTTTTTGTCGATCTTGTGAAAGGCCGTAACCTGCTCACCATTTACGCAATGGACTGTGGTTTGATAATAGAAGGTATTTACGTAATAGAAAAGAAACGTTCAAATGTTGGCGATACTGTCTGAAACCGCGAAAAACGTGCATTTCTCTATTGACTTTTGATATTCCGTCTGTTATTCTTCATTTTGGTTTTAAGGAACCCAAAAAGCTACGAAACGGGCGTTATTCAGTCCGCTTGACAAAGTGAGGCATCAAATGAAATCAGTAATATTTAACTGTCTTTTGGAAAACAAAGTTGTTCGTGAAGGCTTTTTTGCAAAAATAGGCGAAAGCTTTAGCAAAGTCATTGAACTTGCAAAAAGCAACTGGATATTCCTGCTCATCTGTGCCGCTGTAGTTGCTTTCTTCATAACAATTTCCGTAATAATTGAAGTTCTGATTGCAAAGAAAACCGGCATTCCCCGCAGAAGTGACAAGCTGAAGGTTAAACGCATGGTTCTTATAGCAATGTTTTCCGCACTTGCCGTTGTTCTTATGCTTTTCAGATTCCCCGTTTGGTTTGCCCCGGGCTTTTATAAAATGGATTTCAGTGAGATTCCGGTTCTGATTGCAGCACTTGCACTCGGCCCGGTTGCGGGAATTACCACAGAATTTATAAAGATTCTCCTTAATCTCCTGCTTAACAGCACCGACAGTGCATTTGTAGGCGAACTTGCAAATTTCCTGATGGGATGTGCTTTCGTCATTCCCGCATCGGCAATTTACTTTGGAAAAAAGAGCCGGAAAAGAGCTCTTGCAGGTTTGATTTTCGGAACATTTTTTGCAGCAATTATAGGCGGAATTCTGAATGCTTATCTGCTGCTCCCCAAATATGCTGAGGTCTACGGCATGGATATTGCATCCTTTGTAACCATGGGCGCAGAAAAAAATGCAGCTGTCAGCAACCTGCCTACATTCATTCTTTGCGCAGTTATTCCCTTCAATCTTATGAAGTTTGCACTTGTTTCGCTTGTTGTTGCCCTTATTTACAAGTACATCAGCAGGCTGATTAAAGAGCAGTAAACAAGCACGGTTTCGCTTTGTTTGAAACTCGTTTCAGAATAATAAAAAAGGTATTGACATCCGCCTCAGAGGGTGTTAAAATACAACAGTTGTCGGGTGAATTCCCGGCAAAAACCAAAGCAGAGTCTCCACTCTCACCCCCAGCAAACGCGAAAGGGTTCTGTTTTTTCGATAATAATCCGGCTTTTTCGGAATTGCGATTAAATGCGAAGTGGATGTTCTGCCGTCCACTTTATTTTTTTGCCGTAATTTAATACGGCACCAAGGGTCAAGGAGGTATAAAACTATCAGCGAATTAATGATCAATGAACAGATCAGGGACAAAGAAGTCCGTCTGATTGGTGAAAACGGAGAACAGCTTGGAATTTTCTCCTCAAAAGAGGCTTACCAGATGGCACAGGACGCAGGTCTTGACTTAGTAAAGATTGCTCCGACAGCTACACCGCCTGTCTGCAAGATTGTAGATTACGGCAAATACAAATACGAGCAGCTTCGTAAAGCTAAGGACGCCAAGAAAAATCAAAAGGTTTCCGAACTTAAGGAAATCCGCCTCACGCCCAACATTGATGACAACGACCTGAAGACCAAGGCTAATGCAGCCCGCAAGTTCCTTACCAAAGGCGACAAAGTCAAGGTAACCCTCAGATTCCGTGGTCGTGAAATGGCTCACTCAAATCTTGGTAAAGAAATTCTTGATAATTTCTTTGCTCTCCTTGAAGATGTTGCCATGCTCGACAAGCCCACAAAGATGGAAGGCAGAAACATGATGATGTTCCTGGCAGAGAAAAAGTAAAAATAATATTTAGGAGGATTTATTATGCCGAAGTTAAAAACTAACAGAGCAGCAGCTAAGCGCTTCACCCTCACCGGTACCGGTAAGCTGAAACGAATGAAATGTGGCAAGCAGCACATTCTTACCAAGAAAACCAGAAAGAATAAGAGAGATCTTCGTAAGCCTGAAATGATGAATCATGCAACAGAGGGCAACTACAAGAAGATGTTACCGTATCTGTAAAGAAGGAGGAAAAAGCGAATGGCTAGAATTAAAGGCGGTTTAAACGCTAAAAAGAAACATAACAGAGTATTAAAGCTGGCTAAGGGTTACCGTGGTGCCAGATCAAAACAGTATAGAATTGCAAAGCAGTCCGTTATGCGTGCTCTTACCTCCGCTTATGCAGGTAGAAAAGAGCGCAAGCGTCAGTTCAGAAGACTTTGGATTGCACGTATCAATGCAGCAGCTCGTATGAATGATCTTTCATACAGCAAACTTATGCATGGTCTTAAGCTTGCTAACGTAGATATGAACCGTAAGGTTCTTTCCGAGATGGCTATCTATGATGCAGAAGGCTTCAAGGCAGTATGCGATCTTGCAAAGAGCAAACTTGCTTAATTAATTTTCATGTAAAAAACGGCTGAAAAAGCAGCCGACAAAAAAACTCGTAACCGGGGCATAAGTCCTGATTACGAGTTTTTTTCTTTAGATAAATCACCAAGTTTTAGGTTAATAAGCGGGAATCACCGATAATTCAATCACCGGTTCACATCAGAACAGGCTCTTAAATAATGTTACTCCCTGGATGATAGACCACTGTTCGGGATCATAATATGTAGGAAATTCGCCTGACTTGATCAGGGCAACAATTGCAGCACCATACAGAATGCCAATAGCGATACAAATAATAATACTTACAATCCAGACAATCAGATATCCCTGTGCAAATTTCTTTCTGTGTACGTTGCCTTCACTGCTGAATGCAAATACAAACATGAAAATCCAGCCTACGCAGCATGTACATGAGAACAGAAGCATCAGTCCCGCATATGCCCAAGCGCTGAGAGGTTCATCATTAACACTGGGCTTTACAGGTGCTGTATAAACAGGACGTGACATGTTGTTTACATTTGCGTTGTTCTGCATGTTACCGTAAGGAACATTATTCTGTACATTGCCATACGGGGCATTGTTCTGCACGTTTCCGCCGTAAGGAGCATTATTCGATGCATTTCCGTAGTAGCCTGCACCCTGGCCGTAATGACTCGGATTGCTGAATACGGGAGCAACCGTAGGAGCAGCAGGCTGCTCGGGCTCTGCCGTAACATTATTCTCAACAGGTGTCTGCTCAGGCTCTGCGTTAAAATTATTCTCAACAGGTGTCTGCTCAGGTTCTGCTGTAACATCGTTCTCAACAGGTGTCTGCTCAGGTTCTGAAGAAATATTATTTTCAACTGTAACCGGATTCTCAGCAGGAATTGTTTCTGCTGCAGGTTCCTCATTTTCAACAGGTTTGCCACATCCGATACAGAATTTCATACCGGGATTTAATTCCTGACCACAATATTTACAAATCATCTTTTATCCTCCGTATTGGGTAATATATCAAGTCATACAGGGTGTCACAAAACACCGTCAGACATCTTACTGTCTGTAATTATATCCAATCAGCGCACAATATGCAATTGGTAAAAAAGAAGTTTCAATTTTTACACACAAAATAATTTCACGTTAGCATGGATTTATCATTTTCCGCACACGGGCGAAAAGTTAGCATGGATTTATCATTTTCCGCGCACAAGGCTGAAAATCAGGTTGCTCAGATTAAGTTCCCTGTATTCCATGGGCGCAGGTCCGGGGAAAACCGTAATCATGCGGTAAATCCACAGTCCGAGCATAGTCAGGCCGACCGGAATAAAGATTGCATTTGGGAAATTGTCTTTTTCAAGAATATACCTGTAAATCACCAGAAAAACAGCAATTGCAATCCACAGGTAGATGGTAAAGTTCATCTGTGCAGCTTCCGCAAACCTGAATTGAAGAACAAGAAGCAAAGCCCTTGTAATACCGCAGCCCGGGCACGGCAGTCCCGTTGTAATGGCAAACGGACAGGTTGTATGGAAAATCAGTTCCGTGGGAATCATGTAAATTATGATTCCTATAACAGGCCACATCAAAGCTTTTACATCTTTAAGGACACGCGTGCAAATGCGTTTCAGTTTGGTTTGATTCGAATCATTCATTCTTTCCGGCCTTTGCCTTTACCGCATCAAGTAAATCAAGACCCGCAAAGAAAAGCGAAAGCAGCGCGGATCCGAGCAACAGTCCGCCAATAATATCCGTAAGCCAGTGAACGCCTGCGATTACACGGCCTGCAAGTGTGAATGAAAGCATAAGCGAAACAACAATCACGGATATGTTACAGAGTGTATGGCGGTTAATATACCTGCGTATCATGGCAATTGCACTTCCGCAGATTACAATTGCAAGCAGGCAGTGTGAAGAAGGATAAGATGCCGCAAGTTCGCCTTCATCAAGAACCGGACGATAATTAACCTTCAGCACTTCAAACAGAACATAACTGATGCCAAGGTCAATGTAAAGGGCTGCCAGAAGCCAGATTTCACCGTCAACCTTTTTGAAACTTTTACGTTTAATCAGCTGAAGAACGCCAAATGCAGCAAATCCAAGGGCGATGCCGATAATAGCATACCCAAGATATTCTGAAATTTCATACCACGCATTGCTTGTTCCGATTGCGTCACGGAATGAGCCGTTAAGTGATGCGAAACCAACCTTTGAGCCCTGCGGGCCGATTGCCTGAACATCAAACAACAGAACGGCAACTGTAAACAAAATGAAACATACAAACAGAATAATCGAAGAAATAAGCTTCTTTACCGGAAGAAGCGACTTGTCAATTTTTTTACTCATAAAAACTCCTCTCCAAAGTTACACGGGCACCGGCTAAAAGCCGTTTCAATGATTTTCCTGCCCGACCTCATTCAAAATCGTTATAAAATATAATAGCATAATCCATAAAAAAAGCAAGTTAATTTTTAGAACATTTGTTCGATTTTCTTCTTGCTTTTGGAATCGTTTTGGTGTATATTATATAAACCGAATGTTACTTTTTATTTTGCGTTTTTTGTTGTATAATCCTTAGTATTAAGGCATTTTACCCGTTTTCATTTTCAAGGAGCCCATAATGGATCATTTTGAATTACATTCCGAATATAAGCCCACCGGTGACCAGCCCGAAGCCATAAAAGACCTTGTTGAAGGCTTCCGTGCAGGCAATCAGTTTCAGACCCTTCTGGGTGTAACAGGCTCCGGCAAAACATTTACCATGGCAAACGTAATAGAGCAGCTGAACCGTCCAACGCTTGTCATCGTTCACAACAAAACGCTCGCAGCCCAGCTTTACGGCGAATTTAAGGAGTTTTTCCCTAATAACGCGGTAGAATATTTTGTTTCTTATTATGACTATTATCAGCCTGAAGCCTACATCGCTTCAACAGACACATATATTGAAAAAGACAGTGACATTAATGATGAAATAGACAAGCTCCGTCACTCAGCAACGGCAGCCCTTTCAGAGCGCCGTGACGTAATCATTGTGGCAAGCGTTTCCTGTATCTACGGCCTTGCTGACCCTGTGGATTACAGGAACATGACTCTTTCGCTCCGTCCCGGAATGGAAAAGGACCGTGATTCCGTGCTCCGCCGCCTTGTTGACATGCAGTACACCCGCGGAGAAATAGATTTCAAGCGAGGCACATTCCGCGTCCACGGTGACACTGTCGACATTTTTCCCATTGCATCAACAGACACCGTAATCCGCGTAGAATACTTTGGTGATGAAATTGACCGCATTTGCGAAGTTGATTATCTCACAGGTGAAGTAAAATCCACACTTGAACACATTCTGCTCTTCCCGGCATCACATTATGTCGTTCCGGAGGAAAAGCTGAAAAAAGCGCTCGTGAACATCGAATCCGAAATGGAAGAACGCGTGAAATATTTCAAGAGTGAGGACCGGCTGATTGAGGCCCAGCGTATCCGCGAACGCACCACCTTTGATGTTGAAATGCTGCGCGAAACCGGCATCTGCTCCGGCATCGAAAACTACTCAATGCACCTCGCAGGGCATGATTTCGGCTGCCCTCCGCACACAATTATCGAATATTTTCCTGAAGACTTTCTTATCATCGTTGACGAGTCTCACATCACCATGCCGCAAATTCGCGGTATGTACAACGGTGACCAGGCTCGAAAAACAACACTTGTGGATTACGGTTTCCGCCTGCCTTCCGCAAAGGAAAACCGGCCTCTTCAGTTCAGTGAGTTCGAGTCTCTTATCAACCAGATGATGTTCGTTTCGGCAACGCCCGGCCCTTATGAGTCTGACCATGAGCTTCTCCGGACGGAGCAGGTTATACGTCCTACCGGTCTGCTTGACCCGGAAATATCCGTACGGCCCGTAGAAGGCCAGATTGATGACCTTATCGCTGAAATCCGTAAAACTACCGAACGCAAGGAAAAAGTCCTTGTAACCACCCTTACAAAGCGTATGGCGGAGGATCTGACCAAATACCTTAAGGAAGTCGGAATCCGTGTGAAATATCTGCATTCTGACATTGACACGCTGGAGCGTTCGGAAATAATTCGTGACATGCGTCTTGACCTGTTTGACGTGCTTGTCGGCATCAACCTGCTGCGTGAGGGCCTTGATATTCCCGAGGTAAGTCTTGTCGTCATTCTTGACGCTGACAAAGAAGGCTTCCTGCGTTCCGCAACATCCCTGATCCAGACGGTCGGTCGTGCCGCGCGAAACGCAAACGGCCATGTCATAATGTACGCTGACACCGTTACGGATTCCATGCGTACCGCAATTGACGAAACCAACCGCCGTCGCAGAATTCAGCAGTCTTATAACGATGCTCACGGAATCACGCCGCAGACTATCATCAAAAAGGTCCGTGACCTGATCAGCATAACAAAGAAGGTTGAAGAAGCACCTGATGAAGGTTCTAAGGATATCGAATCCATGAGCAACAAGGAACTTGAGGCTCTTGGCAAGAAGCTTACAAAACAGATGAATCGTGCGTCTGCGGAACTCAACTTTGAGGAAGCCGCAATTCTGCGTGACAAACTGATTGAAATCAGGAAATTACTGCTTGAAAAATAATCTCATTTTATTCAAAAATACATCAGAAAGCCGGCTTCGAAATACAGCATTAAATAATTTCGGAAAAATGCAGTAAATCAGCCTTGCGAAGCCGGCCACACAAAGAGACAAAACATGAACACACAAAACACACCCGAAAAAAAGAATTACATCAAGATCCGCGGTGCCCGTGAAAACAATCTGAAGGGCATTGACATTGACATCCCGCGCGATGAATTTGTTGTTATGACCGGTCTTTCCGGTTCAGGCAAATCATCGCTTGCTTTTGATACCATTTATGCAGAAGGCCAGCGCCGTTACATGGAATCGCTTTCCTCTTATGCGCGCCAGTTCCTTGGACAGATGGAAAAACCTGATGTTGAAAGTATTGAGGGCCTCTCTCCCGCTATTTCGATTGACCAGAAATCAACAAACCGCAACCCACGTTCAACTGTCGGCACCGTTACTGAAATATATGATTATCTGCGTCTTCTTTATGCAAGAGTCGGAACTCCGCACTGTCCTGACTGCGGGCGTGAAATCACGCGTCAGACGGTTGACCAGATGACCGATTCCGTGCTTTGTCTTCCCGAGGGCACCAAATTTCAGATTCTTGCACCGGTTGTGCGCGGCCGAAAGGGCGAACATGCCAAAATATTCGAATCCGCGCGCAAAAGCGGTTTCGTCCGTGTCATTGTAGACGGTGAACTGCATGACCTTTCAGACGAATTTAAGCTTGAAAAGAATAATAAGCATAATATTGAAATTGTAGTTGACCGTCTTGTTGCAAAACCCGGCATCGGGAAACGTCTTTCGGACTCTCTTGAAACCGCTCTCAAGCAGGCTGACGGCCTTGTTATGGTTGACGTCATAGGCGGTTCGCGTCTGACCTTCAGCCAGAATTATGCCTGCCCTGACTGCGGAACAACTCTTGAAGAGCTTGAGCCGCGTTCCTTCTCCTTTAACAATCCATTCGGAGCCTGCCCCGAATGCCACGGTCTTGGAATTAAGCAGGAATTTTCTGAGGAACTCATGATTCCTGACAAGTCTCTTTCACTTAATCAGGGTGCATTTCAGGTTACCGGCTGGGCAAGTTCCGGTGACAAAACAAGTTTCTCTCATGCAATTCTTGATTCGCTCGCAAGGGAATACAATTTCAGCCTTGATACGCCTTTTGACCAGCTTTCTGACGTCGCAAAGGATGCTCTTCTTTACGGTACAAACGGAAAGGAACTCAAGGTTCATTACAAAAGCCAGCGTGGCACAGGTGTTTATGATGTTGCATTTGAAGGTTTGTTTGAAAACACAGCCCGCCGCTACAAGGAATGCTATTCTGAAAGCCAGCGTGCGGATTATGAATCCTATATGGTTTCAACGCCCTGCTCCATGTGCAACGGAAAACGTCTGAAACGTGAATCACTTGCCGTTACAATTGATAATAAAAACATCGCTGACCTGACAGATATGTCAATCCGTGACCTTCATGATATGCTTTTCAGCCTCAAGCTCACACCTCTTCAGGAGAAAATTGGTCGCCTTGTTCTTAAAGAAATACGCGCCCGCTTAAGCTTCCTTGTTGATGTGGGTCTTGATTATCTGACTCTTTCGCGTTATGCAGCATCTCTGTCGGGCGGTGAAGCCCAGCGAATCCGCCTTGCAACGCAGATTGGTTCAGGTCTTGTCGGCGTTTCCTACATTCTTGATGAGCCCAGTATCGGCCTCCACCAGCGCGATAATGACAAACTGATTGCAAGTCTCAAGCATTTACGTGACCTTGGCAATACTCTTATCGTGGTTGAGCATGATGAAGATACCATGCGTGCCGCTGACCATATTGTAGATATCGGTCCGGGCGCAGGCGAACAGGGCGGTCGTCTTGTTGCGCAGGGTACGGTTGATGACATTATTGCCGTTCCGGAGTCAGTCACGGGCGCTTATCTTTCAGGGCGTCTTTCTATTCCCGTTCCGAAAACCCGTAAAAAACCTGTAAACTTCCTGACAATCAAGGGCGCATCGGAAAACAATCTGAAGCATATTGATGTTGACATTCCGCTTGGCGTATTCACATGTGTTACCGGCGTTTCCGGCTCCGGCAAGTCGTCTCTTATTTCTGACGTTCTGTACCAGCGTCTTGCGCGCGACCTGAATCGCGCTCACTGCATTCCGGGCAGGCATGATGACATTCTCGGTCTGGAATACGTTGACAAAGTAATCAACATTGACCAGTCACCAATAGGCAGAACGCCCCGTTCAAATCCTGCAACTTATACGGGCGTTTTCGACCTGATCCGTGACCTGTTCGCTTCCACTCAGGATGCCAAAATGCATGGCTATTCCAAAGGTCGTTTCAGTTTCAACATCAAGGGCGGCCGTTGTGAGGCATGCTCCGGTGACGGTATCATTAAAATCGAAATGAACTTCCTGCCTGATGTTTACGTTCCCTGTGAAGTGTGCGGCGGAAAACGCTACAACCGTGATACACTTGATGTTCATTACAAAGGCAAAAACATTTACGAAATCCTAGATATGACTATTGAAGAAGCTGTCCGTTTCTTTGATGCCGTACCTCAGATTCGTCGTAAAATCGAAACCTTGAACGATGTTGGTCTTGGTTACCTCAAACTCGGTCATCCGTCAACAGCCCTCTCCGGCGGTGAAGCCCAGCGAATCAAACTCGCAACTGAGCTTTCACGCCGTGGTACAGGCAAAACCGTCTACATTCTTGATGAGCCCACCACAGGCCTTCATTTTGCAGATGTTCACCGTCTGATTGAGATGCTTACACGTCTTTCAGCCGGCGGAAACACAGTTGTTGTTATCGAGCACAACCTTGATGTAATCAAAACCGCCGATTACATTATAGATATGGGTCCCGAAGGCGGCGAAAAGGGCGGCACGGTCATTGCAACCGGCACACCTGAGGAAGTAGCAAAAATCACAACTTCCTATACGGGACAATATCTTAAAAAATACCTGAAATAACCATTAAAAATATGATTTCCGCATTTTTGGCTGAATCCTCTTAGGGGGATTCAGCTTTTTCTTGATTTCCATGGTTTTTGGCTGAACTGCACCCGGGGGATTCAGCTTTTTTCCTGATTTCCATGGTTTTTGGCTGAACTGCACCCGGGGCAATAATTGACAAGTTGAGTTTTGTAACCCAAAAGATAAAAAGCTGCCGCACCAAATGCGACAGCTTCTGTAAGATTATGAATCTCAATTTGTGAGTTTACTAAGAAGAAATCTCTGAATTTTCATTACCTGCTATTCTTTATTCCACCTTTATCTGGCACATTTTCATTGCTTCAAGTGCACTTTCATGCGACTTCACCGTTACACCTGCGCAGCACGCGGAATCAACAATCACCGGCACCTCTGGAAGAAATGCCTTGGCAAGCAGTGCATTCGATATCACGCAGATATCAGTGCATACACCGATGAAAGTTATGCTCTCAATCGGATTTTCTTTGTTCAGCGCAACAAGCTTTTTAGCAAGTTTTGATGAACCAAAGGTAGGCTTGTCAATAGCATCGGTTTTGCGAAGTTTGTCAAGTTCGGGGCGTATCTGCCAGCCGTCAGTTCCCTTGATGCAGTGCGGAACGGGCAGGTTTCTGCCTTCCTGCGTCTCCATGTACTTTTTCGTATGGGTATCTCTTGTGAAAAGGACGATGCCTCTGAACTTCCTGATTTTTTCTTTGACCTTAGGCACAATCGCTACGGCTTCCTTTGTGCCCAGCGCCCCATCAATAAAGTCATTCTGCATGTCAACAACAATAAGTATTTTCTGCATATTCTCCTCCTTTTTTGAGCGAGTCAAAAAGAACCGTCCCCAATGACTCATCATTCCTGCGCAAAACTGGTTCCGCAGAGTTCGTCGATTTTCCGGAAGTAAGCAAGGCAGGCCTGCTTTAAGTCCAGTATAATATCAAAATACCGGTCATGCATCTTTTGGCGCTCGGTATCCGAATAATTGCTACTGTTCTCCGGAACCTCGTCCGGGTCAATTTCAATTCCCTTGATGGCGCCAAGGCCCGCTCCGACAAGCTTTTTGTTGATAGCGCCGTAATCCTCAGCGGAATCAAAGGAGTTCAGAATGCCCTCCGACTTCCAGTTCCACTCCCACAAAAAATCCAGGTATGAAAGGAACTCGTTAAACAAATTTCTGGCATATGACAGAGCCTCAATCTGTTCGCCCGAAAGTCGGATGAACTCAGTCTCCTCGGCACGCACAACGATGTACTCATCGTCCGGATTGTTAACCTTTTTATATTCTTCTTCCAGCAAGCGTTCAATCAGTTTCTTCAGACTGGTGTTTTCCTGCTCCGCAAGCTTGTAATAGCGTTCATGCTGCTCCTCCGTCAGCGGAAGCGCCGTACGGATAAACTTGCTCTGATATTTCTGGATGGCACGTTTCTGCGCCATTGTATATTTTGCACCCATTTTTCCACCCTGCTACATGTTTTTATAATTCGTTATTTAACCGATTTTCCGATATTACTTTGATAGTGAACCTCACATGACTAAAGTCACGTGCTTCCTGCTTCACGGGGCTTCGCCCCCTGCGACCGTTGCATAGTTTCTCTATGTCTTACATAATCTCCACAGGCGTTCGATATGGTTTGCT
>JAZQNE010000015.1:0-46176 GCA_045627185.1 Lachnospiraceae bacterium
AAGTGCATTGTTTACGGTCTCATAGTTTTTAGCATCATCAATAATGCATTCAACCGTGTGACCTGTCAGCTCGCCTTTATCGTTGAATTCAAAGGTTTCAAAACATGAGGTAACATGCCAGCTGTCATGCATTTCAGTTCCCTCCGCGGGGCTGTCCGGATAGCTTTTTAACCTGACAATTTTTCTTTGCTGAGGCTGATTGTTTGCAGCAGTCGTAGGTGTAGTATTATTTCCGTTATTATTCTTTCCACATGCTGTTAACGCAAGAATTGTAACAACCGTGAGAAGAAGTGTAAGTATCTTTGCTGTTTTTTTCATGGTTATTCCTCCTGAAAATTTGTAAAACCTTAATTTAATAATTTAAAAAAGGATAACTTACCTGAAAACAAATGTCAATAGTCACAACCACCAAATAAACAAATCTGCAAACACTGTTTTTTATCAATCCAGATGGAAAAGAGGCTTAAGATCTATTGAAACAGGGCTGTTATCAGGATTTGTTTCCATAATGTCAGCCATGAAATCCCACCATTTACGATTGATGGCAGTGTCTGCACCCTTTGCCCAGAGTTCTTCATCCTCAATTTCAATATAACCGAAAAGGGTAAGTGTCTCTTTGTCAAGGAAAATTGTATAATTCTTTCCGCCATGCTCATGAATCATGTCCTTCATTCCCTGCCAGAGTTCATTATGTCTCTTCTCATATTCTGCTTCCATTCCGGGGTACAGCTTCATCTTAAATCCTTTAACCATTTTTTCTCCTCTCTTTCAGTTCCGAAAAATCTGATAACCATTTTTTATTGTTCAATAATTTTTGTTTCAAATGCATCAAGGTCAGCCTTGATTTCACCCTTCTCCGTATAAACCTTTGTCGAAAGAGGCTTTTCGGAGTTATTGATGATTACAAGTTTACCGCTTGCAGGATAAAATGCACATTCGGCATCTTCATTGTCTGTAAGGTAGTTCTGCTTAAGATCGAGCCCCTTTGCAGCAAGCATCAGGTTAAGAAGCATTCTTGTGTTTGCATTGTTCTTCTCAAATCCTGCAAGATAAACGCCCCTGCCCTTGCCAAAGTCATGCATGGTTGCGACAGGGATGCCGTTCTTTTCCGCAAGAACTTTCGCTTTTCCGTCTGTAAGGAACAGATTGTCCTTGGAAGCAACCGTACTGCCTTCCGTAAAGATTTTATCAGCAGCTTCCTTATCTACGTCAAATGCCCATCTTCCATGGCAAACCTTTGCGCCTGTATCGTAATCGATACCAAGAACATCGCTCATTGCAAAGAAATTGCCGTTTCCTTCAACTGCGGACGGCTCATTTACGCCAAGGAATACACCGCCTTCGTAAACCCATTTCTGAAGAGTAGCAACAACGTCTGCATCTTTCCAGCCTTCAGCACCGCTCCATGCATTTCCGGCACGGCCGGCATTGATAACAACGTCTGTATCGGAAAGAGCACCGTTCTTAATATCTTCAAAATTGATGAACTTAACATCAACCGGAAGTCCCGAAAGAGCCTCATTAATATGAATCAGATCATGCATGTAGGTTTCATGGAAGTGGCCCGAAAGGCTCCAGCTACGAAGCTTGCCCCACGCGTGAAGCACGGCAACCTTGAGCGGAAGTGTGTAAACGCCGCCATCTGCATGCATTGCCTTAATCTTTCTGAACTCATTCATGATGTCTTCAATGGCATCATTAAACTCAGGATATCCCTCAGTCAGATGCAGATATCCGCCAAGTCCGAGACGGTCAACTGTCTGGCGGAGAAGTGCTCTTCTTACGCTGATCCAGTATTTCTTTGCATCAATATCAGGATGTCCGCCTTCTGAGAACGTTGGAGCTCCGCCAAGTCCGACAGGGAAAAGATAAGGATGCAGTCTGAGTTCGTGAGTATCTACCTTTACGCCTGCGCACAAGCGAACCTCAAATCCTGAGAAGACACACTTGATAAGCCCATCGAATCCGAATTCGGGGAAAAGCTCACTGTAGGGTTCAACACCAACCCAGCTGTCATCGTAGAAAACATAAGCTTTCTTGCCGTATTTATGGGTAAGGGCAACAAGTTCCTTACCGTAATCAACAACAAAACGGTTTGTGAACTTAATGTAATCAAGCTGCTTCTTTGTAGGCGGCATATGTGTTACATGAAGCTTACCCTTATTGATGAAATCTTCCGAGGTAAGCGCGTAACCGTATTCCTTCTCGAAATCATCAAGTGCTTCGGGACTTACGGTGAAATCATATGATGCCCAGTCGGAAAAGCGGTTTCTGTTACGTAAATCACTGCCCCAGATCCAGACAAAGTTGTAAAACATTGATGTGAATCGCACAACAGTTGTATCAGGATGAGCAATAAGCCACTGCTCAAACCAGTTAGTCATGTATTCACGGCATTCGGGTGTTCTGGGATCAATAGGCATCAGATGCTCCTTGTCCCAGCTGTTTGTTACATGATTGTACATGGAAATCTCTTCCCAGATACGATATGCAAGGAAATTCACGGTATATGTGTGGAAAGGTACTGTCTGAAGAATAAGAACCGTTCCGTCATTTGCATTGAATGTCCAGCCGCCAGCCTCAACAGGTTTGTCAGCTGTACGATCAAATACTTCCCAGTATTTAATTGACGCCGATGAATCATTAATCTTGAACTGTTCGGTGAAATAGCCGTCAAGCAGTTTGATTTCAAGTGTATTTCCTGTTGCAAGCTTCGGTTCTGACATAAGGAAGCTCTGCTGAAGCTTATCCATATGCTTTTTTGCCCACTCATTATGGTCACGGATAATGCAGATAGTTGAATAAATGCCATATCCGGCCTTTGTAATTTCGTCCGACAGCACGGTACCGTCACTGTCACGGATTACATCAGCTCCCCATTTCTTCGCAAGCTTAAGTGTAAGCTCTTCATATCCGGCTTCTCCGGGTAAAGTAAACGAACCTGTTTTTTCTACCATATAAAGATCTCCTGTTTCATCGATTATTACAATTTTCATCCTCAAAATTCGGTTGAAAAAATATTAAATCAGACTTTAATTTTTGCGCAAATGTCGGCGCCATGCTGTCTTGACAAGGTTTTTCCGAATTCCGTTTCAATACCTTTAAGTATTTCCGAAAGTTCTTTTTCAGGACGTCTGCCTGCGTATCCGGCCTTAAGCATTTCCATAAATTCTTCAAAAAGAACCGGTTTCTCGGGGTTGATTTTCTTCTCTTCAACCCATTTGGCAGGAACAATTCCGTTCTGGTAAGCACATTCAATGCAACCCGCATACGTTTCATGGCCGACTACATCATCGAAATAATCATTATAAACGTTTGTCGGGAAAAACTTCATGGTACTGATAACCATAGACAGCGCATCGGCCCTTGAAAGAGGCTCGTCGGGTTTTTCAACCGTTGCCTCTTTCGCGGGTTCTAATGCTTTATTCATTTTAGGAAGATGAATTTCATTAATTATTTCCGGCGGAGCCCAGACAGGAATGTCTTTTTCTTCGACAATTCCGTTTTTTGCAAGTTCGCTGTAAACATAGCCTGCAAAAAGGTATGCGCCAAAATCGTTACTGTGGGTGTAATCGGACGGGAAGAAATATGCCCGTGCGCTCTCACGCCCGTTTTGGACTATGAAGTCCAGGCTCAGTTTATGAAGGTCAACAAACGGAACATTCCGCTTTTCCGCAATATCACGGCATACATTTCCATACTCCTCAAGCATGTCATTATATGTTCCGTCCCCTCTCCAGGAATTTCGGCAGAGCGGAGACACTATTACGGGAATTGCCTTTTTTTCAAGGATTTCATCAATATAACGGTTTAAGTTGGCTGCATAGCCTTCATAAGCCTTCAGTTGCGTAAGCTTCTGGTCATTATGTCCAAACTGGAACAGACAGTAATCACCGGGCTTTATTCTGTCATAAAGAATTCCGTAATGGCCCTCCGAGCGGAAGCTTTCTGTTGTAAGTCCCGAATGAGCATGGTTCGAAACGGCCATGCTTTCGCCTGTAAACGCAGATATAATCTGCCCCCAGCCCGAATAACTATTCGCAGGGCTGTAAGGATATGTTGTATTTTGATCGGTAAGTGTTGAATCCCCTGCAATATAGAGCGTTTTTCCGCCAAATTCCGAAACTTCTATCTCCGTAAGGGCAAGTCCCTGTCCGAAAACAGTGATATCAAGTGTTTCATCGGTCATTACCTCAGTGTAATACCTTGGTATAAACGGACAAACGTTTACGGGAAAATGTCCGGTATAAACCTCACCCTTTTTAAAGTCCTTTTTCACGGCAAGGTGCCTTCTGCCCGTAAAAATCATTCCGTCTTTTAATTCTTCTGTTGCAGTAACCGTAACGCTTACAAGATAATTTCCTTCACACGGAAGGTCTGCCGCAAACGTGAACGGAATGTCCCTGCAGAATTCATCTTCCGATGACACAAGAACACCCGAAGGCCCATTTACAAGCTTTGTAAACGGATAGCCTATACAGTTTTCATTTTCCGAAAACCCGCTGTTCAGTTCAGGAATCGAAAGGCGTTTGAACCGGTTTCTTGAGGCTTCCGTTATAAACCCGAAGGATACTTCCTGGGCACGCCTTTTCTCATCTGAAAGAACGATGTATTCCTTATTTGCACTTATTGCATTTTTACCGATAAAAGAATATTTCATCAAAGTGCTCCGTCGCTTCTGTGATTTGAGGTATCAAGCACACCTGCAAAGAATGCAAGAGCCATGCCCTGTCCCCAGCCCTGAATCCACTTTTTGCTGATATTGCGGTAACCGTCACGGTCCTTCATAACAGCTGTTCCGCCGGAAACGTTAAGAACGCGTCCGTCCTCGCTTACATTTGCGATAAGACCCTTTACAGCCTTATTGATGTAGGAAATGTGAAGCGGATTGCCTTTTGCAAGCATTGCTGCAGCAATACCTGCAGATGCTGATATTTCCTCATAAGATTCTTCATCGTCAAGAATTGTTCTCCAGAGACCGTTTTCCGTCTGAACAGTCTTAAGAGCAGCAAGCTGTTCATTAAGAGAACCGACAATCTCAAGGAATTGAGGATAAAGATATGCTTCGGGAAGAATATGTCCGACCTGGCTCATGGTGTAAGCAGCCCAGCAGTTTGCCCTGCCCCAGTAGAAACCGGACATATGGTCCTTTGTAATGTTGTTATAGCCGTGATACCAAAGGCCTGTATCCTCATTCTGGAGATACTGGATGTGCCAGAAATACTGATTCAGCGCATCCGCAATGATTTCTTCGTCTTTAAGGATAACGCCGACACGAAGCAGGAAGAATGCAGCCATGAAAAGTGTATCAGCCCAGCACTGCTCAGGGAAATCATTGTTAGCGGAAACGGTGTGCTGAAGAACATTATCACCAAATCTCAGGGCTTCCTTACGGAGGTAATCAACCTTGCTCATAACGATGTCCCAGTATTTCTGCTCTTTTGTAGCCTCATAGATTGTAATGAGGCAGTGTCCCATTGCACATGTATTAACGGTCCATACCTTGGGAAGGCCAAGTTCGATATAGAAATCAACTCTGTCCTTCATAAGCTTAAGGTATTTCTCATTTTTTGTTACTTCATAAGCCTTGCTGATTCCGTAATAAGCAACGCCGCACGGCCAGTCCCAGGTGAGGTCCATACGCATGGTACGTTCAACAATTTTATCAACAAGTTCTTCAATCTGTTTGCGGTCAAATTCTATTCCTGCCATAATCAGCCCTCTCTTTTTGAAAGTACTTCTTTTTCGTATTTTTCAACTTCACTGTAGAATGAAAGATCATCGCAAACGCCTGCGCGTCTCAGATATTCCTCCCAAACTTCGCCAAGAGGCATAAGCTTCATAGCTTCCTGAAGAGCCATCTTCTTTCCGAACTGAACGGAATCCTGAAGGTTCTTAAGTTCTTCATTAGGCATAAGCAGTGCCTCAAGAAGTGCCTTTTCTAAGCTCCTGTAGCCCTGTGCAAGTGCAAATACACGGTTAATTGATGCATCAAAATAATCAAGTGCCATGTGGATTCTGTTGAAGCCGTCACAGCGAACGATTTCCTTTGCGAGCTCTCTTGTCTCATCATCATATAGAACAACGTGGTCAGAATCCCATCTTACAGGTCTTGTGATATGAAGGCCGATTTCAGGGAAGAAGCAAAGAAGTGCGGAAACCTTATCCGAAACAACTTCTGTGGGATGATAATGTCCGTTGTCCATAAGCGGCATACAGCCTTCATGTGTTGCTGCAAAGCTGAGCGCAAATTCCGCAGAGCCTGCCGTATAGCTTTCAACGCCGATACCGAATACCTTCGATTCTACGCAGGGCTTAACAAGTTTTCTGTCATAAGGCTCGGAAAGAATCTGCTCAATGGAATCTTTATATCTCATACGCGGTCCGATACGGTCCGCGGGGATATCCTTAAAGCCGTCACCGATCCAGATATTCATAACGCACGGATAGCCTGTTTCCTTTGCGAAATATTCTGAAATTCTTATGCAGGCCTTGCCGTGATTAATCCAGAAGTTTCTGACTTCATCGTCAGGGCTTGTAAGCGTAAGACCGTCTTTTGTCATGGGATGAGAGAAAAATGTGGGATTGAAGTCAATTCCGGCATTATATTTTTTTGCAAGTTCAACCCATTTTCTGAAGTGTCTGGGCTCAATTTTATCACGGTCCACAAAGCCGTCTTCTTCAAAAATTGCATAACTTGCATGGATATTAATCTTCTTTGTTCCGGGGGTCAGCGCAAAGACTTTTTCATAATCAGCAAAAAGTTCTTCGGGATTTCTTGCTTTTCCGGGATAATTTCCTGTTGTCTGGATGCCACCGGTAAGAGGGCCGTCCTGGTCAAAACCGGTAACATCGTCAAGCTGCCAGCAGTGCAGAGCCACGGGCTGTTTTGACAGTTTTTCGATTGCAGCATCGGTATCAATACCGAGTCTAGCATATTTAGCTTTTGCTTCTGAGTAACTCATAAAATACCCCTTTCAGAACCATCAAGGTTCATATGTTTTAACATTAAAAGATTCAAAGATTAATTTTCTTGCTGCAAAAAGACCGGCAATCTCACCGCTTGCAATCATCTGTACGGCAAGATTTCCTATTGCGGTTGCTTCCGAAGGGCCGGCATAAACCGTTCTCCCACAGGCAGCAGCAGTAAGTCTGTTCAGGTAATCGGCATTTGAGCCGCCTCCGATAATGGAAATGCTGTCATAATGAAGGCCTGTCATGCTTTCGATTTCTTCAAGTGTTTCCTTATAGCAGGCAGCCAGACTGTTGTAAATTACGGCTGCTATTTCGGAAGGATCGGAAGGAACCTGCTGTCCTGTTTCAGCGCAGGCCTTCTGAACTTCTTCGGTCATACTTTTCGGTGCAAGGAACCTGTCATCGTTAGCGGGAACAAGCGATTTTATTGTTTCCTTTGAAGCCCTCTCGCACAGCTCTCCGTAGCTCATTTCAGGTGCCGTTTCGGCTTTTGCGGAGTTTATCATCCAAAGGCCCATGATGTTTTTCAGGTACCTGAAACGATAATCATATCCACCTTCATTTGTAAGATTTCTCTTGCGGCTTTCAGACGATGTGTCAGCCTTTTGAAGCTCCGTTCCCATAAGGGACCATGTGCCGGAGCTGATATATAAAACAGAATTGCTATCTGAAGGAACAGCGGCAACTGCAGAGCCGGTGTCATGCGTTGCGGGAAGAACGACCCTGCAGTCAAAGCCAACTTTTTCGGCTATTTCTTTTGAAAAATTGCCTACATATGTTCCTGGGGATACAATTTTGGTAAATATGCGTCTTGGATATCCAAGCATGTCAATCAGCTCAAAATCCCACTGTTTTGTTTCCGGATTGATAAGCTGAGTAGTAGAAGCATTAGTATATTCCGTAAGCTTGTTTCCGGTAAGAAGATAATTGAAATAGTCGGGCATAAGAAGCATTGTTTCCGCTTCTTCAAAACCGCCCGCCTTTTTCACTGCCATTAACTGATAAATTGTATTAAACAGCTGTTTCTGGATGCCTGTTCTCGCGTAAAGGTCTTCCTCGGAAATGGTTTTGTACACCTCAAGGTCACAGCCTTTTGTACGCGAATCACGGTATCCGACCGTGTTTCCGATAAGCTTTCCGTTTTTGTCAAGAAGTGCAAAGTCAACGCCCCACGTGTCAATTCCCAGGCTTTCCGGGATTTTACCGATTTCACGGCACTTTTTAATTCCAAGAAGAATGTTTTCGAAAAGCGCCTCACTGTCCCAGCAAAGATGTCCGTCTGTTTCCTTCATTCCATTTTCAAAGCGGAAAATTTCTTCGGTAACCATTTTCCCATCTTTAATAAAGCCGAGAATATGTCTTCCGCTGGAGGCTCCAATGTCAATTGCAAGATAATATTTCATGATTGTCTCCCTGTTAATACAACATTTTCTTTAAGTCCGAATCAATTTTCTTTGGCTCAATGCCCTTTGACGCTCTCCCGAATATCTCCATAAAAAGTGCCGCCGGTATTTTTCTTGTTTCAAAGTTGAATTCTTCTCTTGCATTTTCTGATTTTTATTTTATACTGTATATATAAAGATTTTTAGGTCATTGGCTGTAAAAAACAGGACCTTATTTGCAAGGAGTAAAAATGCAGGTAGACCTTCTGAAAAAGTTAATGGAAATAACGCCCGAGGAACAGGCCATCTTAAACGGTTCAGATACAATCGAACAGGATATCTATTCCGAATATAAGGAAAAAACGTTCACTATTGACAGTGGAAAGCTCCTTGAAAAAGGACGTCTGATTGAGGTTCGTCCCCACACCAGGTTCATAAGATTCCCGGAGCATAAACACAACTACATTGAAATTGTCTATATGTGTCAGGGTGAAACCACACATATACTGAACGGTTCGGAACAGCTCACGCTAAAGGAAGGCAATCTTCTGTTTCTTAACCAGAATGCAACACATGAAATCCTTCCAGCCGGTGAAAGCGACATTGCAGTGAATTTCGTAGTTCTTCCGGAATTCTTTGCCCGTTCGATTTCCATGATAGAGCATGAAAACATTCTGCGTGATTTCCTGATTTCATCTGTTTCGGGCGGAATAGGCAAGGTCAGTTATCTTCACTTCAACGTAGCTGACATTCTTCCGGTTCAGAACCTGATTGAAAACATGGTCTGGACAATTTTCAAGAAACCCGAAGGCAGCAACACCATAAACCAGACAACCATGGGGCTTCTGCTCATGAATCTGTCCTTCTTCACGGAAAATTACAACTGTGACCTTCCGGACCACTATGAACAGAATCTTGTCTTCACGGTCCTGAAATATATAGAATCAAACTACCGGACAGGGTCGCTTACGAAAATATCGGCAGAGCTGAACCAGCCGGATTATTACCTGAGCAGACTGCTTGTGAAACATCTGGGAAAAAACTTCAAGGAACTTCTGGGCGAGCGAAGGCTTCAGCAGGCATCATATCTGCTGACTCAGACAACGCTTACAACCGAACAGATAGTTGCAGCCATAGGCTACAACAACAGTAGCTTCTTCCACAGAAAATTCAGAGAAAAATACGGAACATCCCCTAAGGAATACAGAAACGGAGGCAATAATGAACAAAGTAACCTTAAAGCATGAAAAAATAATGATTCCAACCTATGAGACAGCTCCCTGCGACAGAAATCCCATGTTTCTTGAAAAGCGTGTATATCAGGGTTCTTCGGGCCGTGTTTACCCGCACCCCGTATGTGAAGGCGTGGCAAATGAAAAAACGGACCACTATTATGATGCTGTCATCCTTGAAAACGACTATATTCTTGTCATGATTCTCCCGGAGCTTGGCGGCAGAATCCAGCGTCTGTATGATAAAACAAACGGTTATGATGCCATCTATTATAATGAAGTTGTAAAGCCCGCACTTGTAGGACTTGCAGGTCCCTGGATTTCCGGCGGTATTGAGTTCAACTGGCCTCAGCATCACCGTCCTTCAACCTTTGACCCCGTAAGCTACAGAATTACTGAAAATCCCGACGGTTCAATCACTGTAACCGTTGGCGAAACAGAGAAAATGTTCCATACAAAGGGCGAAGCTGCATTTACCGTTTATCCCGACCGCGCATATCTTGAGATCAGGGGTCGCCTCTACAACCCTACCGACAGGCCACAGACCTTCCTCTGGTGGGCAAATCCTGCCGTTGCCGTAGGCGACTATACACGTTCTATCTTTCCGCCTGACGTAAATGCCGTTTTTGACCACGGCAAACGTGATGTTTCCAAATTCCCCATCGCTGACGGTGTTTATTACAAGGTTGACTATTCACCCGGAACGGATATCTCCCGTTACAAAAATATACCCGTCCCCACTTCATATATGGCAAACCACTCTGATTACAACTTCATCGGAAATTATGACGATGCAAAAGAAGCAGGCCTTCTGCACGTTGCGGACCACCATGTTTCTCCCGGAAAGAAGCAGTGGACCTGGGGCAACGGTGATTTCGGCCGTGCCTGGGACAGAAATCTTACCGATGAAAACGGCCCTTACATTGAGCTTATGACAGGTGTATTTACCGACAACCAGCCGGATTTCACCTTCTTAAAGCCCTATGAAGAAAAGACCTTTACCCAGTACTTCATGCCTTACAAAGCCTGCGGCGCAATCAAGAACGCCACTGAGGAATATGCGGTAAACCTTGAAGACGGTGCTGACGGAAAGCCTGAAATCACCGTATATTCTGCAGTATGCCATCTTACCGCTCCCGCTGTTTTATCCATTACCGACAGAAACGGGAACCCGGTTTACGGAAAGGAACTCAGTCTTGATGCAGCTTCCTTCTTCAGAGACACTCTTTCTTCGGATTGTTCCGCAAAAGACCTTCTTCTTAGCCTTACAGATAAAAACACAGGCAAGCTGATTCTTTCTTACGAACACAAAGAAAATGAGATGCCGGTTCCCGAGCCCGCTTCTCCCATGCCGCTTCCGTGCGATGTTGCCACAAATGAGGAGCTTTATCTTGATGCCCTTCACCTTGAGCAGTACAGACACGCAACCTACAGCCCCGCTGATTACTACCTTGAGGGCTTAAAGCGCGACCCTTCCGATATCCGTATCAACAATGCCTACGGCCGTTACCTCTACAATCGCGGTTACTTTGAAAAATCAATTGCTTACTTTGAGGCTGCCATTAAGAAATCCACCATGCGCAACCCCAATCCTTATGATTGCGAGCCCTACTTCAACCTTGGCCTTGCATTAAGAAAGACCGGCCGTACCGACAAAGCATTCGATGCCTTCTATAAGGCAGCCTGGGACGGAAACCTGCAGGATAAAGCCTTCTTTGCCCTTGCCGAAATTTCCGCAGAAAAAGAAAATTATGCCGAAGCACTCGGTTTTGTTGAGAAATCCCTTGAAAAAGGCTCTCACAATATGAAAGCAAGAACTCTCAAAACCGCTCTTTTAAGACTTCTTAAGCAGCCGGAACGTGCAATTGCCTTCGCAAAAGAGACTCTTGCAATTGACCCGCTTGACACAGGTTCTTACTTTGAGCTTATGCTTCTTTGCCCCGAAAATGCTGATTATGCCGCTGCCTTTAACTGCATTATGCTTAATGACAACCATAACTACATTGAACTGGCACTTACCTATTCAGAGGCAGGCCTGACAGAAACGGCACTCAGTGTTCTTGGCAGAGCAACCGTAGCTGATGAGCCCCTCATCAATTACTACAGATATTATCTCACAAATGATAAAAGGGCGCTTGAAGCAGGTGAGGCAGCATCGTCGCTTTACTGCTTCCCGAACAGAATTGAAGACATTCCCGTACTTAAAAAAGCTTATGCCGACGGCGGAATGATGGCAGGTTACTACCTTGGCTGTCTTCTGTATGATAAAGGCTGCTTTGAAAAATCCGTTGAACTTTGGGAAAACGTTGCTGACAGGATAACGCTTCCTACCGTTTACAGAAATCTTTCCCTCGCTTATTTCAACAAGCTTCATGACAGTGACCGTACACTCAAAGCTCTTGAAAAGGCTTATTCCATGGATGAAAGCGATGTCAGAATTCTGTTCGAGCTTGATTCCCTTTATAAAATCCTTGATTATTCGCCCGCAGACCGCCTTGAAAAGCTCCTTAAGCATGCAGACCTGCTTGATAAACGTGATGACCTCTATACTGAGTTCATATCGCTCCTCAATACCGCAGGCCGCTTTGATGAGGCGCTCACCCGCATGAACGGCCACATCTTCCATCCATGGGAGGGAGGCGAAGGCAAGATTACCGCTGAATACAGGCGTTCGCTTATGGAACTTGCAAAGCTGGAGTCTGATGATGAAAAGGCCTGTGAACTTCTGAACAGGGCTCTCTCATATCCTCACAATCTGGGTGAAGGCAAGCTGATAGGCGCACTTGACAACGATATCTATTATTACCTCGGATGCCGTACAAAGGACACTGACCGGAGCACGCAGTTCTTTAAGCTTGCTTCCCGCGGAAGCTTTGAGCTTAAGAGTGCTATGTATTATAATGACCAGCCGCCGGAAATGATGTTCTTCCGTGCGCTTGCAATTGACAGACTCGGAAGAAAAGCTGAAGCAAAGGAATGCTTTGACGCAATGATAGAATATGGCAATAATCATATGAACGATACAGTCCGCATAGATTACTTTGCGGTTTCGCTTCCTGACTTCCTGATCTTTGAAGGGGATCTTTGCAAGAGAAACAGAAAGCACTGCGAAAACATGATTGGATTAGGTACGGATGGTCTGAAAATCATTGGATGAATACAGCGGACAAACGGCCAAAAACTTACAGGCTGAATACAGCAGACACGTAAAACCCGGCTGTTTAGGGTTTTGCGAAAAGAAAGGCAAAACATGCAGATTATCGATTTAAGCGGAAAATACACCTGCTACTCTTCCGACGGAAAGAAGCTCGGCACCGTAAAACTGCCCGGTTCTTCCTGCGAAGGCTGTATCGGTAAAAAGACGGAATACTATAAAGAATATTCAAACGATGCCGTAAAAGCTCCGCGTGAGAAATATGAATACGTGGGTGAGCTGATTTACGAAAAAACCTTTGAGCTTCCAAAGGGCTGTGAAGATAAGGATATTTCTCTCTTTTTTGAGAGGGTAAATATTGCTTCAAAAGTCGAAATTGACGGAGTTTTCATAGGCCGTGGCGTGATTTCGCTAACATCTCCGCATGTTTACCGCCTTACGGACAGAAATAAAAATCAGGCAGTTAATCTTCTTCCCGGCCGCCATACATTGAGGCTTCACATCGACAATACTGATTTTCTGCACATCGGCGATATGGCAAGCGGTTACAGCCTTGACACACAGGGTCACTGGAACGGTGTTGCGGGACTTATGGAAATCCGCATTGCAAACAGGTGCAGTGTCGAGTCCGTTCAGGTTTACCCCGACAAGGAAGATATATCTCTTCTCCATGTAAAAACCATCACTCTGAGCGAAAGACACGAACCGTTAAAAACACTTGATGCCGTTCTGAAATACACCGTTAAAGGTCCGGACAAAAAAACCGTTGTCCGCAAAACGCAGAAAATCGAACTGTTTTCAAGACGTCAGAGCAACCGTTTTGATATCAGGCTTCCGAAAGAAAAAACCGTGCTCTGGGATGAGTTTTGTCCCGCACTTTATGAAATCTCTGTTTCGCTTTGCCTGCCCGAAGGCTCCAAGGAACCTTTCGCAGGTTCTTCCGTTTCCGGGCACAACGCCTCCGTACATGATTTTTCTTCTCCTGTTACGGCAGTTTTCGGTCTCAGGAATCTTTCCGTAAAAAACAGGCAGTTCAAAATCAACGGAAAGCCGCTGGCTCTGCGCGGTACAGTGAACTGTGCACAGTTCCCGCTCACCGGATATCCGCCCACAGATACCGCATTCTGGTCCGAATACTTTGGAGTTTGCAAAAACTACGGCATGAACCATGTCCGTTTTCACGCCTTCTGCCCGCCCGAAGCGGCATTTTCCGCAGCAGACGAATCAGGAATCTATCTCACCATTGAAATGCCCCTGTGGCTTAACAGAGACGTCACACCGTATGAATTCGGTGAAGACGAATGGCAGCTCATGCTTTTCCGTGACGAAGCCTTCCGGATCAGCGAAGCATACGGAAATCATCCTTCCTTCTGCTTCTTCTCAAACGGTAATGAAAACCTTGGCGATTATTCGGCGCTTGAGGAAATAACCGAAAGCATAAAAGCTCATGACAACAGGCATCTTTATACACTTACATCGAACTTTGACCATCCTTTAAGCCCTGCGGAGGACTATCTTTCAGCCTTTAGGATTTATGGCAAAAGAATCCGTATTCAGGAGCTTCACGACGAAGTTGCAAATGCTTCGGACGTTAATTACGATGCCATCCGGAAAATTTCACCGGCTCCTTTTATATCCTTCGAGGTTGGCCAGTACTGTGTTTATCCCGACGTTGACGTTTGCGAAAAATACACCGGCAACATGCTTCCCGTAAACTTTGATGTCATCCGTAAGGAGATGCAGAAAAAAGGTGTCTACGATATGCTTCCGGCCTACATTTCCGCATCGGGCGACCTTGCTGCAAAGCTTTACAAGGAAGACATTGAGGCAGTTCTCAGAACACGCGGAATGGGCGGCTTCGAGCTTCTTTCCCTTACCGATTACACCGGTCAGAGCACCGCAACTGTCGGTATTCTTGACATATTCAACCAAAGCAAGGGCATTCTTTCATCATCGGAATGGCGTTCCTTCTGTTCTGAGGCAGTTCCGCTTTTTGAAGCGAAACGTATTTTTACAAACGATGAAACTCTCAATGCCGAACTTTCTCTGTATGACTTTTCACAGAAGCCCTTTAAGGAAATCAGCTACATTCTGACTCTCATTGAGGAAAACGGTTCCGCAAAGCAGCATGTTTACGCATTTTCCGGCAAAGCAGGCCAAAAAGTCAGCATATCCCTGCCCCTGAACTTTATCAAAAAAAATACGCGCCTTACCGTAATGCTTTCCGCAAAAGACGGTAAGAATCCCGATTCAGCGGTTTACACTAACAACTGGCGCATTTTCGTTTATGATAAAATGCTTAAATCCGCAACTTTTGCAGCAAACAGTACAAAACGTGCGGCTTCTGCGGATACCTTTGCCAAAGCCCTTGAAACAGGCCAGAAGGTACCGGTAATCTCAACACCCAAAGAGCTTAAAGAGTTTTCATCACACGAAGGCTTTGCAGTAGTCCTTCCCGGTGCTTTTGAAAACGGTGACTTCTCAAAGAATTCCTTTATCCCGGTGTTCTGGTCACCCGTATTTTTCCCTTCGAAGAAGCCCTGCGGTGCAATGATTGACAACAGCCATGCAGCCCTTTCGGATTTTCCGTCCGACGTTTTCCCTGATTACGAGTGGAAATACCTTTTTGAGCATTCTGTTTCGCTTGCATTTACAAAAGATTTCATTAATCCTGAGGCAGTCATAGAGATGGTGCCCAATTTCGGCGATAATGTCCGCCGTTCACCGCTCTTTACGGCTGATTACGGAAAGGCACATATTCTCTTCTGCGGATTCGACCTTGACGGTGATGACATCACCGCAGGAGCCCTCAGAAATTCCCTTGCCTCATACATAAAAAACCGGGGCAAATGATATGTCATTAATGACACTGCCCCGGTTCATTCAGTTGATTTTTCCGTTATGGTGCTGTCCACGGTTCATTCAGTCGATTTCATCAATAAATATGTTTTCTTTAGGTGCGCTCATAACAAGTAAATTATTTGTTCCAAGCGTGCATTTTTCCGAAATTCTGAATGGCAGCCGGTCATAAAACTTGTCTGCAACAAGCCTTCCTTCGGAAATAACAAGAGCAACATCAAACTTATCGGTAACTGTTGCAAAGCCATCTTCTGCAAACTTAAGGGGCTTGGCAACAAGCATTTCATCCGCGGAAGCATGCAGTTCCTCAATTATTTCATCCTTGATTTTTTCAGGGTAATCAAGCATTTCCCGCAATTGCACAACAGTAACATTTTTCATATCATCCGCAGAATCAGTAAGACCGCAACACGGTTTTGACTGCTTCTGCATTTTATACGAAATTGTTGTTTTTTCTCCGTCATCGGTAAACTCAAAGAAGGTGAAATCACCGTGTTCTACGGTTTTAAGGCTATTGGTTGCACCTTCTTCCGCATTAAGAGATTTTTCATTATGCTCATATATGTTGCAGCCGTTTCCAAGAACCATACGGTTTGAAAGGCGTCTCAAATAAATCGCCTTTTCAAACGGAAGCACACAGATTCTGATTTTGTCATTTATTGAAACAATGTTTTGGGAAGCACCAATCCAATCAGTCTTTTCGGACTGTTTTTCAACATCACCCTCGTCAAAAGCAGGAACAGTAATCTCGTCCTTTCCTTCAAACTTAAACCTTGCGGGAACGCCCTTAATCTGAATGAAGAAATAAAGGTTCCCGATTCTGCAGAGAGGCTGTGCAAGTGCATATTCAAGCTTAAGACCGGAAAGAGACATGTTCACGGGCATAAAGAAGGAAGCATCACTCTCAACGGTTATTTCCGGTGTTGTAACTCCAAGTGCCCTGAAGGAAACATTTCTGTGTTCCTTCATCAGCCCGTAGCGCTGATGATTGTTAACGAAAATAAATCCGCCGGTTCCGTCTGTTCTGAGTGCGTAGCGAAGCTTCTCAAAATCACCGGGATCAAGTGCAGGCTTATCCGCATAAACATTTTCCATCGGAGCAAGAATGCTGCCGAAATCGCTGACAAAAAGGTGAAGCAGATTCAGCATTCCGTAGCGTGGATTCACCTCACCATACTCGGTAATTGCTGTATGGAAATCATAATTAATAACAGGATAATCGTTAGGAGAGCCGGTTGCACGTGTTTCCTGGAGCGTACTCAGCCTGCCGATTTTATTTGATCCGCCGGTATACATATAGTACCCTATCAGGTTGTTTCCGCAGCCCAGTTTTACGAGTGCAACGGAATACGCATCAAGGTCACTGATTACCGTACGTCTCGGATATGTTGACTGGATTCCCGGGCCCAGTTCGCAAAGAGCAAACGGATAGCGCTCATACGGAAGCCGCCAGCCGTCTGCGTCGGTAATGCTTTCACCAATAACATCATTGCCTACAAGGCGGTCATTTCTGCGGTTATCAAAGCAGAAATGAGCAGACGGCGGTCTTCTGTCAATTCCCGCGGACCAGGGAGCATCAGCATATGCCCCGAATACGGGGATGAACTCGTCTACAGGTACACGTGCGCCAAACTTGCTGTTCCAGCCCGTTGCCGTATAAAGAGGTGCGTCAAAGCCTATGGAAAGGGCTATTTCCTTAAGCTTTTGCAGGTGTTCCGGTGCGTTAACAAGTTCATTTTCAAACTGGATTCCAATAATATTTCCGCCATCCTTGAAGAAAAGACCCTTGACCTCTTCATAAATATGGCGATACCAGTCAGTCGCATAAGTCAGGTATTCCGGCTCATTGCACCTTAAGCGGATTCCCTTCGCAAGAAGCCAGTCCGGAAATCCGCCATGCCTGCATTCGCCGTGTGCCCAGGGGCCGATTCTTATGACTACATCAAGCCCGAGGCTCTGTGCTTCAAGAATAAATGCCCTGATGTCGTTATCGCCCGAAAAGTCGTATTCGCCTTCAATTTCCTCATGATATATCCAGAAAAGATATGTTGAGACAATATTTACGCCGCCGGCCTTCATCTTCTCAAGTCTGTCACGCCATTCAGAACGCCTTATTCTTGAAAAATGGATTTCTCCCATAACACCGATAAACGGGATGCCGTTTTTTTCAAAATAGCGGCTGTTGACGGTTAAGGTGTTCCTTCCGTCCGAAACCTTACCAAGCTTCAGGTGCCCGCGCAAAATCTCAGTTTTATTGTAATTTTCAAATCCGTAATTCATTTTTCACCTTATCTGTTGTGTTTTTCTTGAAAATAAATATAATAATAAATAAACTCTTAAGTCTCTCGGCAGAAAACTCCGGAATCTAAGGGTTGTCCGAATACAAATAATTTATATTTCAGGAGGTTACCATGTACACACCCGACGCATTCCGATACAGCGAAATGACATACAACCGCGCAGGAAAAAGCGGACTGCTCTTTCCGAAAGTTTCCCTTGGTCTTTGGCATAATTTTGGTGACAATGCCGATTATAACAATATGGAGCAGTTAATCTTTACTGCTTTTGATAACGGTATTACCCATTTTGACCTTGCAAATAATTACGGTCCCAAGCCCGGTTCTGCAGAAAGCAATTTCGGACGTATCGTAAAAGAACACTTATCCGAATACCGTGATGAAATTCTGATTGCCACAAAAGCCGGCTACGATATGTGGGAAGGCCCTTACGGAAACTGGGGAAGCCGTAAATATCTCATTGCAAGCCTTGACCAGTCCTTAAAGCGCATGGGCCTTGATTATGTTGATATTTTTTATCATCACAGGCCTGACCCTTCAACTCCGCTGGAGGAAACAATGGGCGCCCTTCAGCAGATTATAGCCTCCGGAAAAGCACTTTATGCAGGTCTTTCAAATTACGATGGTCCCACGCTGAGACGCGCCGCAGAAATTCTTGACGAACTTCACGTTCCCTTTGTAATCAACCAGAACCGTTACAACATCTTCGACAGAACTATCGAAAACAACGGTCTGCTCGAAGTTTCAAAAGAGCTCGGAAAGGGAATCATATGCTTTTCTCCTCTTGCGCAGGGTCTTCTTTCCGACAGATACCTGAACGGAATTCCTTCCGACAGCCGTATCCGCACTGACGGAAGATTCTTAAAAGAAAATGCGGTTTCACCCGAAATGCTGGAAAAAATCAACGCTCTCAACGCTCTTGCGCGTGCGCGCGGTGAAAAGCTTTCTGAAATGGCCCTCAAGTGGAATCTGTGTCATGATGCGGTTACATCAGTAATCATAGGTGTTTCAAAAACGTCTCAGATTATTGATAACATCAAGGCTGCACAGAATTCCGAGTTCACGGAATCAGAGCTTAAACAGATTGATAAAATCTGTAACGGTTGAACAAGGTATATCAAGCCTTATCAAAGCGATTTCAGTAAAAACATGTGCCGGACATACACCTGCACATGTTTTTTTCTGTTTTTCATTATATTTTCCGCGTAGAACCGTAAATGATTATTTATTGCGTTCGTTCGGATCAAGCACCCCGTCAAGCGGTGTAAGATGCCATAAATCCGCAAGACCCCAGATAATACTGTCAGGAATAACATTAACCGCATGTCCGAGCGTAAGCATATAAAGCTGTGCGGTTTTTTCTACGGTTTCAATAAGTCCGAAGGCTTCGTCCATATTTCTTCCGGTGCCGTAAATACCATGGTTTGTCCACACAACCAGACGGAAATTCTTCATTTTTTCGGCTGTAGCTTCACCAATTGCATTCGTACCGCAAACCATGCAGGGAAGAACACCTACACCGTCGGGAAATACAACAACAGCCTCAGTATTAGATGACCAGAGCTTGTGTGTGAAATCCTTTTCGTCAAGCGGGCAGACTGCATTCATGGCAATTGTGTAGGTAGGATGTGAATGCATAACGATTCTGTGGTCCTTGTCTGCTTCAAGACGTGAAATATGGCTCATAAGATGTGCGGGCAACTCTGAAGTAAACTTGCCGCCGTCCTTATAGCCCCAGAGAAGTTCAGCATTTATGCCGTCTTTTGCAATCCTTATAATACCAAGGTTTGTCTCCGAGTCCTTTTCAACATTCTTGAAATACTTTCCTGTTCCCGTTACAACAAGGATTTTGCCCGAAAGCTTTGATGCGTCAAAGCCGAGCGGAATTGTGCGGATAACTCTATTCAGATCAAGGTATTCCGCTACTTCATCATTGTTCAGAATGTAGCTGATGTTTCCGCCGTTTCTCTCATCCCAGCCCTGTCTGTACATGTTGGCTGTCACTTCACACATTTCCCTGATAAAGGGTGCTTCAAAAATATTTTTCATTTCATTTTCCCGCAAAGGCGTAGTTTTAGCGTCTTTACTATCCTTTCAGCTTTTATTTTAAGTTTTTCTTTTTCAAATCTTTAATGGATTTAACTGTTCAGAAACTCCATAACCATAATTGCATTAAGGCAGAACTGAGCAACATGGTTTGTTGAAATCCATGAAATTTCGGACAGTTGTGAACAGTTGCCCTTATCCTTAAGGATAACCGGCTCAAAGCCGTCCGGTGAAAGCCTGTTGAACTGTGAATCAAGAAGTGTTTTCCATACACGCTCGGCAAGAGCTTCATCGTTAAGACGTTTTGCACCGTACGCACCGATTCCGGTTGCAAACATAGGAAGCGTAAACTGACGTTTTCCGAGTATTCCGCCTGATTCCTTCTGTTTTTCATCCTCCGGAAGGAAATAGAACCGGCCGTAATCTGCAAGCATCTTCTTCCATTCCTCATCTTCCATAAGGTCTGCCATTTCCATCCAGATTGAAGGAGCGCCCATACAGATTTGCAAATGCGTTCCGCCTGTTGTTCTTTCGCCTATGTAACGCAGGTGAAGCGTTTCGGGATTGAACTCAAAATCGGGCCCGGAAACAAGCTTAAGTGGTGCATTCTCAATGTCTTCCGTTCCGACAAGGATTTTGTCCCTGTATGCGGAATCATTAAATCTTTCCCACTGAGTCATCCAGTTTGAACAGAGCGATGACCAGTCGGGGCCTGTTCTTGCATGGCTCTTCTCAATCATTTCCTCCTTCGGATAGAAGTCACCGAGAGGATCGCGGTTTAAGAAGGTTTTCTCATTATCCTTAAGCTCATCAAAGATGTCTTCAAGGCGTCTGTCGCCGGTCAGATAATAATAGAATCTGTGATGGCCGGCCATTGCAATACGTGCTTCCTTGCACGGACATCCCCAGTGAATTACGTTATGGCGTGAACCCATTCCTTTGTATTTACCGATATGGTAAACATCAACCTCAGATGTATGACGCGTGAGCTTTTCGGCAAGTCGGAAAACATCGGCACGGCCGGTGCGCATGAAGTAATACCAGAGCCAGAGTGTAGGAACAAGCTCGGTATTGTCCCATGCATAACCGCCAACATCGTATCTCCAGACGTGACGGTCTTCATCGTAGGTATGCATGAAATCACCGTAGTTGAACATTCCGTACCACTTGCGCTGCTCAACTTCATTTTTATAGAACTCAAAACCCTTCTCCAGCTGCTCTTCAAGCTTTTTCTGAAGCGGTGTGTCATTCTTTACAAGTGACCAGTAACCGAATGCCTTAAGCCTGTGATATTCCTCAGGCTCAGCCACATAAAGCACGGTGGAAGCACTGTCCGATGTAAATGTAAGAAGGTCATCATCCGAAGGAATGATTTCATTGCAGAATTTGACGTTAAACTCATTGGTGCAGGCAATTCCGTACGGGTCAGCGCCCTTATAGTCATAACCCTCATAGCATACCTGGTTGTAAGCTCTGTCGGCATAATGCCTGAAATCGAAAGGTCTTGCTGACGGTGACCAGATGTGGATTTTCACGGTTGCTGCGTCACCCGAAAGCCCCGATACCGTGTAGCCCGAAGGGTACTTTTCCCAGAAATCGCGGATGGAAACTTCTACGGATGCAGCCGGTGAACCGACAGCAAGTCCGCCCTTTGCCCTGCTTCCGTGAAGCGAATCTATGTAGCAGAGATGATCTCCGCTAAGTTTCTTTCTTATTGCAAAATGGGTGTCGCTGTCCTGACAGAAATCATATGTATCAAAGAAGGGAATGTCATGCATGATAGCATCCATGGCAACCCTGTCATTTCCTTCAGGTACAATCAGTCCGCCCTCCATCTGTGTCCTGTGGAAGCCTTCCGGCACGCGCGGACGCCAACTGACAAGTGTTATGGGGGATTCATGGAATACACCGTTATCTCCCGTAAACTTTATATGGCGGTTGAATAATTCACCGTTCAAGGGCATATCAAATGCAACAGAAAGGCCCTTGAGATAATCCTTTTCGGGTTCTCCGTCGTAAATAAAGGTATGGACAAATTTGAGCTCATTAAGGCCGTAGAATACCTTCATTCTGATGATGAAACGCAGTCTTTCGGTACCGTTTTTGTCCTTATGTGTACCCGTGAACTTAATAATGCACATAAGCGGGCCCTGCTCTTCAACTTCAGTTTCCGTTATATCGCCAAAGAAGGATTTATCCATGGTTGCGGGGTTGCCGTCATGAACAACCGGTTCGGAAAGAATGAGTTCCGGTCTGAACTTTTCAGCTACTGTTTTTTCTCCCTGCTTCACGGATGAAATCATGTATTTTCCGGAACGCGGGATTTCCAGCGTAAGAAGGCCTGTATCAAGAAGGATGCCCTCACTGCTTTCCGAAAGTTTAATGCCTTCAAAACCTGACTTAAGGCTGTTTCCGGTTTTCCCAAAGGATTCGGCCTTTGCGGCATCTTCCTTATTTTCTTCGGAAAGACTTACGGCATTAACCGTAATTGTGTCAGAGAGTTTTTCCGCATTTGCCGTATGTGCAGTCCATTTTACCGACCCGTCCGGCCAGTAAGCCGTGATACGTGACTGAAGCGCAGCCTTTTCATTGTTTTCAAGCACACATTCGTAGCTGCTCTCAGGGCTTACACTGCCCTTTTCCCACATACATCCAAAGGTTGTATAACCTGTTGTGCCCATTAATTTATGAAGCTTCATTTGACATAAACCTTCTTTCTTTTTACAGTTTTGATACCCTTGACGAACAGCATCGGAAATTGAATCAATAAGGATTCCCACTTATTGTCCCAAATACGTATTGCAAATTATATTCAGTCTCCGGTATCTATTTCCCTGTGTCTGCTTTCTGCGGAACCGCGCCAGAACGGCTCATCCGTTCTGAATACAGCAAAGGAATCATCTTCAAAATCAACCCCCAGAACGGCAAGCGAAACAGAAAGCGGCTCAACAGCAGTTAATTTCTCATAACCTTCGGCATTTTCTATCCAGCGCGAGGCCGTTCCCATTGAATATGTCGATTTCACTTTCAAAACAATTTTATCCGTAAGAACGTCTATTTCACCGGTTTGCTGTGTTTCGAAAGCATTTCTGAGAGTGCCGGAAACAGTCTTTCCTTCCGCACTGACCTCGTAATCCTTTATAACGCCCGGGAAATCCCTGTCATTCTGAATTGGCAGGATATAAAGGGATTTGACATTTACCTTTTTCCTGAGGCTGATTTCAAATTCCACAGGAAGTTTTTCCGGATGAATCACAAAAGGATAATTGGGATTTATATCGGAAATATTAATTGAATATGCAGGCTTTTCGCCGTTTACAAGAACCTCGCGAATAATGTCACTGCCCTTATAAAGCGGTTTAAGATGGCGCCTCAGGTCTTCCAAAGATATCACCTGTAAGGGGTTGAAATCACCTGACGAAACATATCTTTCAATTGCCTTTCTGAGAGAATAAACTGCCGGATTTTCTTCAAATTCGCCGGAAAGGTCGGCACTAATAAATAACAGCTTCCCATTAAGGACTTTTCCTTCAAAAATCAGCGAGAGCGGGAAATTTCTGTTCCACTCATCAACCGGTCTGACTATGGCCTGATACTTTGCAGGGAAATTGAAGCATCTTGCACGGTCAAATATGGATTCCCACTGCCATCCGCCGGATTTTCCGGTCGGGAAATATTTCATGAGCGGACTCGCCGTATCTGCACAGATTCCAAGGTTTCTTTCCCAGCGCGGGCCCATCTGGGCATTCCAGTAAACATTTTTTATTGAAAGACTCGGACAATCGAAATCAAGGTCCGAAAGATACGGGCTGAATATTACCGTTTGGCCTTCAGAAAGCATTTTCTCAGCTTCCGGAAGCGTTCTGCACCAGACAGCACCGGATTTTTCAAGGTAATTCTCCGTGTCTTTTACAAGCACCGTAAGATTCCAGCTGTTTTTCGAAATTTCACCGGATTCATCGGAAAGCTTAAGATTTAAGCATAACCCCTCAGTTTCAAAAGCGAATCCAAGATATACATCAATCTGTCCGATCACAGTATTTATGCCGCACTGAATCAGTTCGGACTTTAACTGTCCGGATGCCTTAAGATTACCGTTTTCATCACTGAGGTTCCAGTCAAGCACAGCATTTTTAAGGTCTTTTCCGCTGAAATTACTGATTTCAACGGGTGTACTGAGCGTGTCTTTATTTGTAAGCACGTAGGACCTGATTCTTGTAAGGATTACCGTATCTGCATTAAACTGTCTGAATTCCTCAGGTGTAACGTATCCTTTGTTCCTCCAGAATGTATCAAGAACACCCACAACAGCTGTACCCTGCCCCGAATAATCATGCAGGTCAAGATATTCAAAGCCTGTTATTTCAGGCGTTCTGCGGTTTGCCTCGAATTCTTCCTTGAGGAACCGTACCTGATTCCTTCCGGAACAGTATACAAAGTCCTTATTATATTGCAGAACACCGTTCTGTTCCGCTGTTTTCCTAAATATTTCAAAGTTTCCCGGACGAAGGCACCCCGTATATTCGTCAATAACATCAAAATCAGGGTAAGCGCACCACTGACCCATTTCATGTGCAATAACCGGGATTTTTGCACCCTCTACTGACGGACTGTAATCACGCCCGTTGAAGCCCCAGCGGTTGCGTATCATTCCGCCGTGAATCGGTCCGTAAGCCGAACGGTGAAAATACATATAATCCGTTCCGGTAACTTCCTTTGGCGGAACATCAAAGAACCAGCCCGACTGGGCGGTGAAAAGCCTTCTGCCCTCATAACCGAGTTTTCTGTTTATCTCTTTTGCATCCGATACCCATTTTCTCAGAGTCCCGTACCAGTTGCCGCCGGGTTCGTTTGAAGGGGACATAAAAGCAAAAGAAGGATGATGTCCGAATGCCTTCAGAATGTTTTCTGTCTCGGAAATAAGAATATCATACATCGTAGAATTCTCAGGATTAAAGGTATTCCACATTCCGCATTCTATCTGGAAAAGCACACCGTAATCGTCCGCAGCAAGAAATGCACATTCAGGCGGGCAGAAGGAATGGCATCTGATAAAGTTAAAGCCGTAATCCTTCACAATCTGCATTATTTTTGCCCAGTACGAGTAATCCGTCACAGGATACCCCGTAAGAGGAAAATCGCCGCCAAAATGCGTTCCGCGCAGATATGTTGCCTTTCCGTTTACAACAACGTTATTGCCGTCTGTAGTAATCGAAAAAGGATGTTTTCCGCAATATTCTTTTCTTTCCGAAAGAACAGTTTCATATTCCTGTGAGGAAATTAATTCAATCTTTCCGCACATACCGTTAAAGTTCGCTCCGAGGGCATCGGAAACAGTATGCGCATCGGGACGGTACTTGTGCTGCATGCGGTTGTCAACCGAAACCGCAAGGCTGTGTTTTCCTTTTTCAAGCCTTACCGGCCCGAAAACAAAAGGTGCACAAAGCGTCTCCTTTACACCGATTGACTCACCGTCAATAAAGGCTTCCAGCTTCCATTTTGATATTTCTATAAACAGGTAGTAGTCATCGGCATTATCAATTGCAAAATCACGTGAATAACGGACAACTCCGTTATAATGCGTGCGGGGTTGCGAAAGAAACGGTACGTGAAAATCTCCTTCCGTACCGCTCTTATATTCCTCGCGTTCAAACCAGAACGGATTATGAAGGCCTGAAATCCACTCGGTATCCTTTGTGATTTCCAGCCCGATTCCCGACTCATTTACGGTTCCCGGAATATCTATTTCGTTTTTAGAAAGGCCTTTGCCTTCACAATGCCATTTGCCCGCAAGCTTAACAGCCATGTTTTACCGCCTTTAATACATTTTTCTGAACTTTCCGGGAGTAACACCGGTTGCTTTACTGAAAAATCTTATGAAATTCTGTGCGTTTGCGTAGTCAAGAGCAGCTGCAATTTCCTGAATTGACATATTCGTTTCAAGAATCAGCTTCTTGGCTTCTTCAATTTTGCGTTTTTCGGCATATTCAGTAAAGCCCTTGCCTCTTTCGGCCTTTAATACCTTCCAGATGTAATTCTGACTTACATTCAGCCTGTCAGCACATTCTGTCAGGAGAATATTGCCGTGTGTTTCATCAAGGAGCGCATCTATTTTCTCCATAATCTGATGCGCGCCGTCCTGCATATGCTTATTCAGACAGCTGATAACAGGATCAATATAGGCTTTCTTTATAAAAGGCCTGATTCGTCTTGGTTCGAGCTCTGAAATCAGTTCTCTGTAAACAGCTCTTGCACCATCGGGGAAAATCTCCGTAAGCGGAATGTTCGACTCAAGAGCCGTCATTACAATACAGTCAACATACCTTAAAGTATAATAAAGCGCATCATCCGTTGTTTTTGTTTTAAGAAGGAATTCCGCAAAACGGTCCGTTGTTTTGTAAGCCTTTTGGGAATCGGATTCTTTTATGGCAATCTGTATATCGTTCTGATATTTCATGTTGTATCTTTCAATCGGATTCTCATTGTTTTCAGTGAATTTGTCCACGTAGAACCTGAGATTTCCGGTAATATCAACGCCATGCTCAAGAACATTCTGCTCAATTTCCGCATAATCCCTGTTACCGTTTGCATTATACATAAGAGCCATTGCACTTTCGCGATAAGCAAGTCTGATCTGTTTATGACGTGTATGCGTACCGCTAACGCCCATGATTATGTAAAATCCGGTTGAGTTTTTGCAGTAATCCTGCATGAGTCCGTAATAAGAATTAACATTCTTAATAAGGTCATCTTCATTATTTGAACCGATAAGTGAAAAGATTGTACAGGAATTGTACACAGGCGGCATCCAGAGAAGTTTTTTAACATCCTCCGGCATATCTTCAATAAGCTGGAGGCAGATAGCATCCTCATTTATTGACTTCTGGATGTCCGAATTGTAACGCACGTCAAGCACGCAGACAGTTGTTACAAAGCATTCGTACTGAGGCAGCTTAAGTGTTTCAAAATAATCATTCCATTCATCTTCCGAACGGATACCGTCATTAATAAGGTGCAGCTCAAACATCTGCTGAATGTTGTCCTGCTGGCGGTCAACGGTTTCTTTCAGACGGTCTTCGTCCTGGGCAAGGTTGGTGAGTTTCTTTTCGATATAATCAAATTCTCCGGATTCCTTGTCAGTTTCCGTTTCAGGTACTACTTTTTTGAAAAGTTTATCTACGGGACTGTAGATTCTGTAGGTGAAAACAAGGAAAAGCACACAGGCAGGTATAACAAGAATCAGTGCCCCGATAAGTGCAAATGTAAGTCCGAAATGAAGCGATTTTATTTGTGGACAAATGAAGATATAATTCCAGTCAGCAGTGGTGCTCTTGCCGGTTGCAAGCTTATATTTCTGACTTCCTTTGATTCTGAAAAGTCCTTTTTTCTCAAAAAGTTCTTTTCTTTCAAGAAAAACTTTTGCATCAGCAGATTCCACGGATGAAAGAACAAGATTTCCGTTACCGTCTGTAACATATAACTGTTCCTTGTCACTCAGAAGTTCTGTTGCCTGTTTTATCAGGTTGCCGGTGCTAATTTCAATTACAAGAAGAACTGACGGTGCTGAAGAATCTGAAGGTATTTTTACAGCAAAAGAAAGCAGGCCGGTATCAGATGTTAAAAATGACCCGCTTTTTGTCTTGTCATCGTTAAGAAGGCGGACAAGCTCCTTCTCAATTGCAACTTCATCCTGTGCAAATGCTCCTTCGCTTCCAACAATCATTTGGGCATTCGAATCAAACAAAAGGAAGTCAGCAACAATGTCGTCAAACATTCCGCCACCAAGAAGCATTTCGCGGAGTTTGTTGAGTTTATCATCGTCATAATAATATGACGTATTATTAATCAGGTCCGTTATTTCCTTGCTTTTTGACGAAACAAGATAATAATTTTCAAGATTCGACAGTTTTCCGTCAAGCTGAGTGGATATCTGAATCAAACGTTTCTCAGCGCGTGCTTCGGTTTCGCTGCGGCTTTCCCTTCTGTTGGCTACAAGACCATACAATGCAAACAAAACAACAAGAGCCGTAAAAAAGAGAATAATACTCCTGATTACGACTTCCCTGTATGATCCTTTTTTAATGGTTAACTGTTCCAAGCGTTCCTTAAGCATGAAAGAAAACTCCCCCTGTGTCGTTTTGAACACAGTAATTATAGCACAAACAGGCGGGCATAATCAATCCGGCATGCCCGCCTGACTAATCTGTTATTTTAAGATGTCCCTGAAATCCATATCCGAAGCATAATAGAAAGATGTGTAGCAGGGCTGGTTGTAAACGTTATTCTGCCATGCCACACCGCATCTGTACATGGAATCGTGAAGAAGCGTAAACAGTTTATGTTTCGTTATTTCAGTATTGATATAGATTCGGACTGCCGTACTGTCTGCTGTTCTGAGAACAAGTTCCTCTCTGAAATCACCAAGGATATCAGCTATGAGGCAGGGATTACCCTTTGTTCCGTTGTTTGTCATACAGTTTTCGGGAACAAGCATAACACCGTGGGTTTTGTCACCTACAACGCCGATATGCCTGCCACCAACATAATCCACACCATCAATAATCTGGGTAGAAAGGTCTGCGGCCCACTTTATTGAAGCATTTGTTCCAAGCGGTTTCTCAGGCAGAATGTTGCCCTTGCAGTCCTGCATATTGTAAACCCAGACCTGAAGACCGCGTACACCGGGAACAACATCTCCTATCATGCATCTTCCAAGGTCTCTGTCTCCTCTTTCGCCAAAGAAAACTTCACCTGTTTCAGCATTTCTGAGAGCATATCCGTAAGGAACCGAAATACCGCCTTCGAATACATTGAAAATCTCAAGGCCGGGACGGTCGGGATTAATGTTTGCAACATGCATTGAATCACCGTGACCAAGCTTTACAAGCCTTCCGTCAGGCATTTTATCTCTTGTGGAATAAAGAACTTTACCATCATGGTCTATTGTGCAGGCACCGTAAATGATTTCCTGGCAACCGTCACCGTCAACATCTGCTACGGAAAGGCTGTGGTCACCCTGACCGGCAATTATGCCGTATTCGGGATCCGTTCCGTCAACCGCACAGTGATGCTTGAACGGGTTATCCATAAGAACATACCCTGAATCAGCCTTGAAATAAAACTCATGCTTTCCGTTTCTGAAGCTGTAGGCGGTAATGGTTGCACGTGTATAGTAACCTCTGCAGATAAGCAGATAAGGATGTTCTCCGTCAAGATATCCTACTGCTGACTGGAAACGGTCAACACGGTTGCACGGCTCAATTCTGTTCCATGCGTAATCGCCCCAGAACATACCATCATCTTCACGCGGTACGGGGAAATCTATTGTTTCAAGTTCATCGCCTTCGCCTGAGAACATGGTAAGATATTCCGGACCTTCAAAAACAAATCCCTCAAATTCACGAAGCTTATTCTTGTCACTTCTTGAAGGAGCAAATACATCCATGAAATAATCGGTCAGGGCGCATGCGTCCTCGCGGTTAAGCGGATAAGAATACTTCACGGGAATTCCAAAGCACTCTTCAAGAGTCTTAGGCCAGTGACCGTTTTTAACTTCTGAAATGTTCTGCCAGTTCATGAAACGATTTACTGTGTATTCATAGTAAGCATTAGCATCACAAACATAATTGTCAGCGTGTGTAATGCCCTTCTTAACATCCTTTTCAGGAATTGTAATGTACTTTTCGCTTATTACCGAACCGTCTTCCGCATACTTGGTCATTTTGGTACCGGGAGCGGTTTTTACGGACATTTCTGCCTTTCCGTCACCGTCAAAATCATATACGATAAATTGGGTGTAATGAGCACCTGCTCTGATATTCTGCCCCATGTCAAGGCGCCATAAAAGGCGGCCTGACAGCTTGTAACAGTCAATAATGCAACGTCCCGTGTATCCTCTGTGGGAAACATCTTTTGAGTTTGAAGGATCCCACTTTACGAAATACTCAAGTTCTCCGTCACCGTCAATATCGCCGATGCTCATATCATTCACTGAATAAGTGAATTCTTCACCGCGCGGTGTAACACCCGGAGCAGGAATCCGCATAGGAATCTCAATGTAATTTTTACCGCCTTTAACAACCTGTACAGACTTGCTTGCTTCGCCGGTAATTCCGTCAGAAACAGGCGCAACAGCATAAGAATCATTTTCCGAGCCGTTTACATCAAGATAATTGGTCGAATCGGTAACCTCTGCTATTTTTTCACCGTTTCTGTAAACAATATAATCAGTGCCGGTCAGCTGTGTTGCAGTTGCAGAAACAGCTTCGTCCCTGAACATTCTCCAGGCAACAAAAATACCGTTACCGGTGTTAACAGCAACAAGACCTCTGTTTAATTTCTCAAGCTGAGGATTGATTTTATATGTGATATCTGATTTGAGTTTTGAACTCTTATCGATTAATTTTCCGTTTTGATAAGCTACCACATAGAAATAATGCGGAATGTGCGTTGATTTATTTAAGGTGAAGGAAGTATCTTTGCCTGTATAACGCTTCTCATAAACCATAGTATTGCTGTCCGCATCTGCCCAAAAAACAGAATATTCGTCAGCTCCTTCAACCTTATTCCACGATATTGTGATGTTTGTTTTTTCAAGTTTACTTATTCTAGCGTCCATGCCTGCTCCTAATGGTATTATTTTCTAATACCTTTTAATTTATTTTAACTTCTTTACGTATCTGATTTTACTTATACAATAATTCTTTGCATTCTTAATTTTGTTTTTCAAAATGCTGTTTTGTTCATAATTTTTATAAATTAGGCAGCATACAGGATAGACCTGCATGCTGCCTAATCCGTTCAATTAATCAGATTAACTAAACATTATTTCTTTTTCTGAGCTGCCTGATAAAGGTCATTCATTTCCTTGGTAACCTGATCGCCACCTGACTTCTTCCAGGTATTAATAGCTTCGTTAAGACCAGCTTCATCAATAACGCCGGTGATGAACTGAAGCTGTGCATCAGCGAGGATCTTATCAAGATCAGCACCCTGTGCAACATATGTGTCAGATGTGTAACTTGCGCCGTAGTTAGGTACGCAGTACTGAGCGTCGTCAGCATAGAGCTGCTGCTCAAGCTTTGTAATAACGCTTGTGTAAAGGTCACGGTCAGCAGGACGTGCATTAGCTGCTGCTGTGAAGTAAGGGATAGCCTGGTTGAAACCATAGTTCCAGTTAGCGGACTCAACGCCTGCTGCAGAACGCTCTTCAGCTGTGAAGAGTACTACATAACCGTTCTCATCGATCTTGTAGGTAAGATCTTTCCAACCATACTCAATAAGGTTCATAAGCTCGCCATCGTTAAGGTCATTGATGAAACCAAGAACCTGACGTAACTGCTCTTCTGTCTTAACAGTCTTTGTTGAGATAGCGATCATGTTGTTCATACCGGTTGTAGGGAAGCAAAGAGGCTGGTTCTTGCCGGATTCGGTAAGAATGTAACCACCAAGTGTGTAGATAGGCTCATCAGCTGTTGACATCTGCTGATCTTCGAAGTATGTTTCAACCTTTCTCTGATCATCAAGTACCTGTACGCCACAGCCTGCAATGCCTGTACGAAGGAGCTGATCTCTTGCCTTACCGGCAGTAACTTCCTGGAAATCAGGAATACCGTTTGAGCCGTTGTTGATAAGGCCGTCTTCGTAAAGTTCACGGAATGCCTTAAGAGCGGTAATGTACTCAGGTGTTTCTACCTTGTAGATAAGTTTGCCATCTGAGGTAAGTCCCCATGTGTTGGGTACGCCGAACCATGTAGCCATGATATCGAATGCGCCTGACCAGCTGTCAAGACCAAGACCAACAGTATCACCAATAACACCGTTCATGTCAGGGTCACCATTTGAGAAACCATCAAGCATTGCTACGAAGGAATCCCAATCAGTAGGCTCTGCAAGGTTAAGGTTGTTGAGCCAGTCAAGACGATATCCGAAACCGTTACGAGCAAGTGTTCTTGAACGGGGGATACCATACATCTTACCATTGTAAGAAGCGTTTTCACGTGTAGCCTGAGGGATAGTTGCAAGGTTATCGAATTCATCGATGTAAGGAGCAAGATCCCAGAAGAGACCTTCTTCAGCTGCCTTAAGGAATGCAGCATCCTTACCAACTACGAGAACATCAGCAACATCAGATGTAGAAATCTTAAGTCCAAGATGATCTGCATCATAGTATGTAGCTGCTGCAAGCCACTCCCATGTAATATCCATGTTAGTGTAAGCATTGATCTCGTCAACGAGTTTCTGATAATACTTCATCTCGTTGTCGTTTTCGCCGGTTGCTACGTGCTCATTGTCAGAAGGTAATGAAACTGTAATCTTCATAGGAGCCTTTGTAGGAACGGGTGTTGCGGGTGCCTGTGTGGGGTCAGCTGCAGCTGTAGGTGTAGCAGGTGCTGCTGTAGGGTCTTTCTTTTCACATGCAGCAAGGCTTAATACCATAGCAACACATAAAAGAAGTGCGAGAAGGCTTTTAACTTTTCTCATAAAAATAATCCTCCTAATTTTTTTCTATTTAACGGATTCAGTTATTGAACCCGATAAATACATAATTATTCGCCGGTAATACCGGATCTTTCAATACCCTGCATGAACTGCTTCTGCGCAAAAGCAAAGAACAGAAGTACAGGTGCACTGATTACTGTGGCGCCTGCCATAACAACGGCATTATTAATTGTGTCTTCACCGTCATCACGACCAAGCTGTCTGAACATTTCTGCCTGTTTTTCAGGCAATGCGTTTGTTGCCTCAATAATCATGTTAATTCGAGGCGGAAGAAACTGCTTGTTAGGGCTTGTAATATAAATACCCGGTTCATAAGCATCATTCCAGTGCCAAACTACCGAAAGAACAAGTGCTACGGTAAGTGTTGCTTTCGCAAGCGGGAAAATGATTTTCCAATACGTCCTCATAAATCCGCAGCCGTCAATTCTGGCTGCTTCTTCAAGACTTCTCGGTACGGTTAAATAGAACTGTCTGAATAGGAATATGTACAGGGCTCCTCTTAATCCGAATCCGAAGAAACAAGGGACAATAAGCGGTAAAAATGTATCAACCCATTTAACTGACGAATAGGTCAGGTAAGAAGGAATGATAAGAGTTTGTGTAGGCACAATAAATGCAAGAATAACAAGTCCAAAAAGAACATTTTTCAACGGGAAATTATATCTTGCAAAACCGTAACCGATGAGTGAACAGGAAAAAACATGACCGATGCAGGAAATAACGGTAACTATGGCAGAATTCCTTGCATAAATCTTTCCATTCATAAGCTGGAGCGCAATTGAATAATTATCAAAAGCAAATTCTGTAGGCAGCCATTTTACGGATGAATTGTTCAAATCCGAGTTCGTCATGAGTGAGTTGACAATCATATAGAGGAACGGGAACAGAAAAACAAATGCAAGTCCGCAAACAAGAAGATACAGGAATATTTTAAGAACAATTCCCTTCAGTCCGGATACGGTCAAAAATTTTTCTTTTAAATGTGCCAAGCGAAGCTTCAGATTACCATCGGGAGTTTTTGCGCGCTTTTTCAATTGTAATGACTCTGTGTTTGCGCTCACGTTTCTTTACCTCCTCTACTTCACTTAAATACATATATCGTTTCATAATTCCGAAAATAATTGCAACCAGAATTCCGATAAATACAAAATAAATCCAACCAAGTGCCGAAGCATATGAGAATTCAGCATTTGTAAAGCCGTAGGTCTTAATATATGTAAGCAGCTCATTATTAGGAGAAGTAAATGAGTCAACTAATGTATATACCAGGTTCAGAAGCATAATCGGTGATACCATGGGGATTGTAACCTTCCAGAACTTTTCCCATTCTGTTGCTCCGTCGATTTCAGCTGCTTCATAAAGTGAAGGTGAAATACTCTGGAGTCCGGAAAGGAACAAAAGAATCTGAACACCGCTTCGCCACAGGATTCCTACCAATGAACCAAACAGGCCCTGAACTGTATCAATAATATCAGTTCCGAAATAACTGAGTACATTATAGGGAATAAGTCTGCCGTCAGAAACATTAAGCACGGCACGGTCAACACCCTGATTTAAGAGCTGTTGAAGAATTTCACCGCTTCCGAGCAGGAACGGAATGAAGAATATAACTCGGAAAAGTCCTCTCCCCTTGATATTCTTGTTTAGGAGAATTGCAATTATCAGGGAAAGAATAATTGAAAGCGGAAATTCCTTCAATGTCATTTTTACGGTACTGAAGAATGTAGGCAAAAACTCAACATCTTCAACAAACGCTCTCTTATACTGATAAAGAGTAAAGCCCGAAAGCTTCATACCAAGAATCTTTATTTCTTCCGCAACGCTGATTCTTATTGAGAAGAACAACGGATAAACGAAAAAGGCAATAAGTCCAATCAGGAAAGGGGTAATAAATACAATTCCCTTAAGTGAGTTTTTCGTTCTTAACGAAAGTGAATGCGTTTTTTTTGTCTCAACTGTTGCCATCAGCCTTCACCTCCCGTTACGATATAACTCTTTGCAGGGATGGTAATTCCATCTGCAGTTGCTTCTTTTTCAGCGTAATTGATGTAAATTATAACACCGTTATCATATTTCACACGTCTTACGTCTGCACTTATAATTGTATGCTCAACCATCTGTCTTCCGACGATTGAAGAAAAATTATCCTTGAATTCTTTACAGGTTTCAACAACAACAGGCTCCCATTCAGAAAAAGTTGAACTGAAAAGAAGATCGCGGTCTGTGTCTCTTAATTCCTGTGCGGACTCATTAGTCAGATAGAAGTAAGGCATGGAACCGAATTCAACCCATTTAAGTTTCTGAGTCTGAAGATCATAACTAAGATTTCCGGCGCCTTCGGTTGAATAACTCATTCTTCCTGATACAACCATCTGAACAAAAGGAACGGCATAATCGGAAATTGAAAGACCAAATGTTGATTCTCTCATCTTGTAAAGATAATCGGAATATGAAAGAACATATTGGTTATTTCCGTTTGTTGCAATATTCCTTCCGGAATCTTCGGTTTCTTTCAAAGTTTTTCTAAGTTCATTTACGGAACCGGCTTTTGTAAAAGTATGCCACTCATTAAAATCAGCATATGCATAAAGAGCAATATCATCATATGCCATTCCAAGTCCGTCATATTTCTTAAGTTTCTTTAAGATTTTTGAATTATTCTTATTAATCTTAACAGGATTTAAGAAATAATATGTAGTACCTTCAAATGACTTTAAGCTTGTTTCGAGATTAAGTCCATTATAAGCGACTTCCTTTTTCTCATCAAGTCCTTTTGTATCAGAAGTTCCTGTCATCACATCGTTTTCAAGGAAAATGTCAGTATTGGCATTGCTTTTTGCGTATTCAGAAATCTTTTTGAGTCCGGATTTTCCGCCAAGATGTGAATCGGGTCCCCAGAGCTCATATTCGTAATAACCTTTCTGCCATGCTTCAAGTACAACCTTCTGTTTATCAACTCCGGCTGTTTTCAAGCTTTCGATTATGTCAATTGCCTGATTGAAATCTGTCATTTTAACATATTCATCAAACAGGATACCACTCTTTTCGGTTCCCATAAGAAGACGAAGCGCAAGCGAAGTGTTGTCAACATTTTCACTCTGTCCGAGCTGGTTTGTGCTGATAAGATAATTTCTGTATGTTTCAGCCATTCCGCTGTAATTTGCCTGATCACCGGCAAGGAATGAATATCTGATTTCTTTATCTTCTTTAATCAGCTCTTTATCAATACGCTGAACCTGACCGCCTGTTGCGACAGTGTCTTTTCCGCTTGAAACATTATACATGTTAACATCGTATACATTTCTTACGAATACATCAAAACTTGTACGATTCAAATGCACTGAAGAAACACCCGAAGGATATACAACAACGGCTGTATTTTCTCCACCTTCTGTTGCATACGCAAATATCGCATTATCTCCGTTTTTAATTCCGCATACCGGGAAAGCTGCAGTATATCTGTTATGAAGATCTGTATCGGTGATTGTCTTATAACTCATGGATTTATGAGAATAAGTGTAATATGTAGCTAACAGAACGTTTGAAGGGCGCTCTCCTACTCTTTCAAATGTAGTAACCGCACCGCTTCCGTCCGGGTAAAACAGATAGCCGGAATTCTCATTACCGCAGGCTCCGAGCCATGGAAGAACAGTAATTGTAGTAACAGCAAGCTTTGACTTTTCTTCAATCTTTTCATAAGGAATTCTAACAACAAGATTGTCACCTTCAATTGTATAATCTACAGTAATGTAGATACCGGGTGTAAGGAAACCGTATGTTACCTCAACACCATTCTCAATCATTTTTGATTCAAGATATCCGCAATCCTTTGCGGCAAAAACTTCTTTTACACCGGAATCACGTTTTTTTAAGTCATTATACTTAATGTTGATCGCGGACTGCATGTTAGCCTGCCACTGTTTATTCGACTTTGAAAAGTTCGGATAAATTTCCTCATCTACAACCGAGTTCCAAATGCAACCGGATTTTTTATCCTTAATCCGAATGGTGCCTTTTACGTCATTATAGAACAGTTCGAGTGAATCATTTGAAGCAATCGAAACATATTCACCATCCTTAAGAAGGTCGGCTGTTTTTTCAGGGGCCTCATAATCATCGGCAATGGTTATGGCGTGCTCTTTAGCATCTTTAACCTTCAAAACACCAACAAGCAGGAGAACGGCAACAACAACCAAGAAAATAATGGTACCAATTTGGTCTTTTAAGAATTGTAATGTTTTCTTAAACATTTTCTTACAAAATTTCTTAAACATCTTTTCCCCTTTCATATTTTGCCGTTATCATAGGAAATTAAGCTTAAATTCTTTAATAATTTCAAGCACGAACTGGATCATTCGACCGGTAAGCACGTAGCAGAGAAGCAGCACGAGCCAGAGAATAAGCATCCAGAATGCCGTAAGGAATGTCATTCCTATTGCCTTGCCGAAGGAGTAAGTATTCAGCACCTTAAGCGAAATAAACAGAATAAGGAACATTCCTATATATGCCAGTGCGGAGAAAATGCCGTACCAGGATTTCTGCGTCTTTGACATAATGTTTGAAATGAACATAAGAGGCAGATTAATTACAATAAAAGGTGTAAGTGAAATTGCGCTTGCAAACGTAATTTCCTTAATCTTGCTTTCGCCGCCGGAAATACTTGTTGCCATGAAGGAAGCAGGTATAAACGTTACGGGAACTATCAATATTTTTGCAAGTTCAAACCAGATGTTGATGTTATCCCTTTCAATCGAAGCCAGCGGGAAATGTACAACATAAAGGTATGCAATCCTTACTGCGTATGCCAGGAAGAAAATGAAGAAAGGAACAAACGGATTCAGTCTCTTTCGGTTGAACTTAAGTCCTTCCATTGTATCAAGCGGATGAAGCAGGCCATAGAACGACAGCTCAATTCCCTGAACAAATCCCATCTTCTTGCCCTTGTTCTGAATGAAATCCCAGTAACTTTTTGTTGCATGCTTTGCAAAAATTTTTACAAGAATTAACACAGCGGCAATAATGGCAACCGCAATCAGAACAATCAGCAGGAAATTATCACGCAGAACAACATATTTGTACTCATCGAAGGCCATTGTGTAAACATCACGGTCATTAACAAGCTTGGCCTCAGCCATTGCTTCCTGATATTTCTCCTGTTTGTAAAGAGCTCTTGCAATACCTACATGAGCAAGGGAATAGTTCTCATCTGTCTGGAGAACTTTACTCCACTGTTCATATGATGCCTGGTAATCACCAAGGTTATAAGTTGATGTAGCATTATGAATGTACTGAATGAATTCAGTAGGTTCAAAAACCTGAATATTTGCGTTTGTCTGATCAAGAACATAAAGTCTGCCCTTGCTGTCTACATCGATTGCACAAGGTTTGGTAAAGGTACCGGTCTTTTCACCAAGTCCGCCGAAAGCAACAAGCATTCTGCCTTCCTGATCATACTGGTAAACCTTACCGTTAAGTCTCTCAATAACGGTAATTATTCCTTCGCTGTCAACACAGATATCTTCAAAAACAGGCTCAATGTACATCCCGTCATCGTTGAAATACTCACCGAATTTGAAACTCTGTCCCGCAACTACTGCCTTCAGGAGTTTGTTATTGATAAAATCCTTAATAGGATTTCTCATTTTATCTCCGACAGTTTTATACTTTCTGAAGATGTTATTTCCTACCGAGTTAAGCTTTTTGATTTCGCCTTCCTCGCGCTCCATACTTGTAGCATAAATCATGCCGTCATCGCCGTAGCAGATGTTAATGTAGGAAGCTGCAAGACGCTTAACATGCGAAAGCTTCTGTCTCTCGGAAGCAAACATTCTGAACAGTGCTTCTGAAAGGCTGTAACCGATGTTTGTCTGTCCGAAGAATCCACGGAAACCGTTATTTCCGTCAATAGCCATGATATTTTCACTTTTTACGGTATAAATCAAGCCTGTATCGGAAACAAGGATTTTAGTAGGTGTGAAAACATCACCGGTACCAAGGTCTGTTTCGGGATTAAGGAATTCCTCAATAAAGTTACCTTCGGGATCCATATGTACGATACGGTTGTTTTCGGTATCGGCAACATACATATCTCCGTCATCATCTACGAAAATGCCTGAAGGGCTCTTGAATGCCTTATCCGGACCGGCGAAAACTGCAACGGTATCATATTCGGAATTCATTTTAACAATACGCTTATTGCCGGAGTCGACAACATAAATGTTGTCATCCTTATCAATAAACAGGTCAAGCGGTTTCTTGAAAACAGTTGTTTTGTTATCAAAATTTCTTAAGTTGTTAATAATTTCAACAACAACATAGCATTCGGGAACCGGTTGTCTGTAGTTATCATCACCCGTAACGTAACTGTCGGTCTGGGCAGCCTTAGCCGTGTACGGAGCTGACGGAAACATTAACAATACCGCAAGCAGCAATATTATGATTTTCTTTCCCTTTTTCATTTCTCCTCCACGAATTAGCCCTTAATACCTGAATAGGTCATAGTTTCCATTACTTTACCCTGCATTACGGTGAAAAGAATTACCGTAGGTGCAGTCATAAGAAGTGATGCCGCACCAACAGCGCCCTGACGTCCGACTGACAAACCGCCTGCAATTGTCTGAAGTGCAAGAGGCAGTGTTTTCATAGCCTGACTGGTTATGTAAATCAGCGGTGAGAAGTAATCGTTCCAGCTCTTTACGAATGAGAAAACAACCAGTGTTGACCATGCGGGAGCAAGTGCAGGCATTACCATCTTAACAAATATCGTGAACTCTCTCGCTCCGTCGATTCGTGCTGCTTCTATAAGTTCATCGGGATATTGCTGGATGAACTGTCTCATAAGGAAACAGTTATATGCAACGGCAACATTCGGGAGAATCAGTGACCAGTATGTATTGACCAGTCCCAGCTTGTTTACGGTCATGTAAGAAGGTATCTGCGTTACATGAGGTGAAAACATAAGTGCTATAAGGATAAGGTCAAATATGAACTTACCGCCTTTCGGTTTGAACTTAACCAGCGAATAAGCTGCAAGTGATGAAACAATAACAGTTGCAATAACAGAAATAATGGTAATCAGAATACTGTTAAATGCATACCTTGTGAACGGTACCGTTGAACTTCCGAGTGAAACCACAAGGTCTGAAAAGTTTTTCGTTGTAGGGTTCTTAACAAAAATTGTAGGCGGATACACAAACAGTTCATCAAGCGGCTTAAATGCTGTTGTAACAAGCATTATAAGCGGAAGAACCGTAAAGCACACAAGCCCTATCATCACCAAATACAGCAGGACGCGGCCAAACGTAATATGGATCCATTGTCCGTTAAACCATTTAATTTTAATCATCAGTCATACCCTCTCTGCCCGTTTATTCGTCCTTAGATGAAAGAGCCTTCATAACAACCTTACCAAGAATAAATGTTATCAGGAACAGAACTACGGCAACTGCCGAAGCATAGCCCATCTGGAATCTGATAAAAGCATAGTCGTATAGGTGGGCGACAATGGTGTGCGCCGAATAGTTCGGGCTTGGCATGCCCGCAACGGAAACGGCAACATCGAATACGGCAAAGCTTGAAGTAATGGAGTTGATTGCACCGAACAGAAGCTGGGGCTTCATAGCCGGAAGCGTAATGTAAAACAACTGCTGGAACTTGTTCTTTACACCATCAACCGCTGCAGCTTCATAAAGCGATTTGTCCATGTTCTGAAGGCCTGCAAGGAATACCAGGAAGCCGGTACCCATACTCATCCAAAGCTGAATAATCATAACAACCGTCATGATGTAGGTAGGGTCTGTGGTCCACTGAATAGGCTCGTCAATAAAACCTTTGTTAAGAAGGAAATCATTGATATAGCCCATACGGTCACCGGAGAAAGCGACCATCCAGATTTTTGACATTGCAATACCGGATGTGATTGAAGGAGCATAGAAAGCAAGTGCAAATGCTCTTTTACATTTCAACTGGTTGATTACCCATGCTGCAAAGAATGAAAGTATATACCCAAGAGGTCCTGTAATAACTGCAAACTTTACGGTGTTTGAAATTGATGTTCTGAAAACATCATCATCAAGGAACAACAGCTTGTAGTTATTAAAACCTACGAAATTCGGTGTCTGCATCATGTTGTAATCCGTGAAGCTCAAACCGATTGCCGTTATAACCGGAACAACGGTAAACACTGTAAACAGTATGACGAACGGAAGGAGAAATGCATATCCGATCCAGTTCTTCTTGAAGAAACGTTTTGCGCGTGTGGAAAAATCTTCTTTGTACTTATTTCCGTTTACGAGCGCTGTAACATCAGTCATCGCTAATTACCCCGTACTCTTCCTGTTTCATTCGTAATTCTCTGTTAATGTCCTTAACTGCTCTTTCAAGAGCTTCTCTGACATCCATACCGCTCATTACAACGCTTGTCCATGCATTTGTAATATGTCTTGATGTCATATATCCGCCAAGAACGGTAGGTGTTTCTTCAGCCCACTCCCACTGCTTCATAATGGTTTCGATGTCATCATCGTTCCATGACAGGCTTAAGAATGCATTCTTGTTAGCAGTGTTCCATCTTGCCTCAGCACCCATGATTGCTTCAACTTCTTTAGCAAATCTGGTTTGAACATCATCACTTGACCACCACTTTAAGAATTCCCAGCTCTGTTCGGGCTTTGTGGATTGCTTCAAAATGATGTCACCCTGCTGGGTAAGACCACCGGCTGTTCTGTCGATTTCACCGTTTTCATCAATATGGCCGGGAAGAGGAGCAATTCCCCACTTACCCGAAATTTCCGGTGCAGCAACAGAAAGCTGCATATACATATTAAAATCGCCAACACCAAGAGGCATAATACCGGAGCGGAAGTACTGATAGAAGTTTGCAGTTTCGGGAACACCGTAGTTTGTGAAAAGTTCTGTGTATTCCTTAAATGCGGTATATGCTTCGGGTGTATCAAGAGCTGATTTCATTCCGTTATCTTTGTAGAACTCTCCGCCGTTCTGGAACAGGAACTGTGTAAAGTCACGTCCAAAATAGAACTGAAGTCCGTCCTGATAAAGAGCAGGAAGTACATATTCGTACATATCTGCCCAGGTGTTCGGAATATCGATTCCGAATCTGCTAAGCAGGTCTTTTCTGTAGAAAAGAATGTTAAAGTTCATTGTTTCGGGTATTGCGTAGGTGCCGCCCATATATTCATAAGGAGTAAGTACCGCATCTACGAAATTACTCTTTACTTCATCAAAACCTTCCATCTTGGAAAGGTCATAAACCTGATCACGAATTGCGAATTCAACAGGTGATGTAATATCAACGCCAAGAGCAACATCAGGAGCTTTTCCTGAGGTAATGGAAAGCATCAGGGCGTTTACGTTACCTGCATTCAGCTGTGAAGCGGGAAGAACGTTTACATTGATTGCAATTCCGGTCTTCGGTGTGAAGTCTTCATCAGCCATTTCCTTAATTACTTCGGCCCATTCCGTACCTCTTGAAATCCAGACGGTAATTGTATCAGTAATAACAACATCATCGGAAAGGACGCCGCCGACATTATCATAATCCTTGGAGAATGAAACAATAAACTGCTTCATGGTAACAGCGAATCTCTGGAAGAAATTCGATGTTTTGCTCTTCCACTCTTCATCAGGATTTCCAACCTGGAAATGGTCAATTACAAGCGGCTCGCTTCGAAGTGACAGAAACCAGTCGGAAAGGTTTCTCTGTGAGTTCTGAAGATCTCCTACCTTCTTTGCGATGGAAAAAGGATCCTTAAGCATGCTTTTTAACTGAGTGGAAATGGTCAGGAAGTTGTTTGCCATACCGGGTGTCTTCTCAGACATACCTGCAGTAAGAGTATATTTATATTCCATGCTCTGGACCAGATATTCCATCTGTTCCTGCAAATTCGGAATATTTTCAAAGAACTTGTAATCATAGTTAGGGTCAGGTGAGCTTTTTCCGGTAAGAAGGTTGATATTGAGAAGTATATCCGAAAGAACTGCGATATCGTCCTCAATTGATGTAAGAATCTTACCGATTTCAGCCAGCTTGACTGTCATTGTAATACGGTGAACACCCTTTGTAAGATAAAACTTAAAGGGTTCTCCGTTGTCATCTGCAAGTGTTCTGAGTCTCCATTTCGTATCATATTCGAATTTATACTCAAGGAGCTCTTCAAACGGAACTTCTCCGTCAATCGCAATCTGTCTGAATGAAGGAAGACCGTCATTCCACTCCTGCTTGCTGTAAAGAGCGATTTTGTAAAGGCCGTCTTCCGGAACTTCAAATTCCCAGGTAATACTCTGGTTTCCGGTTCTCCAGCGGTAACCGCCGATTACATTCAGCTTACGAACGGTATCTGACTTGGGATAAACAAAAGGATCACCGTCATTTTCACGTCTGAGTGTAGGATCATTCTTTTCTACAGCTGTTGTTTCAGCCTCAAACCTGACTGCTTCTGATGAAACGTTTTTGTAACCGTTTGCTTCATATTCTGCAAGTACTTCAGAATATTTTTTGTATACCTTAGGTGTTCCGATTCTGATACCTGAAAAATGAATACCGATTTTCAAGGTAGCAATTCTTATAATATGAATACCTTTTTCAAGACGTATATTGTATTCTTCGGATGTCATACCAAGAGAATCATTAAGACCGGCTGTCTTCCAACAGTCAACAGTAACCTGCTTGGGTCTTGTTTCATCTCCGATGCTGTTAACAACAGGATCGCCTTCATCTTTGAAATAACGGCGGAACGTAAGGTCAGCAGCTTCAATGAAGGGATATTCACCGTCAACAAAAAGGGCACGCTTTGCGGGATCTGAACTTTCTGTTTCAAGGTAATAATCAAATTCAAGACGGTACATTGCAGTTTCAGGTGCATCAAATACAAACTGAATGTATTCACCCTTAGGATCTGAATAAAAAGATTCTCTTCCTTCAAATTCCTCTACCGTAACAAGACCTTTTTCATTAAATACTTTATGAAGGTCAATGGAAACGGTTTCCGATGCATTGGGAGTACCTTCAGCATCCTTAAGCATATCAGCATAATACTTTACGGTGTCACCCGCTCCGTATTTCCATTCGACGGGAACACCTTCAAAGCCACGGTATTTGTCTTTAAGCTTTGCTGCAGTATATGCATTTGCAAGTATAGGAAAAGGTGTGATCGTGCCAAATAAAAGTACGATTGCCATTACACGGGCAACAGTCCTCTGTATGAATCTTGATTTACCCTCTTTTTTCATAACTTCTCCACTCAAAAGGTTATTTTTCATTAAAAAATGACTAAATGTCACCTGATTACATAGTTTAATTTAACTGATATGTGCATTTTGTACAATTGTTTTTTTTTGATTTTTGTGCTATAATTTGGATTACATGAATAATCATTTTATTATTTTGTCTATTTTAATGTTTCTTATTTTAATTTTTGTGTGAAATGTTGATATTTGATTTTTGCACTGCAGAAAGGGGGATATTTGTACAATATGAACAAAAAAAGTTTTGAACAGTTATTCAATTCACCCGAGTTTCCGGATTACAGCATCATAGTAATTCATCATCTCGAATCATTTGAGTTGGAAACTTCAGAGGAAACAATGGCTAAAAACATCGGAGCATGTAAAAGTCTGCTGGAAGCATCATTTATTCCCTTCCATATAGAAAAGAACTCAAATAAAATACTCTGTTACCTTAATTATGACCATACATCCTTCAGTATAAGAACATTCGTAGGGTCTCTCCGTCAGGTTCTTTATACAATAGGAATGAAAGTTCATTCATATGTTTTTTACTCAGAGGGGCTTAAAAACCAGGAAGACCTTCAGAAAGAACTTGATTTTCTCCTAAACTGTTCCTATTACGGTTTTCTGCTTGGGCGCAGGCGTCCGATTTCCGGTTCATTTCTTCATAAATGTAGCGAAAACCGGACTTTTGACGGACTCCCACAGGCAAATACGGTACCTTCCATGCTCCGTTCCCATGAGTTTACCGAATTATCCGACATTCTGACGGAATACGGCACAAGGTTCAGCAACATCACCGACGATGCAAACACCTTCCCGCTTGAAAGGCTTTTTGAATGTATATCTGAATTCTATTATATAATGAAGTTTTATCTTTCGGACCAGAACTATTCCCACGTTTTCTTTGAATCTCCGCTTGCAGATTCCCTGATCCGTTTTGACGGAATTTCCGGCATTTTCACTGAGCTCTCAAAGATTGTCACTGATTATGCGGGCGTGTTTGAAGGCATGGGAATTTCAGAGAAAAAGCATAAACACGTTGAAGAAATGCTTGAATACATTGACAATAATATTGCTACCGTTTCGTTAGCCGGGCTTTCCGCAAAGTTCAGTCTCACGCCCGAATATATCTGCCGTCTGTTTAAGACAGAATGTGCCACAAGTTTTACCGAATACTTAAAAAAGAAGCGTTTTGAAAGAGCCGTTGAAATTCTGCAGACGGACCCTGACATGACAATAGCTGATATCTGTGATGAAATAGGCCTTCAAAGCAGGTCTTATTTCCAGAATATCTTCAGAAAAGAATACGGGGTAAGCCCCGACGTATACAGAAAAGAATATTTCAAGGCAAAAATATAAGAGGATGATTATTCTTCATCCTCTTCCGGTCCTTCAGCATCTTCATCGATGCCGTTAATTTTGTTTTCGATTTTTCTGAAGAGCGGTTCATAAATCAGAGCATTCAGGTAATTCGGAAGTGAAAATCCGAGTGCAACCGCAAGAACAAAAAAGTTCTGTGATACAAGATAGATCATAATTGGAATAAGAAGCCAGCTGAGCATCATAAGAGCTGTTTTACCGGGCTTTGCAAGAGCTGCCCAGAATGCATTCTTAAAAGTTTTTCCGATCGGATTTAAGAATCTGCCCTGCATAGGAATTGCATAAACAAGAACAGCCCCAATAATAACAAGCGAAATGATGGCAGGAACAATAAGCATCGCCGAAAAGACTTTTCTGTAATAAATAAGAGCAATTATGTCACCTGCTCCTATTGCCATAAGTACAAGACAGATAAGCCCGAAAAACATGGTCTGGACAAAGTTCAGCCTGAAGTTCTTAAAATACGTTTTTACTACATTTCCATCCTCTTCGCGCACCATTTTCAGGCATGTGAAAGCAAGAGCCTTCAGCGCGGGGCCGATGGTTACAATCGGAAGCATGCAGACAAGCGTAATAATATTCAGAATTATCAGGTCTTTCGTCCTGTAAATAAAGTTTACGACCGGGCCCTCAAGTCCAAAAATTCTGTCAAGCATTATCAGTCCTCATTTCAATCTTCTTAAATGTTTCGCTGTAAATCTTTGCGTCAAAATAAGCAGGCAGCGTCAGACCAAAAAACAGCATAATAGGCGCAAGCACATTGACAAATGCAATCAGAACCCACGGAATTACATTAATTACAAGCATTCCGAGTGTCATAAGAAAATGCGATGTGGAAAATCTGAATGCATTCTTAACGGTATCCTTCAGATTTGCCTCAAATTTAGCCATAATTGGGAAAAGGAATGTCAGAGTCATTGCAAAAAGTGCGGCAAAAACATAAAGCAGAACCCTTGCAGCATCAACAAACCAGGCGTCAAACAGGCTCATGGCGTAAACATCGGCTGCACCAAGAGCCACAACAAGAATAATAACAATTGTAGCTTTAATTCCGATTTTCAAATTTTCACGGAAAGCCTTAAAAAAGGTCTTTCCAACATACC
>JAZQNE010000016.1:0-33045 GCA_045627185.1 Lachnospiraceae bacterium
AGACATGGACTTCAAGGTAACAGGTACTACAGAAGGTATCACAGCTATTCAGATGGATATCAAGATTCACGGTCTTACACGTCCTATCGTTGAGGGCGCAATCGCACGTTGCCGTGAAGCACGTCTCTTCATTATGGATAACTGCATGAAGCCCGCTATTGCAGAGCCCAGAAAAGAAGTTTCACAGTACGCACCCAAGATTATCCAGATTACAATCGATCCCGCAAAGATCGGTGAAGTTATCGGTCAGCGCGGCAAGACAATCCAGGCTATTCAGGAGCAGTGCGAAGTTAAGATTGATATTACCGATGACGGCGCAGTTTCCGTATGCGGTACAGATAAAGATAAGATGCAGCAGGCTGCTAAACTTATTGATATCATCGTTTCCGAATTTGAAGAGGGCAAGCTTTACACAGGTAAGGTTGTCAGCATCAAAGAATTCGGCGCATTCCTTGAGTTTGCACCCGGTAAAGAGGGCATGGTTCACATCTCAAAGATTGCTAAAGAACGTATCAACCATGTTGAAGATGTTCTTACACTCGGAGACGTTGTTACCGTTGTTTGCCTTGGCAAGGATAAGATGGGCAGAATCAGCTTCAGTATAAAGGATGTTAAATAATTGAAAGAAATCAGAACACTTTCAAACGGAATAAAGGTTATAGCAGAAAGAGCGACACAGTTTAATACTGTGTCGCTTGGTATTTATATTAATACCGGTTCGGCTTATGAAAACAAGGATAATCAGGGCATAGCCCATATGATTGAGCATATGCTGTTCAAAGGTACAAAAAATCGCACCGCACAGGACATTTCCCGCGAATCGGCTGCACTCGGGGACGATGTTAATGCATACACCTGCAAGGAATACACGGTTTTCTACGGAACCACTTTAAGACAGTATTTTCCCCGTCTCTTGAATCTTTTATCCGACATGCTTACCAATTCTCTTTTTGATGAAAACGACATTGAAAAAGAAAAGCAGATTATCTGCGAAGAAATTGCAATGTACGATGATTCCGCTGAGGATATTGTTCATGAAAAACTGAATGAAGCTGTTTGGAAAGAACATCCGCTCGGCTTTATTATTTCCGGCTCGGACAAAACCGTAAAATCCATAACAAGAGATCAGCTTCTTGCTTTTATGGCTAAATATTATACAGGAAATAATATTATTTTATCGGTTGCAGGTACCTTTGACGATGATGTTTTCAATCGCCTTGAAATTGCTTTTTCGGACATTAAACCCGGTGAAGACCGTACAACAGAACTTTCCGAACCTGCTTATCATAATTCGTTCCTGTTTCTGAAGCGTAAAATTGACCAGGTTCATATGAATTTTGCTTTTCCCTGTATCACTGCAGATTCCGATGAACGCTATACATCAGCCGTATTTCAGGCTGCATTTGGCGGAAGCAGCAATTCACTGCTGTTTAACAGAATAAGAGAGGAACTTTCGCTTGCTTATTCTGTTTATTCCTACAATACCTCTCATAAAAAAGCCGGCCTTCTTCAGATTGACGTAACAGTTGCAAGAAATTCTGTATATCGCGTATTTACTGAGATTCTTTCGCTGATTGAAAAGGTCAAAAAAGAAGGACTTACTGCAGAACAGGTTGAAAACTTCAAGGACCAGGTTATTGTAGAAATGATAATGAATAACGAAGGCGTCCGTGACAAGATGGAACTTAATGCCAAACAGCAGCTGATTCTTTCGAAACTGCTTGATAACGATGACCAGATTGAAGCAATACGCCGTGTTACGAAAGACGATATTCTGGCTTTTGCAAACAAATACCTTGATATAAATGCCATGTCAGTATGCATTGTCGGTAATTGTTCTTCAAAAGATGCCCGCCTTGTTAACATATTTGTTCAAAACCGCTAGCCCGGATTCAGGTTAAATTAAGTAAAAAGAGCCGGTTTAGGTTAGAAAAATCCAATAATAAATGTGATACCGGGATTCTTTCCGGTAACAAAAGACACTTGATTTTTATCTTGAATTGTAAGATACTATATATAGGTGTCTTTTTGAGTTTTTAGACATATAATTTGTTATTTAGTTCGTTTATCGAATGGAAAGAGGGAACTGTGGAACGCGCAGCAGGCATTTTATTACCTATAGCATCATTGCCTTCAAATTATGGGATTGGGTGCTTCTCAAAAGAAGCATATGACTTTGTTGACAGACTTAAGGAGTCAGGTCAGAAATACTGGCAGATTCTGCCCCTTGGTCCGACCGGATACGGGGATTCGCCTTATCAGTCATTTTCGACCTTTGCAGGAAATCCGTACTATATTGACCCCGAAACCCTTATAAATGAAGGTCTTCTTACAAAAGCCGAATGTGATTCTTTTGATTTTGTATCGCATCCGAATTATGTTGAATATGAGAAAATCTACAAGTCACGTTTCAAGCTTCTTAAGCTTGCCCATGAGCGCTTTAAGAAGATTGACACCCCGGAATACCTTCAGTTTTGCAGTGAACAGGCTTACTGGCTTGATGATTATGCTTTATATATGGCAGTTAAGGACAGCAAAGGTTCCGTATGCTGGAAGGACTGGGATGAGGACATCAGAAGACATCGTCCTGAAGCTGTAGCCAAATATAAAGAGGAACTGCTTGATGAATTCTGTTTCTATCAGTTCCAGCAGTATGAATTTTTCAAACAGTGGGATGCCCTTAAGAAATATGCTAACGGAAACGGCATCAAAATTATTGGCGATCTTCCCATTTATGTAGCATTTGACAGTGCTGACGCATGGTCCGATCCTATGCTTTTCCGGTTTGATGAAGAAGGAATGCCTACAGGCGTTGCGGGCTGCCCTCCGGATGCATTTTCCGAAACAGGCCAGCTTTGGGGAAATCCGCTTTACAACTGGCCGCATCATGAATGGACCGGTTATTCCTGGTGGATTAACCGAATCAGAAACTGTTTCCGTCTGTACGATGTTGTCCGAATTGACCATTTCCGCGGATTTGATGAATATTACAACATTCCCGCAAAGGACAAAACAGCCGAGAACGGCTGCTGGGAAAAAGGTCCCGGAATGAAGCTGTTTTATAAGCTTCGCGAGGTTCTTGGTGAGCTTAACATTATTGCGGAAGACCTTGGATTCCTTACCCCGTCGGTGCTTCAGCTTCTTGAAGATTCGGGCTTCCCGGGCATGAAGGTTCTTCAGTTTGCATTTGATGAGTCAGGTGAAAGTGCTTATTTGCCTCACAATTATAAAAACAATTGTGTTGTTTACACCGGAACTCATGATAATGAAACCTCGGAAGGCTGGTACTGGTCACGAACAGAGGCAGAAAAGGCCATAATTAATGAATATCTTTCTTATGACCCTTATAAGGATGAAGTATTCAGCTACAGACTTATCCGTACAGCAATGAGCAGCCCGGCCGACCTTTGTGTTATTCCTTTCCAGGATTATCTTTCTCTTCGAAATGAAGCTCGCTGCAACACGCCTTCAACACTGGGTGACAACTGGAAATGGCGCTGCAGCAAGGGCGATTTTACAGATGAAATTGTTGCAAAGGTTCGCAGAATGACTGAACTTTACGGCCGTTGCAAGCGTCTTCCGAAGGAAGAAAGCCCTGTTGAAATAACGGAAGAATAATACTTATCTTTTTTGAAAGTATAGGAGAAAAAGCCGTAATATATGGCTTTGCAGGTTGAAGTAGAAAATGGCTACATCAAAAGGTAATGGAAAAACCGGCTCGACCGGAAATAAGAAGAATACAAAAGGTTCTGCGGGAAATTCATCACGCAGCAGTTCATCAAGGGGAGGTTCATCACGCAGTTCTGCATCACGCAGCAATTCGTCAGGAACAGGCTCTTCGGGGAAGGCTGCAAAAATTACGGAAAAACGCAGATATGAAGACAATGACAGCAGAACCGTAAAGGGCAGGACAGTACGCGAAGTTAAACCCGTAAAAGAGCCCCGTGTGCTTACAAAAGAGGAGGAATCGGTAAGAAATGAGATTATACTTACCATTACTGCTCTTGTTTCGGTACTCATAATTTTAAGCTTTTTCAATATATGCGGAGTTGTGGGAAAAGCTCTCAACAGCCTGCTTTTCGGAACCATGGGCACTTTTGCCTATGCTTTCCCTGTTGTTTTATTCTTCTTTATGGCATTTTTCCTGTCTAACCACGGTAACAAAATTGCCCGTCAGAAGATTCTTGCAGGTCTTGCATTTTTGTTCCTTCTCACCGCTCTTCTTCAGATGATTTTCGGACTTGAGCCCGGCATGAAGGTTCTTGACTATTATAAATTCTGTTCTGAAAACAGAACCGGCGGCGGTTTATTCGGCGCCGTTGTTGCAGTGCCGTTTACAGCCGCTTTCGGTAAGGTTGCAACATACTGCATCATCGTTGCATTTATGTTTGTATTTCTTATTATTCTTACCGGAAAAGCCATTTTCAGGCTTCTTAAGGATAAAGGAGAAGAATCCATTAAGAAGACGAAAGAAAAATTTGATGAGCGTAATAAATACTTTGATGAAGTTGAACAGGAAGAAATCAAGCAGGGGCTTGAACATCATAATGAACTTCAGTATGTGACCTTAAACGGTAAGACCCCCGAAACCGGCAAAAAGAATGCCAAAAAGGATCCTGAGCCCGAAAAAACATCATTCCTTGATACACTTCAGAAACTCGGGTCAAACGGACAGCAGTTCCCGCTTTCGGGTAATTCGTCACAGGAACAGCATATTTTTTCACAGGATTACCTTGAACTTAAGGAACATGCTGAAGATCTTGATGAAAACGGCAATGTTATCCAAAAGGGCAACCGCCGTCAGGCTAAACAGTCCAAACCTGTTATTGAACCCGAAAAACCCGTTAAACAGCCTTATACAGTTAAAGGCAATTTCAAAGATGATATCCCTACCGACATGAAGGAGATTACGCCCGATGTTTCTGCTAACAGGGGTGATTCCGTAAGGACTGACGGTCAGGATATGCCGCAGACAAAAGAAAAACCTGAAAAAGTCAAAGCAGATCCTCAGATTAATCTTGAGACTGCAGCTGAAATAGATGCCAGCCTTCAGATAGCTGCTGAGGTTAAAAAAGAATATGTATTCCCGCCTATTTCGCTTCTTACAGCGGGAAACGGCTCATCAGCTGCCGTTTCACGCCGTGAAATAGATAAAAATGCCGAAACTCTTACACGCACCCTTGAAAGCTTTGGTGTTCATGTAAAACTACTGAATGTAAGCTGCGGACCTACCGTTACACGTTACGAACTTCAGCCTGAACAGGGTGTAAAAGTTAGCAGTGTTACAAAGCTTGAGAATGATATCAAGCTTAATCTTGCAGCATCGGATATCCGAATAGAAGCGCCTATTCCCGGGAAAGCTGCAATCGGTATTGAGGTTCCGAATAAGGAAAACAGTACAGTACGTGTGCGTGATATCCTTGAATCCCCGGAATACAAGGGTCAGTCAAGCGGTATTGCTTTTGCGGTTGGTAAGGATATTACCGGAAACAGTATTGTTACCGATATTTCCAAGATGCCTCACCTTCTTATTGCCGGTGCTACAGGCTCAGGTAAATCAGTATGTATCAATACTCTTATTATGAGTATTCTTTATAAATACAAACCCACAGATGTCCGTCTCATAATGATTGACCCCAAGATGGTTGAACTTGGCGTTTACAACGGCATTCCGCACCTTCTTATTCCTGTTGTTACAGACCCTAAGAAGGCTGCTGCATCCCTTAACTGGGCTGTTCTTGAAATGACAAACCGTTATGAGAAATTTGCGGAGAACCATGTCCGTGACCTTAAGGGTTATAACAAGTGCATGGAAGACCTTGCACGCAAAAATCCGAAGGAAGCACAGGAAAATCCTGAAGCATTTGCAAAACTTCCTCAGATTGTCATTGTTGTGGACGAGCTTGCAGACCTTATGATGGTTGCTCCCGGTGAGGTGGAAAATGCTATCATCCGTCTGTCACAGCTTGCGCGAGCTGCCGGAATGCATCTTGTAATTGCTACACAGCGTCCTTCCGTAAACGTAATTACCGGACTTATCAAAGCCAATATGCCTTCAAGAATTGCACTTGCCGTAACTTCAGGCGTTGATTCACGTACAATTCTTGACCAGGGTGGTGCTGAAAAGCTTCTTGGAAAGGGCGATATGCTTTTTGCTCCCATGAATCTTCCAAAGCCTATACGTGTACAGGGTGCTTTTGTTTCGGATAAGGAAGTTGAAGATGTTGTTGAATATCTTAAGAAAGAAAACAGTGAAGCTGTCTATTCCGATGATATCACAACAAAAATCAATTCAATCACGGTTTCAACCGGAAAGAGCGCACCACAGCCCGATGCTTCTTCAGACGGCGGTTCTTCCGACGGAAAGGATGAATATCTTGTTGAGGCCGGCCGCCTGATAATTGATAAGCAGAAGGCTTCAATCGGTATGCTTCAGCGTGTTTACAGCATAGGCTTTAACCGTGCGGCCCGTATTATGGACCAGCTTGCCGAACTTGGTGTTGTGGGCTTTGAAAATGGCACTAAACCCAGAGAAATCCTTATGACAAAGGAGCAGTTTGAAGATTATGTCAGAAACAACCTCAGCTGACGGCCGCGACCTTCATGGCTGGCTTGTAATAAATGCTTTCATGAATAGTGACAAGTTTAATGAACTTGTGCAATGGTTCCTGATTTCAGCAGGACGTCTGAATATAGTATTTAAGGTTTTCACAAACGCAGAGCTTGCAGTGGGTCTTCCTGTAAACGAAAAGCCTGATTTTGTGCTTTTCTGGGATAAGGATGTACTCCTTGCTTCTTACCTTGAATCGCTTGGGATACCGGTATTTAATTCCGCAAAATCCATTGCTCTTTGTGATGATAAAGGTAAAACCTATCTTGCGCTTAAGGACTCAGGCATTAAGATGCCTAAAACCATTCTTGCTCCTTTTACCTATGATACCATAGGCTATACAGAACTTTCTTTCCTTGAAAGAGTTGGAGAAGAACTTGGTTTTCCGCTTGTTGTAAAAGAAAATTACGGTTCCTTCGGAATGCAGGTTTATCTTGTAAAAAATCTTGACGAATTAAAAGAAAAAGTTAAGGAAATATCGCCTAAACCATGTCTTTTCCAGGAATATTTCGGTGAATATGCAGGAAGTGATTTAAGACTTCAGGTTGTTGGTGAATCAGTAGTTGCCTGCATGCTCAGATATTCTGAAACCGGTGATTTCCGTGCAAATATAACTCTTGGTGGCAAAATGGAAAAGTATGTTCCCAGCCACGAACAGGTCGAAATGGCTTTGAAAGCCGCAAAAACTTTAGGGCTTGACTTTGCAGGCGTAGATCTTTTATTTGGTCATTATGAAGAACCTGTTCTTTGCGAAGTCAATTCCAATGCACATTTTAAGACTATTTTTGATTGTACGCATGTTGATGTATCATATGAAATAATGAAATACATCAAAAACAAATTTATGAACGCAGAAGAGAAATCCGAAGAAAACAAATAAAGTCGATAAGCTGAAGAAGAGGTGTGAAAATGGAATTCTGGCTGATTTACAGAAAAGAAGATGTGCAGAAAAATCAGTTTTATATTGAAAGCTATGCTAAAACTGCCCCTTCTTTCGGAATGAATTGCCGCCTTGTATTCACGGATGAACTGACATTTGGTGTGGAAAACGGGGAACCTTGTGTTAAAGGCCCCGGACAGCTTCCGGCATTTGCCATTGTAAGGGCTATTCGTCCCGATATCTCAAGGTATCTTGAAAAATGCGGTGTCAGATGCTTCAACAGTGCCTTTGTGTCCGAAATCTGCAATAATAAAGCATATACTTACGATTATCTGTCAGGCAGGGGTATCCCTATGCCTGACTCTGTTTTTATCAAAAACTTTGAACTGCGTAATTTCCTTGAAACATGTCCGCAGGGGAAAATAATTAAAGCCGTTGAAGGACATGGAGGTTCTCAGGTTATTCTTTTTGACGGAAATATTGAGAAAACGCTTGATATCATGGGTAAATCCGATGTTGTTGTGCAAAACCGCATAGGCACAAAGGCCTGTGATCTGCGTGTTTATGTGCTCGGGAAAAAGATTCTGGCATCGGTGCTCCGTTCATCAGACCGTGATTTCCGTGCAAATTTCTCACTCGGTGGTGATGTAAGGCTTTATGAACTTTCGGATAAAGAAACCGAACTTGTGTATAAGATTATCAACTGTTTTGATTTTGACCTTGTCGGAATAGATTTTCTTCTTGACGATATGGGCAATTTAATATTTAATGAAATAGAAGATGTTGTGGGAGCCAGAATGCTATATAAATGCTCTGATATTGACATTGTTAAGGAATATCTTGAATACGTCAGCCTGCGGCAGGAGAGATGCCGCTTGAAATAAACAGCTAACAGGGAGGAAGGAACATGAAATCGGACATTGAAATCGCAAGAGAAACCAAACCGCTGCACATTAGAGATGTTGCGGCGAAGCTTGGCATCACAGAGGATGAGCTTGAATATTTCGGCAAATACAAAGCTAAACTCTCTGATGAACTTTGGGACCGCGTGAAGGGTAATAAGGACGGCAAGCTTGTGCTTGTAACCGCAATTAACCCTACACCCATGGGCGAGGGCAAAACAACTATTACGGTTGGACTTGGGGAAGCTCTCGGCAAACTCAACAAAAGCTCTGTAATCGCTCTTCGTGAGCCCTCACTCGGACCTTGCTTTGGCCTGAAGGGCGGAGCAGCCGGCGGCGGATACGCTCAGGTTATTCCTATGGATGATCTGAATCTCCACTTTACCGGTGACTTCCATGCCATTACTTCTGCAAACAATCTGCTTGCAGCTATGATGGACAACCACATCCAGCAGGGTAATGCCCTCAGAATCGACACAAACCGCATCGTTTGGAAGCGCTGTGTTGATATGAATGACCGTGTTCTCAGAAATATTGTTGTCGGACTTGGCAGAAAAGCTGACGGTGTAACACGTGAGGATCATTTTATTATTACCGTTGCTTCAGAAATTATGGCTATCCTTTGCCTTGCTGAAAATATGAAGGATCTTAAGGAACGCCTTTCAAGAATTATTGTTGCTTATGATTTTGACGGTAACCCTGTAACAGCAGGCCAGCTGAACGCTGTCGGTTCAATGGCAGCTCTTCTTAAGGACGCCATCAAGCCTAATATTATCCAGACAATTGAAGGAACACCTGCAATTGTACATGGCGGTCCTTTTGCAAATATTGCACATGGCTGCAACTCAGTACGTCCTACAAAGACTGCTCTTAAACTGGCTGATATAGTAGTTACAGAGGCCGGATTCGGTGCTGATCTGGGCTCTGAGAAATTCCTTGATATTAAGTGCCGTAAAGCAGGTCTGACACCTTCTGCAGTTGTTATTACAGCAACTGTACGTGCTCTTAAATACAATGGTGGTGTTTCAAAGAACGAACTGACCGGTGAGAATCTTGATGCTCTTAAAAAGGGTATTGTTAACCTTGACAAGCATATTGAAAACATCCAGAAATACGGTCTTCCCATTGTTGTTGCTATTAACCGCAGAACAGAGGATACAGATGCCGAACTCGAATTCCTTGCCAACCATTGCCGTGAAAGAAACTGCCGTTTCGCACTTGCTGAGGTTTGGGCAAAGGGCGGAGAAGGCGGTATTGAGCTTGCAAAAGAAGTTCTTGCAGCTGTTGAAAAGCCTTCGGAATTCAAATTTATCTACAATGATGAGGATTCTCTTAAAGATAAAATGGCAGCCATTGCTACAAAGATTTACGGCGCTGACGGTGTGACATTTGACAAAGAAGCAGAGAAGACCATTGCTGAACTTGAAAAACTCGGATTTGGAAACCTTCCTGTCTGCATGGCAAAAACCCAGTATTCTCTTTCCGATGATCCTTCCAAGCTTGGACGTCCTTCCGGTTTCACCGTAAATATCCGTGAAGTCTACATTTCCGCAGGTGCCGGATTTGTAGTAGCTATCACCGGTACAATCATGACAATGCCCGGTCTTCCCAAGGTTCCCGCAGCTGAGGGCATTGATGTTGACGATGAAGGAAACATCACCGGTTTATTCTGATTCATTTTTTGTTTATGCAGTCAGAAATTCCGGTTCCGGAATCCACTGAATATCTTAAAAAATAAAGACACTGATATTTTTCAAACCTTTACGGTTAAAAAATTGTCAGTGTCTTTTTTATCAAAAAGATTATTTGCCATGAACTTCAAATGACTAAGGTTACGTGAATTCGGCATTTTGTTTATTCAAATCATTTCTTATTTGCTCTGTCAAGAAATCGCATTTTACCGTTCTGAGTTTTGGGACGTTCACCGATTGCACCTGAATAGAGCCCCTTAAATTCCTTTGTGAGTTCAGCTGCGCAGGAAGGGCAGTAGCGGCCTGAACGTATGTCGCAGCCACATCGTTCGCATTTGATGTAGATTTCGGAATCCTCAGGAACTTCAAGGCGACCGTCTTTAAGCCATTGCTTTATTGTTTCTTCATTTATCCCGGTTGCTTCTGAAATGGTATAATAATTTGCAGGCCCGTGTTCATTCAGGTAAATCCGGACCTTTTCAAACATTTCTTCTTCTTTTTTTCTGCATTCGGGGCAAAGCTTTGCACCAAAACCGGGATACTGGAAAAGAACCTTGCATCCCTGACAAGCCTGGACATTTGACGAAATACCCATTTCGGTCTCCTTATTGACATTCTATTTGTAAAAACGTATTATATATTCAGTGTGCGATATTATTAATTTATTTTCTATACTTAATGATATATATTTTGAATAAAAAGTCAATTTGATAATATTAGTTTGCACTATATTTTGGAGGAAATATGCTTAATAAAACAAAAACCGATAATCCTGCCGGTGAAAACGTGAAAAAGCAGAATAAGCGCAAAGTAATTGTTATTTCCGTGATTACAATGCTTGTAAACGTTCTTCTGGCCGTCGTAAAGTTTTATTTTGGTTCACACGGACATTCATCCGCCCTTATGGCAGACGGCGTACATACAGCCATTGACGCTGCTACAACAGCAGTTATTATTTATGCCGTAATTTCTGCGGAAAAGAAAGGGCAGGACAGAGGTGCCGACCTTGCGGGCTATACAGTTGGTGTAATTGCTTTGCTTGTTGGACTTTATATTATTATCGAAAAGTTTTGCGGACTTATTCCAAATGCTTTTAAGGTTGAATATAAACCATCCAAGTTTGCTGCAATTGTTGCTGCAGGTTCTATTTTGATTAAAGCCCTTATGGCCTTTTTCACATTTAAGCTTGCACGCGAAGCAGGTTCCGTAAACCTCAGGCTTGACGGAAAACATCATCTGATGGATGCACTCAGTTCATGCGTCAGCCTTGTAGGCATTATTGTTGCAGGAATTGCATGGAAAATCAGTGACAGCGTTGCATGTATTCTTATTGCGGGCCTTATTGTAAAAACAGCTTTCGATATTCTGATTCCAAACGTAAAATCGCTTCTTAACTTTACGGAAGTACCTGAAATGGAAAACAGAATCAAATCATTGCTTGCTATGCAGGATGGTGTAAAAAAAGCCGAAAATGTTGATGTTGACCTTATCGGCGATGCATTTTTCGTAAAAGCTGACATTTTTGTTGATGAGAAAATGTCCTTAAAAGATTCCGAAGTTTTGTCAAAACGCCTTGAGGATATGGTTGAATTCGAGTTCTCTGAGCTTAAGGTTTGCAATCTTAAAATGTATCCTTATGCAGGAACGGGGGTGGAAACATGTCAAAAGTAATCTGTGATTATTGTGGTTCCTACATTGATTCCACCGCTGAGAAATGCCCGAATTGCGGAGCTGTAAACAACGGCTTTCAGCGTGTTACAAATGATACGCCCACAACCATTGAAGAACTCAAAAGCTGGTATGCGGCCAAAAAACTTCCTCCCGAAAACGTAACAAGATTTTTCATCGGAAAAGATGTTCATGAAGCGCGTGCATTCGGTATTTATAAGGATTCTGACGGGGACTTTGTTGTTTACAAAAATAAAGCAGACGGCACAAGGGCTGTCCGCTATGAGGGCAAAGATGAAGCCTATGCCGTTAACGAAATATACTTAAAACTCAAAGCGGAAATCCTTCAGCAGAAGGAGAGAAAACAGAATACAACACCTGCCCGTAATAACACCTATAAGAAGACATCAAAAAACAGTGATTCGACAGAATATATTGTAACTGCTGTAATACTTGCAATTGCAACCGGAATTGCATCCATGATATTCGGTTTCAGGGATGCAGTAAGCCTGATGCTTCTTCTTTCCGTAATATGGCTTTATATAGCAATTAAGCATAGTGGAAATCTATTAAAACCGATTCTTTCGATTGTTGTTTTTGTTATATTAATTTATTTTTCCGGAAATGTTAGCGGGAATTATTATCAGAGTAATAATACCATTTATTATAATGTCCAGGATGACTGGTATTATTACGATACTTCAAGTGATTCCTGGTTCTTCTCTGATTATGCTCCTGAAAGCTACTCGGATTATGTCTGGGATTCATCAACCGGTTATCAGTCATTCATGGACAGTGAGTTTTATGATGATTATGACTGGAGCAGCGGATATGAATTTAATTCGTCAGGCTCCGGCTCAGATTGGGATTGGGGCGATGATGACTATGACTGGGACTGGGGCGATGATGACTGGGATTCCGGTTGGGATTCGGACTGGGGCTCAGACTGGGATTCAGACTGGTAATCCGTAAATATCACCTTTGCCGGTTCCAAAAACCCTGAAGAACTGTTAAACTATCACTACCTGACAATCCTCATACTGAATGGTACAGGACCTTGTATCTGTTGATTTCAGGACCGCTTCTTCAATTGTAATTGTTACGCCGTTATAAAGGTGGCGCAGCACATTAATTTTTGAACTTCGGTTTGATTCAATTGTATTTTCAATATCCTCCTGAATTTCCGTAAACTTTTTCATTTCAAGTTCTTTTGTATAGATTGCATCTTCGAGCTTCTTGAAAATATCCATGGTTGAACGGACTTCAGGGGGATATTTTTCTGTGAATTCATCATATGCATTATTGAAGATCTTAAGCTCGTATTCAACACGTTTAACCTTTGTGGTTACTGCCTTAAGGTCTTCAAGCATTTCATCTGTATTTCCGACTCTGACTGCCGTAGGAACTTCAGCCTGATTACCAAGATTGTTTATTTCCATTCCCTTTACGGCCATTGTTTTTCCACCGGCAACCATTCCGCTTTTATTATTCAGGAACACTTTACCGCCTGCATATACTGTACTGTTAAGGCAGTAATTTGCGGAAATATTGCCATCTGCATGAACATCAACTGCCTCGAAAAACTTGCCGCTTATATCACCCTGGGCATTCAGATAACCCTTACCTGATGCATTTATTCCGTTTTTCAGAACAATATTATGACCGGCATTTAAGATTGCAGATTCCACATAACCGTCAACTATAATATCCTCTGTTGCATTAATTTCATATCCTGAGTAAACATTTCCTTTAATGTGGACAGAACCGGAGAAGGCGACATTGCCCGTTGAAAGGCCTACTTCATCAATTTCCATAATATTATTTATGGATACATTATGACCCTTGATGGAAATACAACCGTCAAGAACAGAAGTGTAGGTGCATTTATCCTCGGATACAACAAAGCCCTGACCTGTAAGAACGGGTTCTTCCTTGGCTTTAACATAAGGAACCATGGTGCCCTTCAGAGTCATACCGTTTTTTCCGTCAAGAGACTGATGGTATTTGGCAATTACCTGTCCGGCATGAACGGGTTCAAACCAATCAACGGATTTATAATCAACGGAACCGTCTTCCAGAAGCTTGGGCTCGCGAACAGGATTTGTATTGAAGAAATATTCGTACCAGCCGTCAGTACCGTTAACGGGCTCGCGACCTTTGGCTATACAGGCATTTACAGGCTCATCCTCAGGATTTTTCTTCAGAGTATCAAGGATGGCATCGTTGTCAATTCCGTAAACAACGCCAAGCTTCTGAAGTGTTTTATGAACATCCTTAAAGGACGGAACGGCAAAATCCTTCTGCAGTGTAAGATAAGCGGCCATATTATCTTTGCTGAGTGTAATAAAAACAGGTGTTTCAAGGTCTTTTGGAACAAGCTTGTCAACATTGCTGATAATGTTTTCGATTTCCTGAGTGAACTGTTCACGCAGCTCATCCTCGGTAAGAGGAGACTGTTTAAGTGCTTCGAGCAGTTCCTCCTCAAGCTTTTCGCGTGAAGCCTTCATTACATCTGCTGCGTTCGACATGTCTTTATACAAAGATATATCAACACCGCTTTCGAGGCCTAAACGGATTTCCTGCATCTGGTCCCACTCATAGAGAGGGTTGCTGTATTCATTAATGTCCAGACGCATTTCAAGTCCGAGTCGGATTTCACGCATCTGCTGCCAGTTATAATCAAGGACATTAAATTCTTTTATTGAGATATTATGCTCGAGTCCGAGGAAAACCTCATGCATTGCTTCACACGGATACTCGGGTGTAATATATTTTTCCGGTTTTATCTTGAGAGAAAGGGCATAAGTGATTTCATGAAGCTGATGACCGTTAAAACCTTTTTCGATATAAGTCGAAATATCAAAACCGTTTACGGTTGCTTTACGCAATTCACGCAGAGTCTCAGGATCAAGGTCAGTCTTTTCTGAGAAGTTCAGACCTTTTTCAAGGGCTTTACGCAACTCACGCATAACTGCGTAAGGATATTCGGGCCTTGCAAAGCTTTCATAATCAACATGGCGCTCGATACCTTTTCGGATTTCTTCCATCTGGAACCAGTCAAACTGCGGATCACAGTAGGGAAGTACCGAAATGTTGTTTTCGAGACCTAAACGAAGCTGCATCATCTGAGCCGCAAGAAATTCTTTTTTGGCATATACAGATACGTCCAGACCTTCCTTTAAGCCCTGTTTGATTTCTTCAATCTGGTCTGCGGTAAACTCTGATAAGTCAATGTTAAGATTTTTTAATTCTTCTGTTTCAGCCATGTTTATCCTTTTCTTTTTGTTATTTTATCTGATGTGTCAGCACCCTGAAAAACTGCATTTTGGGCAAAGTTATCCTTACAAAAATTATTTCGGTAATTTTCGGAAAATCTTAAGTTTTATTAAGTATTTTCTGCATTTTTTCGCAATTTCTTTTTCGGGGATTGGTGTTTATAAGAAAAAATATAAGGGAAAAAGGGCGGCCGCATGAACGGTCGCCCTTTTTCCAGGAAGTAATGATGAAAAATGAGTATTATTAAAAGTTAAAGTAACGTTTGCAATTGTTGTAGCTGATATCCTGAACCATTTTACCAAGGAATTCGAAATCAGCAGGATATTCACCGTTTTCAACCCATGTTCCCACAAGATCGCAAAGAATTCTGCGGAAATATTCATGACGGGTGTAGGAGAGGAAGCTTCTCGAATCAGTAAGCATTCCGACAAAATTGCTGAGAAGACCTAAGTTTGCAAGAGATGTCATCTGTTCGGTCATTCCGGATTTGTGATCGTTAAACCACCATGCGGAACCATGCTGAATTTTTCCTACTGCGGTACTGTCCTGAAAACACCCTATGATAGTGTCGATTACGGCATTATCGTTGGGATTAAGTGAATAAAGGATTGTCTTGGGAAGCTCATCGGTAGCATTCAGTGCATTAAGGAAATCTGCAATTTCCGCAGCCGGTGCGTAATTGTTTATGCAGTCATAACCTGTATCGGGGCCAAGCTGGTTGAAGCGGAAAATGTTATTGTCACGCTTGCAGCCGTAATGAAGCTGCATAACCCACGAAAGACGGTTGTATTCCCTGCCGATGAACAGCATAAAAGCTGTTTTGAATTTGAGTTCTTCATCATATGTAACATTATTTCCGGCAAGCTTCTTTGCAAGAATCTGCTCGATTTCAGCGTCGGAAGCGGGACGGAATGCAACAAAATTGATGCCGTGGTCGGAAACTTTACAGCCACGCTCATCAAAATACTGCATACGTTTTAAGATAGCATCTTTAAGAGATTTGAAACTGTTGATTTCAATTCCGCTTACCTTGGAAAGCTCCTGAAGATAAGTATTAAAGGTAGGTTTTTCAATGTTCATGGCTTTGTCGGGACGCCATGCGGGAAGAACCTTAACGGAAAAAGTGGAATCAGCCTTTATGATTCTGTGCCATTCAAGAGAATCAACCGGGTCATCTGTTGTACAGATTGTATCAACATTTGAGCGGAGGATGATATTACGCACGGACATATCTTTCTGACTCAGCTTTTCATTGCATCTGTCAAAGATTTCATCACAGTTTTTCTCTGTAAGCGGTTCATAAATACCGAAATAGCGCTGAAGCTCAAGATGGCTCCAGTGATAGAGCGGGTTACCTATTGCCTTCTGAAGGGTTTTTGCCCATGCACGGAACTTGTTACGGTCGCTTGCATCTCCGGTAATGTAATGTTCGTCAATGCCGTTGGAACGCATCTGACGCCATTTGTAATGGTCACCGCCAAGCCATACCTCCGTAATTGTTTTGAACTGTCTGTTTTCTGCAATTTCCTTAGGATTGATGTGACAATGATAATCGATAATGGGCATTTTTTCTGCATAATCGTGATAAAGGCGTTTAGCCGTTTCAGTGCGCAGAAGAAAGTCCTTTGACATGAACTCCTGCATAATTAAGCCTCCGAATCATTGAAATCTGTTGTTTTTCTTTGAACAAGATCATTTGATATAGTTGTTTTATTTGGAACATCATTTCCGCTGAAAACACGCATAAGTGTGTTAACGGCAGTAATGCTGAGCGTTTCGATGTGATTGTCAATGGAAGTAAGCTCCGGCTCGCAGCAGGTTGAAAGAAGAGAGTTGTTATAACCGATAACAGCAATATCTTCCGGAATTGAAAGACCTGCTTCTTTTGCATATTTAATTGCGCCTACGGCAAGAAGATCTTCTGCAGCAATAACGGCATCAAATTTAAGGCCTTTTGAAACGGCTTCACGAATTGCATTTTTTGTCTGGATCAAATCATTCTGACAGAGAAGAATCAGACGTTCGTCAACATTTTTGCCACATGCAAGAATCGCTTCACGGTAGCCGTTAAGTTTCTGCTGTCCGCTGTAGGATTTTGAATGGTAAAGGTAAAGAATATTGTTTCGGCCGTGGTCAAGACACTGGGTTGTTGCATCATATACGGCTTGGAAATCATCACAGAGAGAGCAATAAATATTAGGGTGATTAATGTATCCGTTTATGATTATTACCGGTACTTTTGCAGCCGCATTGAAAAGATAAGAGTTATCTTTGCGTACTATTTCAAGGAAGCTTGAACCGACAAGAATAACGGCATCAACACGCTTGGAAAGAAGAAGATCAAGGTATTTCTGTTTGTTTTTCAGGTCATAACCGGTACAGCATAATATAATGTCATAACCATAAATTCTCAGGTTCTGTTCAAGATAGTAAACGGCGTTTGCCAAAAACGGGTCAGAAGAATCAAGACACAGAATACCGATTGTTTTCATTGTATTCAGGCCAAGTCCGCGCGCAAAAACATTCGGAGTGTAGCCAAGTTCATCCATTACATCAAGCACTTTCTGCTTTGTTTTAAGGCTTACGTTCGGGTTTCCGTTGATAACACGCGATACGGTTGCAATCGAGACGCCTGCTTTTCGAGATACATCATAAATGTTCATTACTGTTACTCCCGGTCAGAAATAAGATAAAATCCTTCTCAGAAATGTAAGCGCTTAATATAAATCCTGTTGAAAGCGTTTACAGTTTTTCTTAAATACAGAATTCATTATATAATAATGAGTATAGAATTACAAGCGGAAAGTATAAATTAATAATTATATTTTTTAATTTCTTCTTGATAAAAATAAACATTTAATATAAAAAATATGCATTGACATCTTAATGAATAGTGCTAAAATGTCTAATGTAAATGCTTACAATTTTATTATCAAATCGGAGGCCGATATGAAGAACTTAGGAAACTTTATTAAAGCACTTCCGTCTGTTACACTGGCAAATGAAAATGGCGTTTATGTAAAGTCGGTTAATGCAGTCGGAAACTCATATGCTTTTATGGTTAATGAACCTGAAGCAGATTATCTTGTAGTTACAGGAGATGCTGCAAAGGAATTTGAGGGAGAAGAAAAGAATGACAATGGTGCAGCCTATAAGGTTTGCCCGCTTTCAAATAAAAACGGTGTTGCACTCCGCAAGCTTTTCCCGTTTACCGCACCTGTTCCCGTTCTTCAGAACAAGAGAACAGCCGGCGTTGGCGACCGTCTTGGTATTGCCTGCCCCGGTCATATCCGTGTTTTCAATGATTATGATGCTTTTCCTATTCTTGCCCAGCAGTCAATCCGTGAACTGAACCTCACAAACAGAACCTACAGCGATGTTCTTGATGCAGCATCCTTCATGGTTTTCCGTGACGGATTCAAGAAGGGATTTGGAGCAGACGGTGACCATCTGAAACATGAAGATGAAATCGAATATGCACTTTCACTCGGTTACACCATGATTACCCTTGACTGCAGCGAACATATCAAAAACGGTATTGATAAGCTTTCTGCCGAGGAAGTTGCTGCTAAATGTACACTTCCGGAAGAAATTAAAAACATTTATCTTAATAAAACATTTGAAGCTGAAGGCGAAAAGCTTACATTCGACAAAGAAACACTTGAAAGAATCATGCTTATTTACGGTGAAGCCGTTGAATTTGCACTTGGCATTTATGATAAATACTTTGTAAAGGGCAAAGCAAAGGCCAACTTTGAGATTTCAATCGATGAAACCGAAACACCCACAACTCCTTTACAGCATTACTTCGTAGCTAATGAACTTACACGGCACGGTGTTAAAGTCGATACAATGGCACCCCGTTTTTGCGGTGAATTCCAGAAGGGCGTTGATTACATTGGAGATCTTAAGCAGTTTGAAGCAGAAATGAAAATCCATGCCGCAATCGCACGTCATTTTGGTTATAAACTCAGCATTCACAGCGGTTCCGACAAGTTTTCAACCTTTGAATTCATCGGCAAATACACACAGGGTAATTTCCACCTTAAGACTGCCGGTACAAACTGGCTTGAAGCGATGCGTGCAGTAGCAGCTACGGATCCTGCGCTTTACCGTGAGATTCATAAGTTTGCGCTTACGGCTTTTGCCGATGCAAAACGTTTCTATCATGTAACTACGGATCTTACAAAGATTCCTGATGTTGATACACTTAAAGACAGTGAACTTCCGGACCTGTTCACTCAGAATGATGCGCGTCAGCTTATTCATATCACCTACGGCCACATTCTTACCGTAAAAGATGATGCCGGAAATTATCTCTTCAAAGACCGTCTTTACAGCCTTTGGAGAAAAGAAGCGGATGTTTATTCCGACATGATTTACAAACACATCGGACATCACCTTGAACTGCTTTATAAGGGCTTTCAGGGCTGAAACATTGCTTTTTCCTTAACCGGTCCGCATCAGGGCCAAATTGAACAATGATTATTTTTATCAGGAGATAAATTATGAAACTTAGAGAAAATTGCAAGTATGCACTCGTTGTTCCTTCAAGTATGGGTGTCAGAATCACTCCCATGGACCGTCAGCCGGTTCATATCAGTAACATGTTCCGTATGCAGGCAACAAGCGCAGAAACAAACGTTGCAAGCATTTCGGCAGCACTTGGCCTTCCTGTAAAGGTTCTTACAACCTTCGTTGAGGGAAGCCCCATTGCACAGTTCATTAAGAGCGACCTTCGCAGCCGCAATATGGACTTTGAGGGCAAGGATGTTCCGCAGGGCGGTCCCTGGGGATACCGCCATCAGTTCAATATCGCTGATAGCGGTTACGGTATGAGAGCACCCCGCGTTCAGAACGACCGTGCGGGTGAGGTTGGACGCACACTGAATATCAAGGATTTTGATGTTGACCGCATTTTCGGCCAGGAAGGCGTTCAGATACTTCATCTTTCCGGCCTTATTGCAGCTCTTTCTCATGAGACCGGTATTTTCTGCCTCGAGCTTGCAAGAGCAGCTAAGAAATACGGCACAAAGATTTCCTTTGACCTTAATTACAGAGCATCCTTCTGGAAGGACAGAGAGGATGAACTCACCGCTATATTCGATGAAATCGCAAGCGTTTCCGACATCCTTATCGGCAACGAAGAAGATTTCCAGCTTGCACTCAAGGTTCAGGGCCCTGAAGCAGGCGGCAAGGATATCGGTGCAAAGATTGAAGGCTTCAAGGGTATGATCAACAATGTTAAGGTTAAATACCCGAACGCACAGACCTTTGCAACAACACTCCGTCAGGTTAAGAGTGCAAACGAGCACCTTTGGGGTGCTATTATGCTGGACGGTGACGTTTGGACCGTCATTGAACCCAGGGAAATCCCCGTTCTTGACCGTATCGGCGGCGGTGACGGCTTTGTAGGCGGCCTTCTTTACGGCTTCCTTAAGGGCATGGAACCTGAGAAATGCGCACAGTTCGGTTGGGCTTCGGGCGCATTTGTTACAACACTTCTTGACGATTACGGCCTTCCTGCAGATGAAGAGCAGATCTGGAGTATCTGGGCAGGCAACGCAAGAGTAAAGAGATGAAGCGTTAAGCAAACGTGCAGGTGGCACGTTTGTAGCGAAATACCGCGAAACTTGTTTCGCGGTCAAAACATAAGGAGATATCATAATGAAAAAAGCAGACATCGGCTTAATCGGACTCGCCGTAATGGGCGAAAATCTTGTAATGAATATGGAATCAAAGGGCTTTACCGTTGCTGTATTCAACAGAACAACAAGCAAGGTTAAAGACTTTGTTGAAGGAAGAGCTAAAGGCCTTAATATTATTGGCTGCTACTCACTTGAGGAGCTTGTTGCAAACCTTGAGAAACCCCGTAAGGTTATGCTCATGGTAAAGGCAGGCGCACCTGTTGACAGCTTTATCGATATGCTTCTTCCTCTTCTTGAGGACGGAGATATCATCATCGATGGCGGCAACTCACACTTCCCCGATACCATGAGAAGAACAGAATATGTTGAGAGTCAGGGCAAGCTTTATGTAGGCTGTGGCGTTTCAGGCGGCGAAGAGGGCGCCCTTAAGGGACCTTCTATGATGCCCGGCGGTTCACCCAAGGCATGGCCTTATGTTAAGCCTATTTTCCAGGCTATCTGCGCTAAGGTTGAGGACGGCTCACCCTGCTGTGACTGGGTTGGCGAAAACGGCGCAGGTCACTTTGTAAAGATGGTTCATAACGGCATTGAATACGGCGATATGCAGCTCATCTGCGAAGCTTACCAGCTTATGCGCGACGTTCTCGGAATGAGCGCTGACGAGATGCATGAAGTATTCACTGAATGGAATAAAACCGAGCTTGACAGTTACCTGATTGAGATTACAAGAGACATCCTTGCAGTTAAGGATACAGACGGCAAGCCGCTTGTTGACAAGATTCTTGATACAGCAGGACAGAAGGGTACCGGCAAGTGGACCGGCATCGCCTCAATGGATGAAGGCGTTCCGCTTACACTCATTGGCGAAGCTGTTTACAGCCGCTGCCTGTCAGCCATGAAGGAAGACCGTGTTCTTGCATCAAAGACCTTCAAAAAGACTCCCGTTACCTTTAACGGTGACAAAAAGGAATTTATTGAAAACATCCGTAAGGCACTGTTTGCATCAAAGATTATTTCATACGCTCAGGGCTACACCCTTATGCGTTCAGCAGCAAAGACATACAACTGGAACCTGAACTACGGCGGAATTGCTCTTATGTGGAGAGGCGGCTGCATCATTCGCTCCGTATTCCTTGGAAAGATTAAGGACGCTTACGATAAGAATCCCGAACTCTCAAACCTTCTTCTTGATCCTTATTTCCGCGATACTATCGAAGGCCTTACCGATTCCTGGAGAAAGGTTGTTGCAACAGCAGTAATGAACGGCGTTCCCGCTCCTGCAATGGCTACAGCTCTTAACTACTTTGACGGTTACAAGTGCGAGTGCCTCCCTGCAAACCTGCTTCAGGCACAGCGCGATTACTTCGGTGCACACACATATGAGCGTCTTGACAGTCCGCGCGGCGAATTCTTCCACACCAACTGGACCGGACATGGTGGAAATACTGCATCTTCTACATATGTGGTTTGATTTTACGTCTATCGAAGAAAGTTCCGAACCGGCAAAACGGTTAGAAATCTACAAAGATAGAATAAGTTACAGGTAAAGATTTTCGTGAATAAAAAACAATGAGGAGAATAATCATGGAATTATCAATGAAACCGGACCTTTCCGGAAAAGTTGTAGTTGTTACAGGTGGCGCAGGCGTTCTCTGTACTGCATTTGTCAAAGCAATTGCAGAGTGCGGCGCTAAGATTGCCATCGCAGATCTTACTGTTGAAAAGGCACAGGCTCTTTCTGATGAACTGAACGCTCAGGGTGCCGACACAATCGCTGTTCAGATGAACGTTCTCGAGCCCGACAGTATCAAGGCTGCACATCAGGTGATTCTTGATAAGTTTGGTAAATGCGACATCCTTATCAACGGTGCCGGCGGAAACAATCCCCGTGCTACCACAAACGATGAGTTCTTTGACAAGGAACAGTTTGAAAGCCCTGAAGGAAAGTGCCTCTTTGAGTTCTATTGGCACGGTGTAAACTTTGTATTCGGACTTAACTTCAACGGAACACTGCTTCCCACACAGGAATTTGCAAAGGATATGCTCGGAAATCCCGGCGGCGTTATTCTTAATATCAGCTCAATGAACGCTTTTACACCTCTTACAAAGATTCCCGCTTACAGTGGTGCTAAGGCAGCTATTTCGAACTTTACAAAGTGGCTTGCCGTCTATTTCTCAAAAGAAGGCATCCGTGTAAACGCTATTGCTCCCGGATTCTTCTCAACAGCACAGAATAAGGCACTTCTTTGGAATCCCGACGGAACACCTACCGCAAGAACCGAGAAAATTCTCAGAAATACACCTATGGGACGTTTCGGCGAGCCCGAAGAACTGATTGGAACACTTCTCTGGCTGCTTGACAATAAGTCATCGGGCTTTGTTACAGGCGTTGTTGTTCCTGTTGACGGCGGCTTCTCCGCTTATTCGGGAGTTTAATTAATATGATTTTTGCTCAGAAATGCAGTATTTATGCTGCATTTCTGACTTTTATTTTCACCTGATGAAATCCTGTGAGTTTTTGACTTTTTGGATTATATCATGATTAATTACAGGAGATTACAAAAAACATATGGAATTATATCTTAGCGAAAAAGAAAATGAAGGCCTTAGTGTTGAACAGATCAAATCAGCCGTTGAAATGTCACTTATGGGACGTAACATCAAAAAAGTCCTTCTCATTCCGCCTGATTTTACGCGTTTTCACTCAAATGCCGGCTTAATTACGAACACATATTATCATCTGCTCAAGGATAAGGCGCAGGTTGACATCCTTCCGGCGCTAGGAACGCATGTTGCCGTTACAAAAGAGCAGTGTGAAGAGATGTTTGGTGACATCCCTTACGAAAAATTCATATATCACAACTGGCGTAAGGATGTTGTTAAGGTTGGTGAGGTTCCCGGCGATTTCATTTCGGGTATTACCGAAGGCCTCTGGACCGACCCTGTAAGCGTTGAAGTAAATAAGCTTATCATGGATTCTTCTTACGATTTGATTGTCTCTATCGGGCAGGTTGTGCCTCACGAGGTTATAGGAATGGCTAACCATTCGAAGAACCTGTTTGTTGGCTGTGGTGGCTCTGATATGATTAACAAATCCCACATGGTTGGTGCCGTTTATGGAATGGAACGTATGATGGGCAAGGATTTCACGCCCGTCCGCCGTATTTTCGACTACGGTCTTGAACACTTCCTTGCTGACCGTCCGATTCTGTTTGTTATGACAGTAACAACAGCTCCCGGCGGAAAGATTCATACACACGGTCTTTTTATGGGTGAAAAGCGTGCCGCTCTTGAGGCTGCAATTTCACTTGCTCAGAAGAAGAACATAGATTTTGTTGATAAGGGCATTAAAAAATGTGTTGTTTACCTTGATCCCAAGGAATTTAAGAGCACATGGCTCGGCAATAAGGCTGTTTACCGTACACGTATGGCTGTTGCCGATGACGGTGACCTTATTGTTCTTGCACCCGGCGTTGAGAAGTTCGGAGAAGACCCCACAAACGATAAGCTTATCCGTAAGTACGGCTATTGCGGGCGTCTTAAGACTCTTGAGCTTTTTAAGACAGAAGAGGACCTTCAGAAGAATATGGGTACTGCAGCACATCTGATTCACGGTTCCTCCGACGGCCGTTTCAGAATCACTTATGCCGTAAAAGACATTTCCAAAGAGGAAATCGCAGGCGTTCACTTTATTCCCGCAGATTATGATGAAATGGCTGCAAAATACGATCCCGCAAAACTCACCTACGGTTGGAACACATTGCCCGACGGCGAGGAAATCTACTTCATACCCAATCCCGCGCTCGGACTGTGGATTGATAAAAACAGGTTTTAATACATAATATTATTTTATTTATTAAACATTTTGGAGCAGATAAACAACTCAGAAAACTAATTCTGTTAAAGTTGTTTATCTGTTCCTTTTTATCAAGCTATCGGTTCCATTGACTTATTTGAATACAAATGCTATTCTTTTCATTAAGGAAAACAGAACTTCTTGGAGAAGCAATATATGTCTACTATAAGATGTGGAAGGTTGGCTCACATTGATTTTTGGGTAGTGAACGTAAGAATTACGTAAGAATTAGCAGACATTTCACTTGATATACCTTTACAATATACCAGCCAACTGATAACATCTTTTATTTGGTTTTATAAACAGGTTAACACAGGTGCAGCTTGGGATATAAAACTTCAAAACCGTTGGGAAGAAGTTTTCCCTAATGTTCCATATCTTAAAGATAAAGAACAAAAGTTTGAAGATTTTATTTTCAGAGGGGAAAAGACTACAGCAGAGGGCCTAGGAAATATTATGTATGGATATACCGGCCGAGCCACAGGATTTGGGGATATAACATTATATTGGGGTGGTGGTGTTGCAGCTCAGAAAAATATGACAAGTGAGCTTTTGAACGATCCATCCAATTATTATGGAGATGATGAAAATGACCATACTAATATTGAAAAAGGCTACAGTATGTTTAACAATGATTATCCCGATTATTTTTCGATAGCTTATAACGGAATTCCTGTCAGCGGTTTTCTTGCAGGAATAGCAGATCAAATTCGTGAATTGATTGATAAATAATGTATAGGAGTGTTGAGTGATGAAAAAGATAATTTTAGTTATCATTTTAAGTTTACTTGGTGCTATGGTATTGATTGGTTGTAAAAATGAAAATAAAACGAATTATTCTTATATAACATATACAAAAGAAGAAATAATGAACATATTTCTTGAGAATACAGATTTGTTTGAAAAGGTTGTAGAAATTGTTTCGACCAATGATGAATTCTATAATACAATGCACGTTGTGGATTATGACGATGCTTTTCTTATGGACCCTTACCCCGAAAGTCTGAAGTATTTTAATGATGAAGACAAACAGGTTCTGATAGAGTTTTTTGAATTTGGGCCATCTGCTGTAACTTTTGACGACTCCAAGAATTTTGTTAAGTTCAGATTTATTAATGAAGAAAAAAATGGTGTTATAGTTTTTTTGCGTTGGCTTCGTTATACAGATGATGAAAACAATTCTTATATTAAGGAGTATAAAAGTTATTTACATGATTCTTTACATTTTTCTGTAGAAGACATATCGAAAGAATGGATTTTTTACTACACCGAAAATACTAATTAATCATTTTGGTTATATTGTAATGAAAAATAAAACAATTGAACAATGAGCCTTACCCAAAGTAAATCGCAGTCTTGACGTACCGCTTATTTATTGTTTTTATGAGTAAAAACTTTGTATATTCATGGAGACAAAAACATGAGCATTCTTACAGATTGGCGCACCCTCGCATATGAGGCGGAAAGAACCCCCGAAGACCAGCAGAAGTTCTGAACCCGCTATTTTACCATCGAAAAAGGTATTTATGAAAAAATCCTTGCAAATCCTGCTGAGCCTGTAAAAGGTACAGTTAAGGAACTTACGGGAGAAAAAATATTAAGAAAATTATTACTTTTTGTAAGTACATTTATTCTTTGTTTGTTAGTATCGGTACCGCTTGAGGGTTTTGCAAAGACTCGAACTTTGATTCTTACCAATGTTGACTTTGCACTTGAATCATCATCTATGAAAGATGAAGTCCTTCGTTATTACCATAGAAAGGGAATTGACGATGCTGAATGCCTGGTTATTGGCATTAATACATTGAGTGACTTCCTTAATATATGGAATCATATAAAAGAGGAAGACATGGTTATTATCAATACACATGGAGATTATTCGAAAATAAGCGGTTATTTAACTAGTTATGTAGCAGAATCACTTAATTATATTTATTGTAGATGTGTATGGATTTTGGGGTGTAATTGCGGACATAGTCATTATGAAAATGAAAATATTGCCGCCGTTATTTCAAAACGTGTCAGTGGCATTGTTGTTGCGTCCGACGGAACAGTTGAATCTCTGTTTGGGGGACTTTTCGATTCGGTTTTTATATCCGAAGCAGACAAAACATGGAAATCATATAAAGTTGATTCATGTAATACAAAACAGAAAGGTTGGGTTTACTATTCCGCCACTTCAGAAGTTGATCGCAGTAAACAGGTATACACTCTAAAATGGGATACTTGGTTTTTAACCTACAAAACCAAGGCTACAGCAATGAATACCAAAAGCTTGACGGTTCAGAAACTTATGAAATGGGTTGATAATTATTACGGGACATAATTCGTAATATTATATGAATTCCAGAAAAATAAGATTTTATTGAGGATATCATGAAGAAAACATTAATAATTATTATAATTATTATGGCCGTTATTATTGCAATTTTAATCTTTGATAAAAAGAAAATGAATGATTATCATAATAATGTCGTAAGCAGAAATGTATATGAACAGGAAATAAAGACTGTTTTTGGAGATATAGAGCCGTCAATTGAAATTATAGAAGATGAAGGAATTTTTATTTCGAGATTTGATGTTTCCCATGATGAATGGGAAACAATAAAACAACAACTTTCCAAGTATTATTGTTCAAAGAATCTTTGGAAAAATGGTCAGGGAAATCTTTCGTATATTCCCGCTGAAAAAGTTTTCAAAAGTTTGTTTACTGACGATGAAATTAAACTTTTACGTGACATATATTGCTTTGGAGAGGAAATTCTTATAGATGGAAGGTACCGCAGTTATTCTGTAGAAATAATCCCAATTGATAAGGAGATTGGAGAAGCAATATATGTCTACTATAAGATGTGGAAGGTTGGCTCACATTGATTTTTGGGTAGTGAACGTAAGAATTACGTAAGAATTATTTTTGTGCACACTTGACGTTATATTAAAATATTGTTATATTAAGCGGGTAAAAATCAGTTACAGGAGATACAAAAATGAGCATTCTTACAGATTGGCGCACCCTCGCATATGAGGCAGAAAGAACCCCCGAAGACCAGCAGAAGTTCTGGACCCGCTATTTTACCATTGAAAAAGGCATTTATGAGCAAATTCTTGCAAATCCTGCAGAACCCGTAAAAGGTACAGTTAAGGAACTTGCTGAAAAATTTGATACAAAGCTCCCCGCAATGGTTGGTTTCCTTGACGGAATCAATGATTCACTCAAAAAGGCTAACCCTATTGAGGAAATGACAGAAGATACAGAAGTTTCACTTGAGTACGATCCCGAAAAACTTTATTACAACATGGTTGCCGCAAAGGCTGATTGGCTTTATGGATTAAAAGAATGGGATTCCATCCTTACTGAGGAGCGCCGTAAAGAACTTTACAAAGAGCAGAAAAATTCCGGTACCGTTCATGTAGAGAAGAAGCCCGGTCGTAACGATCCCTGCCCTTGCGGAAGCGGAAAGAAATACAAGTTCTGCTGCGGAAGAAACTAAATGTAAAATGCGGTCTTAACGGGCCGCATTTGATTTTTTGAGGATTGATATGGATCAGATTAAACCTTATAAAAAAGACTATGATTATTCCTATACACTTGGCGCCTTTCCCACAATCGAGATGATTAAGAATTGTCCCGAATTCGCGGAAGAGGTGTTGATTACGCCTAACCTCGAAGACAGGAAAACAATTGAAGATATTTGCAAAGCACATGGGATTAATGTACGTGAAGCCGGAAAAACCGTTGAAAAGCTTAGCGATAAAGAGAACGTCTATATAGTCGGCCTCTTTAGAAAATTTGAAAAGAAGCTTGCTTCCGATAAGCCCCATATTGTCCTTGTAAACCCCGGAAATATGGGTAATCTTGGCACGATTCTTCGAACCGCCGTTGGCTTTGGAATCAAGGACATTGCCATCATTCGTCCGGGTGCGGACATTTTTAATCCCAAGGCTGTCCGTGCTTCAATGGGGGCATTGTTCCACATGAATTTCATGTATTACGATGATTTCACTGATTACATGAAGGAATTTCCAAACCACAGGATTTATACCTTTATGCTTGATGCGGATGACACACTTCATTCCGGCATTAACAGTGAGGATACGCCATACAGTCTTGTTTTCGGAAATGAAGCTACCGGCCTTCCGAAGGAATTCCATAATTACGGAACCAGCCTTATCATTCCCCAGTCCGAGGATGTTGACTCGCTGAATGTCACTATTGCCGCTGCTGTAGCGATGTTTGTTTTTACAGAGGGCACATTGTAATGCGAAATTTGGCTTTACACTTGAATTTTTCGGAAAAACAACTGTAAAGAAAAAAACTTTACAAACCCCTTGACTTTTATTTCAAAAGAGTATATATTAACAAGCTGTAAAGAAAATCTCTTTACAGCTTTGTTTTTGAGAGTATTTTAGTTGAGTTGCTTAAAAGTTCGTGTTTCGGGAGCGCTTATGAGTGAAGTAAAGGGAAAAAACGAGAGCAGTGAAGAAACCTTAAAGGATCTTGTTGAGGCTTCCATGCTTTTTGACTTCTACAGCGACCTTCTTGATGAACACAAGCGTGAAATATACGGCGAATATGTAATGAATGACATGTCGCTTTCCGAAATATCCGAAAGTGTGGGAATCAGCCGCCAGGGTGTTTATGATATCATTAAAAGATGCACCAAACAGCTGCGCGAATATGAAGAAAGACTTGGTCTTGTAAAGCGTTTCAGAGAACTTAAAGCTGATGCCGAAAAGCTCAGAAATTTATCAAAGCAGCTTTCAGACCTCGGAAATAAAGAAATAGCAGAAGAACTTAATAAAATTACGGATGAAATCACTTCAAAACTTTGATTAATCCCGGTCAGACCGCGAAACCGTTTCGCGTGATATATAAAGGAATTACACATGGCATTTGACAGTTTATCTGATAAATTACAAAACATATTTAAAGGCCTGAAAGGTAAAGGTATTCTTTCAGAAGCTGACGTAAAGGCGGCTATGAAAGAAGTTAAGCTTGCTCTTCTTGAAGCGGATGTTAACTTTAAGGTTGTTAAGAACTTCATTTCAGCCGTTCAGGAACGTGCGGTAGGGCAGGAAGTTATGACAAGCCTTACTCCCGGCCAGATGGTTATTAAAATTGTAAATGAAGAACTTATTAACCTTATGGGCGGCACAACAACTGAGCTTGAGCTTCGTCCCGCCGGTGAAATTACCGTCATCATGATGGCAGGTCTTCAGGGTGCCGGTAAAACAACAGCATCCGCAAAGCTTGCAAGCAAGCTTAAATCAAAGGGCAGAAATCCGCTGCTTGTAGCGTGTGACATTTACCGCCCGGCCGCAATTGAGCAGTTACAGATAAACGGTAATAAGGTTGGTGTTCCGGTCTTTTCAATGGGAACCGGTCACAAGCCTGTTGATATAGTAAAAGCAGCACTTGCACATGCTAAAAGCAATTCAAACAATGTTGTTATTGTCGATACTGCCGGCCGTCTTCACATTGATGAAGGCATGATGGCTGAACTTGAAGAAATCCGCAATAACGTTGATGTTGCTCATGTATTGCTTACTGTTGACGCCATGACGGGTCAGGATGCCGTAAATGTTGCTGAAACCTTTAACGAACGTCTTAACATCACAGGCGTTATTCTTACAAAGCTTGACGGTGATACAAGAGGCGGTGCCGCACTTTCAATTCGTGCCGTTACCGGAAAGCCCATTTTGTTCGCAGGTATGGGTGAAAAGCTTACGGACCTTGAGCAGTTCTATCCGGACCGTATGGCTTCACGTATCCTTGGTATGGGTGACGTTCTTTCACTCATTGAGAAAGCCGAGGCTGAACTTGATGAGCAGAAAGCTAAGGAACAGCTCAGAAAAATCAAGAAAAATGAGTTTGATTTCAACGATTATCTTGAGCAGATGCAGCAGATGAAAAAAATGGGCGGCCTTTCGTCAATCCTTTCCATGATGCCGGGAATGGGAAATCAGCTCAAGGGTATAGACCTTGACCAGACTGAAGATTCAATGAAATCGGTTGAGGCCATCATTTATTCCATGACGCTCAAAGAACGTACAAACCCGGATATCCTTAATCCTTCACGTAAAAACAGGATTGCCAAAGGTGCCGGCGTTGATATAGCTGATGTTAACCGTGTGGTTAAGCAATTTAATGAATCCAAGAAAATGATGAAACAGATGTCCGGAATGTTTAACGGTAAGGGCAGAAGAGGCGGATTCGGCGGGATGAAATTCCCGTTTAAGTTCTGATTATCAGACATATTAAGATTTCAGGTAGCTAAATCGATCAAAATTGATTATGCATACTTGACATAAAAGGCGAAAGCCAAACAATTTCAAGGAGGTGAATTTATCATGGCAGTAAAGATCAGATTAAAGAGAATGGGACAGAAGAAGGCTCCTTTTTATCGTGTAATCGTTGCAGATTGCAGATCCCCCAGAGATGGTCGTTTTATCGAGGAAATCGGTACCTATGATCCTACCGTTGAGCCCAGCGCTTTCCGTGTAGATGAGGAAAAGGCTAAGACATGGCTTAAGAACGGTGCTCAGCCTACCGATACTGTTGCACGTCTTTTCAAAAACGCCGGTATCGTTAAGTAATCCGGGACACTCAGGAGGTCAGGCATGAAAGAGCTTGTTAAAATCATTGCAATGGCACTCGTTGATCATCCCGATCAGGTTACAGTTACCGAAACACAGACAGATAAGGCAGTCGTCGTTGAATTGAGAGTTGCACCCGAGGATATGGGTAAAGTTATTGGCAAGCAGGGTAGAATCGCTAAGTCGATCCGTACACTTGTCAAGGCTGCAGCGACCAGGGATGACATGAAAGTAGTTGTCGAAATTGTGCAATAAAACGAACGGGTGTCCATTGGGCACCCGTTATTGTTTGCTATGTTTTTGAAAGCAAAGACCCGAAATGGAGAAAAGATGAAGAGTGAATATTTAAGAGTTGGAGTAATATCCAGCGCCCACGGCATCAAAGGTGAAGTAAATGTTTTTCCTACCTGTGATGACCCTGAAAGATTTAAACAGCTTGAGTTTGTTTTTACCGATGAAGGCAAAAACACTCTTACAATAGAAAACGTCAAGTTCTTCAAGAATATGGTTATTATTAAGTTCAAGGAGATTCCTGACAGAAATGCTGCCGAGCGCTTCAGAAACAAAGATATTTTTGTTGACCGTGCGCATGCGCAGAAATTAGCTGAGAATGAATATTTTATCAGCGATATTCTTGGCGCAGAAGTTGTTACCGATGAAGGTGAGACTCTGGGAACGCTTACGGACGTTCTTCAGACCGGTGCCAACGATGTATATGAGATTGAACTTAAAAACGGCAAAAAAGTATACTTCCCTGTAATTAAGGAATGTGTACTTGATATTGATACAGATAATTGCAAGGTTACGGTACATGTTATGCCGGGGCTGATGTGATTTTAAGGTTAGGAAGTTGACAAACAGAACATTTCCAAGGGTCAAAACGGAATTGAGAAGTTGACGGACAGAACCGTCCAAAGTTTCAAACTGTGAGGTTATTTATGAACTTTTACGTTATGACTTTATTTCCCGAACAGTTTAAGGCTGTGCTTGAATCGAGCATTATGAAACGGGCGATTGAAGCAGAGCTTATTCATGTTGAGTTAATTGATATCCGCGATTTTTCGGGAAACAAGCACAACAGAGTAGATGATTATACTTACGGCGGCGGGGCAGGAATGCTTATGGCTGCTCCACCGGTGTATAATTGTTATATGCATATCGTTGAAAAATATGGTCTTGAAAATCCCCGTGTAATTTACCTGACACCTCAGGGCAGTGTTTTTAAGCAGGAAAAAGCAATGGAATTTTCCAAAGATACTGATATTGTCCTTCTTTGCGGGCACTATGAAGGGATTGATGAGCGTGCGCTTACACGTATTGTAACGGACTATATTTCTATTGGCGATTTTGTGCTGACAGGCGGTGAACTGCCTGCTATGATGCTTATTGACAGCATTTCAAGGCTTGTGCCGGGTGTTTTGAACAATGAAACATCGGCTGAATTTGAAAGCTTTAATGATTCACTTCTTGAATATCCCCAGTACACAAGACCCGAGGAATTTATGGGAGAAAAGGTTCCGGAGGTGCTTCTTTCCGGGCATCATGCTAATATTGAAAAATGGAGAAGAGAACAGTCAATAATCAGAACGGCTGAGAGAAGACCGGACCTTCTTGATAAGGCAGATCTGACTTCAAAGGAAAAGAAACTTGCCGAGTCGATTATTGCTGCAAATGCAGAAAACAAGTGAGTTTATGGCTCATAAAAATAAATGTATAATTTGTATGTATAATAATCTCTTTGGTACTTGCATGGTTGCGAAAAGTTCGGATTATGTATATAATTATTAGTGTTTAAAATTATTTATCGGTGTTAAGGAAAAAGTTTATGGTAAATTACGGTATATATTTGTTAACGACGGTTGCGCTCATTCTATTGGTATCAATTGTACGGCACAGTGCGTACATGGAAAGAAAGCG
>JAZQNE010000017.1:0-3203 GCA_045627185.1 Lachnospiraceae bacterium
CTTTGTCGACAGTCTGAAACGCTACGGGCAGGCGCCCGTTGCGTTTTTTTGCTTGCTTATTGGGGCGCCGGGGGCCAGATGTTTTGCAGCATTTTATTCAATGGAATAAGAGTATTTTATGTTGCGAAAGTGAGAAAAAAAGATATTCTGTATGTAATGTGATTAAGCACATTTTAATGAGGTACTTGTATGACGACCGAGGCCGCTGTAGCCAAGCTTTACTACCTGTTCAGCAAGGATTATGATTCGCAGACAATCTGCCACCTGATGGAAACAAACCTGCGTGGGGAAGAGTGATGCTTACGGACACCATGGGGGCGAAGTTAGCGGAAAGCGTCAAAAAAAGCAAGCTTGTCTAACCGTCCCCATTGTCTCACTGTAAGATAAACGGCAGAATTACGTCTTCAATGAAATCCACCCTGTCGAAAACGGTCGGCTTGAAGTAAGAACTTATTGCAACAACTGTGTTATCTGGCGGGTTGATATATATTATGTTTCCGCTGTTGCCTATTGCGGCGTAAATGTTTTTTTCGGGGTGGATGATCCACCAGAGATACCCGTAGTGCATGCCACGGAAGTACTTGCTATCTACTTCTGCGGGGCGTGTCATGTCGTGTAACCATTCAGAAGAGATAATCCGATTCCCGTTCCAGACGCCGTCATTCAGGCAGAGTAGGCCGATTTTGGCCATATCCGCAGCACTCATGCAGAGGCCGTAGCCGGGCGTTCCGAGGGCATCGGGGTCTGCAAACCAGACATCGCCCTTAGGGGCTTTGTTAAGAGTAAAATCCTTGTGCTCCTCAGCTGATTTTGCGTAAAAGTTTGTGTGATTAGCAATTCCAAGCGGTTCAAACAGGTATTTGTTTGCAAAGTCAACAGTTGACGTGCCGCTCGCCTTGTAAAGGATGCCTGACAGAATGTGAAGGCAGACCGTCCGATAGTTGAATTCGCCTGTGATTCCAGCTTTTCCGCCCAGAAAATCGAGCGATGTATAAGTCCAGTTTTTGCTTATGCATACTTTGCTCCAGGGGTCGCCTTTCCCTTTGTAGGGCGCACGCATCGTGAGAAGATGCCTGATTGTGACATCGTAGATTGTCTTTTCACCGCGTTTCACCTGATAATCAGGGAAATAGGAGAGCACCTTATCATCAATGCTGTTTATCATTTTCTTATCGACTGCAATGCCCACCAGCAGCCCGACCACGCTTTTTGTGGCGGACATGATGTGCGTGCAGTCTGTTTCTTTATATCCGTTCCATTCATCCGAAAGCACCAGTTCACCATTTCTGTAAGCCGATATCTGGCAGATGTTCGGCTCCTTCGATGCAATCAGTTTGTGTAATTCCTGCTTTGTCTGAATCAATTGTGTCACCTTTCTTTCGTTCAGAAGTTTGTTTCAGTACTGATGAGAAAGACATTATCCTAATTAAAAATTATTTTCAAGTGTTATTTTTAGATACATTTTTTTATCATATTGTCTACTCTCCGTAGATTGCATTTTGTTCCTGACTGTTATATACTTCGAAGCAAAGGAGAGATTGCCATGAACAGTTACGTTACGGGAACGATTATAAAAGAGTTTCGAGAGCGCGAAAACATCACACAGGCGCAGCTTGCGGACAGGCTTATGGTAAGCAGCAAGACGATATCGAAATGGGAGAACGGAAGAGGCCTTCCGGACATTTCGCTGTTAGACCCGCTTGCGAAGGCGCTGAATGTATCGCTGATTGAGCTGATGGCAGGCTACACCGTGAAAAACAACAATTATGCTGCCAATATGAAAAAAGGCGTCTGGTACGTCTGTCCCGTGTGCGGCAACGTCATCCACGCGATGGGCGATTCGGTTGTGAGCTGCTGTGGCATTACGCTTCCGAAAATTGAGGTTGAAGAGCCGGACGATAAGCACGTGATCAAGGTTGAGCGCATCGATGATGAATACTACGTCAGCATGGACCATCCGATGGATAAAAGCCATTACATCTGCTTTTTTACGTATTCATCGGAGAACAAGCTTCAGGTTGTCAAGCTTTTCCCTGAGTCAGAGGCTGCGTGCTCCTTTAAGATTGTCGGACATGGCAGGATTTATGCGTATTGCAACCATCATGGAATGTTTGTAACAGAAGTCTGAATGTAGGAAAGTATGAAAGTGATTTTGATAAACGGAAGAGTTAACGGAGGGAAAAATGAAAGTATTAGTATTAAACGGAAGTCCTAAGAAGAAAAGCGATACAATGGAGCTCACAAGAGCATTCCTGAAGGGCATGGAAGCGCCCGGTGTTGAGGTGGAGATTCTGAATATCATCGATATGAACGTTAAACCCTGCCAGGGCTGTTTTGGCTGCTGGGCAAAGGGCGACGGACGCTGCGTTATTCAGGACGACCAGAACATGATTCTTGAAAAATACAGGCACGCGGATGTAGCAATCTGGAGCTTTCCACTGTACTGCTACGGCCTGCCGTCCCACATTAAGGCTGTTCTTGACCGTACAATCCCGCTTGTTAAGATGAATATGGTTGAGGAGAATGGCGAAGTAAGGCATGTCTGTGATGAAGAGAATCTTGAGAAGATGAAGGCCATCGTTATCTGTGGCGCAGGCTTTCCTATGTCAGAGGGTAATTTTGACGGGGTTAGGGTGACATCGCTTAAATGTTTTGGCAATCCTACAATGATTTTTGTCCCTGAAACACCTATGATGAATGTACCTGAGGCTGCTGTTGTTGCAGACCCGAAGCGAGCTCAGTTTGAGCGTGCAGGAAAAGAGTTCCTGCAGAACGGGTGCCTTACGGAGGAAACCATCGCAGAGCTTGAAAGCCTGATGATTCCGAATGAAGATTATATCAAGATTGTGAATGGAGAACAGTAATGATTAAATTTGACAACTCAGCTCCGCTTATCAGTCCGGCGGAGATTTACCCCTCTCATCAGTTTTTTGCAGATAAATGCATGATTGTTTTTCATGTGAGATTATGGATTATATGCTTAAAAACTTTGAGCATGAGCAGATTTGCCTGAAAAAACAGTGCAATGGAGATGCTCCTGTTTATCTCTTTGAAATTGATGGTTTGAATAGCTCGGCTGCCGCATTCTTGTGACTTTAGTCGTGAGTTACGGAATGTTTATAAACATGTTGGCGTATAAGCTTGATGAGAGAGGTAAACACCTTGTTAAGATAAACAAATGGTATGCTTCTTCCCAGATATGT